>DATKCJ010000187.1:0-23540 GCA_035513275.1 Opitutaceae bacterium
GATTACATCGAGAGCTTCTACAACCGCTCGCGGATGCACTCCGCACTCGGCTATCAAAGTCCCCTCGACTACGAGACCAACCTCAACAACCTAAAACCAAATCACGCTTAACGCGTGTCCGATTTATCGGGGGAAGCACATCATCTGTGGCCAACTCCTGCCTTCTTCCCATTCGCGCTGATTCGGTAATTCGTGTCGCTCCCTCGCCTTCCTTGACGTGAGCACCTCGGCCGCAGTCGACTAAGTTTGCGGCGCGACACTCCCCCATGTTCGACGGCTCCTCGATACTCTTGCTGCTCCTGGTCGGAATCGTCTTCGTCATCGTCGCGACTGCGCGCTACAAGCTGCATCCGTTCCTTGCGCTGCTGATCGCGGCGGGAGCCATCGGGCTCGCTTCGGGAATGCCGGCGATCACGGCGCTCACCGCCATCACCGGCGGCTTCGGCCGCACAGTCGGCGCGATCGGCATCGTGATCGCGTGCGGTGGCATGATTGGCGCGATACTCGAACGAAGTGGCGGCGCCCTCTCGATGGCGGAGTCCGTGCTGCGCCTCGTCGGTCGTAAGCGCGCGCTCGTCGCGATGGCGGGCACTGGCGCGATCGTTTCCGTGCCGGTCTTCTGCGATTCGGGCTTCGTTCTGCTCGCGCCACTGAACCGCGCGCTCTCGCGCCAGACAGGCATCTCCATCGCGAGCTTCGCCGTCGCACTCGGCATGGGACTCTACACGACGCATTGCCTCGTGCCGCCCACGCCGGGACCGATCGCCGTCGCCGGTGAGCTTCACGCCGACCTCGGCGCCGTAATCCTTCTCGGACTTGTTGCCGCAATTCCCGCCATCGCCGCTTCGTGCCTCTACGCAAGATTCGTAGCCACGCGTATCGTTGTGGCCCCACCCGCGGCTGCCGAAACGGAGCCGACGCCCGTGACCGAGCGGATGCCGGCAGCGTGGGCGTTCGCGCCGGTGCTCGTGCCCGTCGTCCTGATCGCGCTCAAGTCCGTCGCCGCCTATCCGGGCAGCGCCATCGCGGGCGCGCTGCCCGTTCTGTTGATCGCGGGCGATCCAAATGTCGCACTTGTGCTGGGGGTCCTCATCGCGATGTTCGCCGCTCGCCGGCATGGCCGCGAGGCGATATCCGAATGGTGCGCCGACGGCCTGCGTGCGACCGGAGTGATCATTCTCATCACCGCCGCCGGTGGCGCGCTCGGCGCCGTGCTTCGCGAAACTTCGCTCGCGGCGCTCGTTGGCGACACGCTCACCACGCTCGACCTCGGTCGCCTGAACATCCTCCTGCCATTCGTCATCGCCGCCGGACTCAAAACCGCCATCGGCTCATCCACCGTCGCCATGATCACCACGGCATCGCTCGTGGGCCCGCTCCTCGGCGTGATGGGACTGACGACCGGATCCGGTCCGGTGCTCGCCACGCTTGCCATCGCCTCCGGCTCAATGGTCGTCTCGCACGTTAACGACAGTTACTTCTGGGTCATCACCCAAACTTCCGGCCTCACAATCACGCAGGGTTGCAAGCTCATCACAGTCGCCTCCGCCATCGCCGGCCTCACCGCCATTGCCACCGTCTTCGCACTCAGCCTCATCCTGCTGTGAGTCAGATCATTTCCCGAACCTGATCTCTCGTCACAGAGTTCACGGAGGCCACACAGAGTCCATGGAGGCAAAAAACTCCTCTGTGCACTCGGTCCGGCCCTCTGTGCTCTCCGTGACTCAGAATCCGTTTTCTTTGAATGCCGCCTATGACGCGCTAGTCCCATTCGTGCTCTGCTGGCCAGCAGAGTGACCCAACTTCCTCATCTGATTCCGACCTCCATGTCTCTGCCTGTCCTCCGTAGCCTCGGCGAAGGAGGATGCCTCCGTGGTTCAGTCCATCCAAATCCGTGCCCATCTGTGAAATCAGTGGCCAGAACTCCGTGTTTCTTCTGTGTCTCGTGCTGCTTCGTGCAAGTTCCCGCGACATAGCCGGGTCCGTTCCCCTCTGTTCCTGTCTCCTGCGTTTCCCTTTTTTCGTGTATTCAGTGTATTCCGTGGGCAGCCCTCCTTCCCCTCTTCGCTCCGAAACCTTTCGTGTGTTTCGTGTATTTCGTGGTTCCCATCCCCTCTGTGGTTTAAGATCTGACTTCCGATGAATGATCCCCTTCCCGCGCGTAGCGCTCGCTTCGCGTCACAACTGAATCTCGACAACGCCCTCCTGCTCATCGGAGCGGGCGAGCCGATCTCGATCCCCGGCGGAGCCGACCAGACCTACCCATTCATCGCGCACGCCGAGTATTTCGCCCTCACCGACCTGAACATCCCAGGCGCCGTCCTCGCCTACGATCACGCCGACGGTCCCGAGGCGGGCTGGGTGTCGTTCGTGCCCGACATCACCGAGGCGCAGCGCGTATGGGAGGGACTCGTGTCCGTGCCCGGCACACCGCTTTCGAAGCTTGGAACATGGCTCGCCGCGCGCAGCGCGCGTCCCGTCATTCATCTCGGCGTGCCGCTCCACGGCGCGAAGCCCGACAACGCCGCGATCGCCGCCGTGCGTGAGCAGTTCATGCACGCGCGTCGACCGAAGGACGCCGCACAACTCGACCGCATTCGCGCCGCAGCGGCAGCCACGGCCGCAGGTTTCAAGACCGCAGCCGAGCACATCCGACCCGGCGTAACCGAGCGCGCACTGCAGATCGAGATCGAGGCGTCGTTCGCACGCGCAGGCGGCACACGCACCGCCTATGACACAATTGTCGGCATCGGCTCGAACTCCGCGGTGCTGCATTTCATGCCAACCGACCGCGCCGCGAAGGAAGGCGACCACATCCTAATCGACGCCGGCGCCGAAGTGCGCCGCTACTGCGCCGACGTCACGCGCACGTTCGTCGTCGGCACGCCGCGCGGCATCACGAGGGACCTCTACGCAATCGTCCTCGAAGCCGAGGAGCGCGCGATCTCGCGCTGCCTGCCCGGCACCGAGTGGCGTGAGATCCATCTGCGCTGCGCCGTCGAACTCACGGCCGGACTCGTTTCGCTCGGCCTCATGCGCGGCGATCCCGCGGGGCTCGTCGAGCGCGAGGCGCACCTGCTCTTCTTTCCGCACGGCATCGGTCACATGGTCGGCCTCGGCGTGCGCGACGCGGGCGGCATGTTCCCCGGCAGAAGGAAATCCGAATCGCCCTCGCTCAAGAACCTCCGCACCGACCTCCCGCTCGAGCCCGGATACGTGATGACCGTCGAACCCGGCCTCTACTTCATCCCCGCGCTCCTCAACGACCGCGAGCGCCGCACACGATTCAAGGACGCCGTCGCCTGGGACAAGGTCGACCTCCTCATCGGCACCGGCGGCATCCGGATCGAGGACAATGTCCTCATCACCGCTTCCACCCCCGAAAACCTATCTGCCGCGATACCGAAGGACTGGGCCTCGGCTGTGCGGGGATGAGTTGCCCCCACTCCGACCTTTCGCTCTGACTGCAGACATCGGCAAATGCTGTTGCCCCGCAACCGCGTGTTCCTACCTTCCCTTTTATGCCAAAAGTCACATTGCCCGCGCACTTTGACGGAGAACAGATCCGACTGGATGAGCCATACAAACTCCAGAAGGACGCGCGGCTCCTTGTCGTCTTGATGGCTGAGCCCGCTGAACACGAAAAGTGGACCGCTGTGTCAGAGGCAGCACTCGTGAGGGTATACGGGAGTGACGAGCCGGAGTATACGATCGAAGACGTTCGGCGATGATTGCTGGCGACATGCGCTGACATCGCTACCACAGGCAGACGGCTCCGCGAAGTTGAGGCCGGTGCTCTTGCTGAAGAAGTTCCCGCCGTTCGGAGACTTTCTCGTTTGTGGCATCAGCAGCCAGACACGGCACCAAGTCGCCGGCTTTGATCACGTCATAATCGCTGGCACCGCGGAATTCACTGCAACTGGACTCAAGGCGACATCTGTCGCGAGGCTTGGCTTTCTCGCGGTGTTACCAGAATCACATTTCACCGGACGAATAGGCGCGGTTTCGGATGACACGTTGAACATGTTGCTTCGTCGCCTAAGCGAGTTTCTGGTCAAACCGTAACGCCGGTGATGAATGAGCTGTCGTCCAAAACGGCACGATTGCCTCGGCGAGCACTTCGCCTTTACCCAAAGGCTGAATAACACACCGTTCGGCAAAATTCTCATTCGAGCGCTACTTCTCATACTCGGCCTGTGCATCGGGTTCATCCAGTGCGGCGCGAAGCCCAAGCCAGAAGAAGTCGAGGCAGTCGATTTGCCCCGGGAGATATTCACTGGTGAGAATCTCAAGACCGAAGCTGACATGCGTCGGGTCGTTGAGACCATCAAGATCGCGCCGAGGGGAGCACGGTTCTCCAAGCAGCAATTGAAAGGCATGGAAGATATTTTGGTCGCATTGCTGAATGTCGCAGCGTCTGAGAAGATTGACTTGGTTCGTTTCTCAGCGTCATGCGACTTGTTCGCCACGCTTGATTCCACTATGAGCGGAAAGGAAGGCTGGAGGACGATTCAGTCCGAAGCCAAAGGTGAAGATCATCTGGTGGATTTGGCGGCTGTCATCGCAGTAATGAAAACATGGGGTTGAAGAAAGGGCCGAATATTCGACCAGCGCCCATGGCGGGGCGCAGTCCCGCCATGGGCGCATCACTGAACGTTCGGCAATAAGGGAGCGATACCGGCACTCATCTCTCACAAGGTAAAATGGTATTCTTGCTGCGAGATCGCGACGGGCTCGCGGACACGCTCGGACACAGCGATTTCGACTGTGAAGATTGGCCATCTGCGATCGCGAGCTGTCCAAGACGCCAAATTAGCGCGGCTACAGCGTGCGAGGACGCACTCTTCTAGGATGGGAGGCGCGCGGGTCGGACCTTTCGTCGCGAGCGGGATGCCGGCAGGGTTGCTTCACCCCGATGTCCCGCGACTTGCTCGATCTCGCCTCGCAACGCCACCGCGTGCCGATTGCCGCCGACTTGGTGCTGCACAAGCACGCCGACGCGGATCAAATTATTCGAGACGGCGGCCGGCTCGGCGAAGTGGTGGCTGAGGCGGCGGAAGCTTTTCACACTCCCCTCGCCTTTCCCCTCATGGATCTGCGGCTGGAGAAGGCCGAGTTGCTCAACCACTTCGGCGTGGCGACGGACGACATCGAGAAATTCCACTTCGTTGTTCCGCCGACTCTCGAGCAGCGCCGCAATTACGCCACGTTCGTGAAGCAGGTCGCGCCGAGCGAACGCGTCGCGGCTAACCTGGGCGCCGTGCACTCAATCCGGTCGCGGACAAAACTCGTTCCCGTGGGCATGTGCATCGGCCCCTACTCGCTCACGTCGAAGCTCATGGCGGATCCGATCACGCCGATCTACCTCGCAGGGATGGGCGTCACCGCCGAGGAGGAGCCGGAAGTCGCACTGCTGGAAGCGTGCATGGACATCAGCATCACCTGCGTGATGCACGAGGTTGAACTGGCTGTCGCAGCCGGGGCCAAGGCGATCTTCATCGCGGAGCCTGCGGCCAACCAGATCTTCTTCTCCCCGCTTCAACTGGCCGCCGGCAGCGACATCTTCGAACGCTGCGTGCTCGCGCCCAACCGGCGGATCGCAGCGCTCCTCGCCGACCGCGGCGTGGATTTGATCTTCCACTGCTGTGGCGAAATTACCGACGGGATGCTGGAAGGATTCTGCTCGCTGCGACCCGCGATGCTGAGCCTCGGCAGCTCACGCAAGCTTTGGGATGTCGCGCCACTTGTGCCCAAGGACATCGTCCTCTACGGCAATCTTCCCTCGAAGATGTTTTACTCGGACCAGATGATGCCGCTCACGCGCGTCGCGGAGGACACCGCACGGCTCGCGGCACAGATGGAGGCAACCGGTCATCCGTTTATCCTCGGCACCGAGTGCGACACCCTGCACGTGCCCGAATACGCCGCGACGATCTGCAAGAAAGTCGACTGCATGCTCACGGCGGCGTGAGGCGGCGGCGCCGATTTCCGGTAGACGCCGTTCGCAAAAGCGGCAGGGGACTGCCGCACTCCAAGACGCTGCCGCGACTGATTGAACGCCATGTGCAGAGCCGAAGGCCTTGGAGTGCGCCGCTCCTGTGGCGCTTTGCGGCCGGTCGCCATTTGCGCGTGGCTAAGATTGGGGTGAATCCCGCCAGAGAGTTTTCCGTGCTGACTACTTCTCGCCCTACCGCTCGAGCGTGACTTCCTTGCCCGAGGCGAGGCGGACCGTGAGCGTCGCGCCGGGACGGAACTGGAGTCCGCGATAGTCCTCGCCGGCAATCTGAGTGAGTTCAGAAATGTATTTGGTCGGGCCGACGAGGTCGTCGTAGGTCGCAGACGTCTTGCCCGTCTCCATGAAGAACTGGTCCGCGGCGCCAGAGAGTTGCCGGAGGTTGTTGAGCACCGCCTTTTGCTGCGAGGTCTCCCGGACCTTGTTGAACGCGGGAATCGCCATCGCAGCAAGGAGCCCGACAGTGACGGGATTGTAGACGGCGAGTCCGGCCAGGTCCTGTTTCATCGAGCGGTTCCAATACGACTCGATCAGCAGCCCGTCCGGCAGGTTGCTTCTCACTGAGATCAGTGGCCTGTCCGTCTGGGGCAGTTGCCGCATGAACATGCCAATCGCCCGCGCCGACTCGGCGGGCAGTTGCGGATTCAGGCTCTCGAGGTCCGCGAGGCGCTTGAAAAACTTCGGACTTAGGTAGACGAGGCCGTTGCCCTCGCTCGGCACGTGCGTGAGCGCCGTCTGAAATTCCGGATTGCCGGAGAGCCGGTCCGTCGTCGCGCGGCATTCGCCGAGGAATTGCGGCGAACTTGCGATGAGCAGCGTCGACCCGTCGATGACGACGACAGGTTGAATGCCCTTCATCGGAAGCTGCTGCCGAAACTCGAAGATCTCCAGCGCACCTTCCTTGCGCACCGCGAAAAAGGGAAGCTGGGTAAGTGCATCCCTCACCGACGGCGCGATTCCGTCGATGGAGATCAGGAACGAGAATGCCGGCATCTTGAACTGCTGCGGTGTCGGCAACGTAATGTTTTCCTGCGGGTCGAGTCGCATCACGAACGCCATGTGCCCCTTCCAGCCTTGGACGATGCTCAGCACGGAGATCGCCGCGTTGCGTCCTGCATCCTTCAACGCCTGCTCGATCTTCCCGGAAGCTTCCTTGCCGGCCGTGATGTCGACGATCTGGAGAATCGTCGAGTAGACGACGGGCACGTCGACCTCGGTTTCGGCGAAGAAGTCCGCATCGGCTGGCGCGAGGTTGAGCCGCGCGAACGGGGCCGGCGGGCCGCCGAGTCCGGCGACCACTCCCCGCCGCTCACCGGGGATGTGGACATACATCCTATTCCTGAAAAATCCCGTGCCGTCGGGCACAGAACTGACACCGACCGCCTTGATGCCGTCGAGACCGAGAGCAGTCACCAGCGCCGGGTAGTCCTGCTTGAGCGCCTTGGCGTTTGCCGGTTGTGCCTCGGCGAGCCCCGCCATGAACAACTCGATCTCCCGCGCGATCTTCATAACGTCGCCGTCGACGTCGGCGTAGCCATAGAGGGTTCCACCGACTTCGAGGTGCTTGTGCACAGCCATGAAGTGGCGGCTCCGCTCCTCTTGTTTCACCAAGGCGATCGCGTCCGACTTCGAAGAAGTCGAACCGGGCGCCGACCCGGTCGCCTCGTCTTTCTTGCCACAGCCCGCGCAAACGAGCATCGCCACGAGCATAGCACCGCAAGCCAGTCGGGTATTCACAGTCCACAGATAGCGCAAATGGACGCCGCGCAGGAAGCCGATTCTTATGCGTGAGGCGCTCGGTTCCGACATTGACGTGATTTGTGTCCATTCGCGGTTGAGCGGACACGCTCGAGCCAGTCTCGCCTCAATCGCCCGACGGCTTCTCCGCGACGAGTATCATGCTCATCCAAAGCCACGGGAATCGTCCGGCGCCGATGAACTTCGTGACTCGGAAGCCCTCCTCCTCGAGGAGCCTTGTGAGTGTCGCACGCGACCAAAGCTTGATGTGCCCGCCGTCCCAGAACGGCGAGAGGTGATCGTCCCACTTGTCTGTGAGTGAAAGCATGAGGTTCTTCAGGTAGCCGTGATAAGGTGTGCTCACGATCAGGAGTCCACCCGGCCGAAGAACCTGTTTAGCGAACTGCGGCAAGTGTCGTGGCATGGCGAGGTGCTCCACGACTTCCGTGGAGACGACGATATCGAAGCCGCGCTCGCCCAGTAGCGTCGGATCATCGTCGACGCCGAGCTGCTTGAACGTCGCGCCCGGGACGGACTCCGAGGCGATCCGAATACCCTCGCCGCTCGGGTCGCAGCCCACCGCGCTGAATCCTGCGTGGGCGAGCTCGCGGCAGAACGCTCCGTTGCCGCAGCCGAGATCGAGCACCCGCTTCGCACCGAACTGCGCGCAAGCGGCGAGGATTGGCTTCCACAAGTAGTCGCTGGTGTGCGCGGCATCCGCCGAGCCGTAGTGATACTCGCCAGGTGTTGCGTTTGAGGTGTTCAAGATGGTCCTCAGCCCGCACAGACTCGCCGGTAGATCGCCTCGTAGCGCGGCACGATCGCGGCCGCGGAGAACCGATCATGCGCGCGGACACGTGCGGCATCGCCGAGCGTCGCACGTCGCGCAGGATCGCGGAGAAGAGACTCGATTGCGGCGGCCATCGCGCCTGTGTCGGGAAACGGCACGAGCAATCCGTGCTCGCCGCTCGTCACGACCTCGGGAATCCCGCCGACGGCGAACGCCACACTGGGACATCCGACGCTCATCAGCTCGAGGATGCTCAGGCAAAAGCTCTCAACTTCCGATGTGAACAGGCCCGCGTCGGCCGCCGCGAGATAGCCTTCGATGTCACTCACCTTCTCGCGCACCACGATCCGGTCGGCCACGCCGCGCTTCGCGGCCTCGGCGAGCAGCGGCGCGGGATCGCCGCCGGCAAGCACGACGAGTTTGAAGGCAATCCGAGGCTCGAGCCGCGCCACCACGTCGACAAGCAGGTCGAGCCGTTTGAGCGGGCGCAGGTTCGAGAGGTGCAGAATCATCGCCTCGCCGTCGGTGAGACCAAGCTCGGCGCGAATATCCGAGCGCGCGTGCTCCGCTTTGCGCGGCTCGAAGAAATTGTGGACGACGTCGATCGGACTCTTCACGCCGAGAAGCCGCTGCGTCTCGCGACGCAAGAACTCGGAGACGGTTGTAATCGCATCGGACTGCTCGAGCGCGTGCGCGATTGCCGGACCGTAGCCCGGATCGCGCCCGAGCAGCGTGGTATCGGTGCCGTGGAGCGTGGTGATGATCTTGAGCCTTCGCTCGGCATGAAGCATTTCACGCGCAAGGATCGCTGCGGTCGCGTGCGGCACCGCGTAGTGCACGTGCAGCACGTCGAGTGCGTGATCGCGGCTCACCTCGGCCATCTTCACAGAGAGCGGAAGCGTGTAGTCGGGATACTTGAAAAGGTCGTAGCTGTTCACCACCACCGGGTGGAAGAACACGTTCGCGCGCCGCGGCATCCGAAACGGCTGCTCGTAGCTGATGAAGTGAATCTCGTGCCCGCGCGCCGCAAGCTCGTCGCCCAGCTCTGACGCGAGGATCCCGCTGCCGCCGACGGACGGGTAGCAGGTGATGCCGATTTTTAGCGGGCGATCAGGCATGAGGAGCGAGGTCTTAGCCACAGATTACAAAGATGGGCACAGAGGAGAGGAGTCGGAGATTTACCACAAAGGCACAGATACACAAAGGGGCACTCGGGTTGTGATTTCCCAGTCGGATTCATTCAGTCGAAAGTAGCTGCCGACGTGAAGAGGCAGATGAAACGGTGGCTGCCAAAAGACCTGCCTCGTTACCTCGGCAGCTACGGGACTTTTGCGTAATCGATTGCATCGTTCCGGCTCTGTGTCTCTGTGCCTCTGTGGTGAACATGATCGGGTCGGTTCCGATCAGAATTGTCGTGCGGAGCGGGAGGCCGCCGCGAGCGACGAGAAGACCAGCGCATCATTCGGCCACAGAGGCTGCGCATGCCCTACCCCGGCGCGCAGGCCGCAGACGCGCGCGCGGGCGAGCTGAAGATCGACATACGCGCGCGTCTTGAGTTGCGAAGCATGTGCGAGCATCGCCTTCGTCCACCGGTCGAGCGCCCTGCGGGCGGAGATGTCGATGAACACGGGTTGCGTGGAGGGCTCGGCGTCCGGCGAGACGGCGTAGAAGAAGAGCTGGCCGACGGCATGCGGACGCCGCGCTTTGAGCGGAGCGAGTCCGCCGTAGCGCGCAAGACGCGAAGCATCGCGCACGATCTGCGCCAGCCGCCAGTGATCGGGGTGCTGGTTTCCCTCGAGCGTGGGCGCGAGGACGGTCGAGGGGCGCAGCCGCCGGATGATCCCCGCGAGCTTCATCGAGTGCGCCGCCTTCACCTCGAGCTGAGCGTCGCCATCGAGCTCGATGAACTCGATTGTCGCGCCAAGGAGCTTCGCCGCACGCTCCGCCTCGGCGATGCGAATCGCCGGCGTGCCGTTGCTGCCAGCTTCGCCGCGCGAGCAAACCACCATGTGAACCCGCCGCCCGCCGAGCACCTCGGCAGCGACGACGCCGCCGCATCCGAACTCGATGTCGTCCGGATGCGCACCGAAGACCAAGAGTGGCGGTAACAATGAAGGGGCAGACTTTTTCATGGCAGGAGTCGCCTCGGCGAGATGTCACCTATTAGGTGACATTTGCCCGGGGCGTTCTTCAGAGGGAATGTCACCTATTAGGTGACAAGTCGGCTTGGGATCGGCGGTGAGGGGCTTGAACGTATTACGTTACAAACGGGATTGGGACGGCGGTCAGGAAGCTGGGACATCGGTGTAGGCTTCATCGGAGCGATCGATTGGGTCGCGGGCGACGTAGGTTATCTCAGGCGCGTCGGACTTGTTCAAGTATGCCTGCTCCCCTGCCCCGGCGATGTAGTGCGTGCAGAGCACGACCGACTGCATCCAGCGCAGCCGGGAGTCGCGCGTTGGGCTGATGTGCTCCCGGGTGAACGGGATGTGCGGAAGCGTGAGCCACGAGTCGCCGCCTTCGTGGAGCTTCAGGGCACCTTCGATGCAGCGAGCGCGCACAATCTCACCCGAGTGCGGCACATCGACGAAGTAGTCACTCACCTCGCAGGCGTCGGCGCGGACCGCCGGGTCGCCCGAGCGCACAACTCGGATACCATCGAGCAGCCCCATCGCGCGATACATCGCCAGGCAAAAGTCCGCATGGTTCGTGGCTTGGACCGACTTGAATGCCTCGACCCAAAGCGGGGCCACGAAGTTCGGAAGCTGCCGCGCGGTGTTCGCCTGCCAGCCATCGGGGATGTGCTTCAGGAAGAGCGGCGAGTACTTGCGCTGAATCTTGTTCGCGAAGGTGAAGTTCAGCGCTTGCGCGCCGTCTGTCCGGCGTTCGCGGAGGATAGTCTGCGTCTCGCGGCAGTCATGGTCGCTGTCGTGGCAGAAGAAGACGATCTCGCCGCCAATCTCGGACTGCAGCCTGCGCGCGGTGATGATCTTCGCGTAGAGGAACCGCCGCGGGAAGAATCCGCAGGGTTGTTGGCCGAAGCAGATGACGGGGGAGGAGGGCAAAGTGAGAGTGAAAGTGAGAGTGAGAAGAAATGGGGCCTATAGGCCTTATGCGACCCATAGGACCTATGTGGCCTATGCGACTGAAGGAGCCCCGGAAGATGAGTGTCCTCGCGGCAGCACAGCCTGCAAAATGAGACTGAACACCACGCAGGCGATGCAGCCGATTGGGTTGAGCCAGAGGTAGGCGATGCCGAACTTCGGGCCGAGGAAATAGAGCGCGATCACCACGATCTGCGCGGAGACCGCGGCCCAGAATACAGCGGTCCCACCGACTCGCTTGAAGAAGAACGCGACAACGAAAACGCCAAGCAGCGCCGGATAGAAGATCGAGGCGACGATGTTCAGCGCCTCGATGAGGTTCTCCGCGAAGCTCACGAAGAGAGCGAAGCTGATCGCGAAGCATCCCCACAGCGCGGTCAGCCACTTCGCGACGCGGACGTTGCGCGCCTCGTCGTGCGCCGCGAGCGGACGGAAGCGCCGCCAGAGATCGATCGTGCTCGTGGTGCCGAGCGCGTTCAACTCGCCGGCCTTCGACGAGAGTGCCGAGGCGAACATGACGGCGATGAGCAGCCCGACGAGTCCTTGCGGGAGCTGGTTGAGGATGAAGTTGATGAAGACGTAGTCGGAGTCGCGCGTCTTCTTCGACTCCGGGGCCGCCGCGTGGAGCGCGGCGCGCGCCTCGTCACGGATCGCGGTGGATGCCCGCTGCGCGGCGGAAAGTGCCTCTCGCGCTGCGTTCTCGATCGACGGATCGCCCAACTCGCGCGCTGCGACGAACTCGCGGATCCGCTCCTGCTTGTCCGCGTGCGCCGTGGCATGGCGTTGCTCGAACTCCTGGAACTGCGCGGCGTTCGCACCGTTGACCTGCTGCTGCCAAGCAGCCTGGTTGAAGACAACGGGCGTGCCTGCGTGAAACTGGTAGAACACGAAGAGCAGCGCACCGAGGATCACGATGAAAAACTGCATCGGGATCTTGAGGAGTGCGTTGAACATCAGCCCGAGTCGCCCTTCGCGGAGCGCGGCGCCGCCGATGTAGCGCTGCACCTGCGACTGGTCGGTGCCGAAATACGAGAGCGAGAGGAAGAAGCCGCCGAGGATGCCGCTCCAGATCGTGTAGCGCACGCGGAGGTCGGGGTTGTAGTCGACCGCCTCGAGCTTTCCCATCGCGCCGGCGATCGCGAACGCATCATCCGGCACGCTGCGAACGAGGATGATGAACGCCGTGACCATGCCGCCGAAGATGACGGCCATCTGCCATTTCTGCGTGAGGTTCACTGCAGCGCTGCCGCCGGTGACGGTGTAGACGATCGCAAGGACGCCGGTGAAGATGATCGTGAGATCGAGCCGCCAGCCGAACACCGTCGAGAGGATGATCGCCGGCGCGTAGATCGTGATACCGCTCTGCAGGCCGCGTTGGAGGAGAAAGATGCCGGCGCCGAGGAGCCGTGTTTTCCCATCGAAACGCCGGCCGAGGTATTCGTAGGCGGTGTAGACACCGAGCTTGCGGTAGATCGGCAGGAAGACCGCGCACACGAGGATGAGCGCGAGCGGCAGGCCGAAATAATTCTGGATGAATGCGATTCCGTTTTCGTAAGCCTGGCCTGGAAGCGAGAGGTAAGTGATTGTGCTCGCCTGTGTGGCCATGACCGAGATGCCGATCGTGGCCCAGCCCGTAGTCTGGTTGCCCTTGAGGTAGGTGTTGAGATTTCGCGTGTGACGCGTGCGCCAAGTGCCGTAGGCCGCGATGCCGACCATGGTCCCGAGCAGGACGAACCAGTCGAGGGCGTTCATGCGAAGTAGCGCGTGAAAATCGTCAGGCCGATGACGACGAGGACGAATACGCCGAACACGAAGAGGTAAATGCCGCGCCAGGTTCGGAAGCCGGGCACGCCGGGCGGCGCGTGGTCGTCGTCGGGATCGGGCGCGTTCATTTGGTAGGGCGCGACCGATGGGCGCGCCGAGGGTTTTCGCGGCGAGCTCCCGCCTTGGCGGGATCCTGCCCTACCCCAAGACGCGGATTCCACTCATTCATGACCCAGCGAGATGAGGTTCGCGAAAAGCCGATACGCGCCTGGCACGCCGGCGGGGAGCTGCCTGAAGAACGCGAGACCTGTGTAGACGTAGTAGCCCTTCCCGTGGCGCGCGATCAGGACGCTGCTGTCCGGCTGTGTCTGCCCCGGATCGCTCATCGCCAGCAGAGCAGTGTAGCTCGCCTCGTCCCAAGTGCTCGGGAAATACGCACCGCGCTCCTGCACCCAGCCCTCGAAGTCGGCCTGGTTGATCTTGTTCGGCGTGTTGAGCGCGGGATGATCGGGTGCGAGGAAGTTCACGGGAGCCGTCTCGTCGGTCACTCGAAAGCGAGCGGCCTGGCCCTCGATCGAGAGCGGAAACGGCCCGAGTTGCGTCGCCTTCAGTCCGTTGGGCCGGTTGTATTGGGCAACGACCGTGCCGCCCGCCTCGACCCACGCGAGAAGGCCGGGGAAATTCGCCCCGAGGTCGTCGCGCTCGTTGAACGCGCGCACACCGATCACGACCGCGTCGAGCCCGGCGAGTCGCTCCAGCGTGAGATCGGCGCCGGTGAGCACGCGCACCGTGCATCCGAGTTGCTCGAGCGCCTCCAACGTGCTGTCGCCTGCACCCGGCAGGTAGCCAACATTTTTCGCCAGCGTGCGCGCGTCGCTGCTCACGAGTCGCGCAGCCGCCGGCGGTTGCAGCAACTGGACGGGAAGGTGATCGTAGCGCAGTTCAATCCTCTGCGTTGAGTATTCGCGGCTGTCGATC
Organism: Opitutaceae bacterium; assembly: GCA_035513275.1. Lineage (GTDB taxonomy): Bacteria > Verrucomicrobiota > Verrucomicrobiia > Opitutales > Opitutaceae > DATKCJ01. The sequence continues at coordinate 14,387 of DATKCJ010000187.1, forward strand.
GTTGCGGTCGCTTTCAATTCGCCACTCGCAGCAGCCGCCGGCGCAGTCACATCGAACGAGAGACTCGCCTGCTCGCCCACGGCACGGGTCGCGAAATCGCGCGCTGCCGGGGTCACCTTCCAGCCGACCGGCACATCGAGACGTAGCGTTCCGCGAAGATCCGCGCGCGCTGCAGATACCTCCACCCACACGGATTTCGTTCCGCCCGGCGGAACAAGCAGCACCTCGGAGCCGATTCTCAAGGACGCCGGCGGAATGAACTTCAATTCGCTCCGCGCGTCGCCCGCCACAAAGACCGGCGTCTCCACCATCGCGAAGCGGCGACCGTCGATCTCAAACTCGAGCTCGACCTGAAGCACGGGGGGATTCTCCGGCAGCCCGATCATCGCGGCGTCGCTCACTTTCGCGATTCCGGCCGAGCCTTTCTCGCGCAACCAATATGGCTGCGTCAGAGGCGTGTCCGCTGGAATCACGAATGTGTCGCGCTCCATCCGCTCCGAAATGGGAATCGCGTCGGCGGCGTGGGTGCCGACTTGTTGTTCGTGGACGACTCGACCGTTCACGAGGTAGCGCACAGACGTTTGGCGGCCCGGAACCGGCGCCAGATTCCATTGATGCCGCGTGACCGTGACTGATTCGCCCGGGACGATCTCGCCGCGTTCGACCGTCGCTTCGAGTCCGAGCCCGAGGCACGCGCGAAGGATGCTGTCGAGGGCGGCGCGACGGTCTGCGACGACGGAATCGTCAGGCAGGTCCGCCAGTTTCGCGCGAAGTTCAAGAAGCGCGGGCACGCTCGCGGCGGGCTCGGTGGCGTCGAAGCTTGCCGCGAGTTTCGCAACAAGTTCCTCGACCCCTGCGCCACCGGTGTAGCGCGTCCAACCCGTGTCGACACCGTCCATCAAGTCTGACTCTGCCGGCTCGCCCGCCATGAGCAGGAAGTTCTGTTCGTTGGCGCCGGTGCGCGCGCGGTCGACGAAGCCGCCGAGGCCTTGCGTCTTGTGCATCGCTCGGCTTTTCGCGGCGATCAGGCCAAACGACTCGCCCGTGACGGGGTCGGTGCCCGCGATGTCTTGCATGAAGACGGGTCCGTCGAGCGGCAGCGGAGCGTTGGGGTTGAAACGAAATGCGTTCCAGAGGACGCGCTTCGCCTGCCATGGCTTGAGGCCCTGCGCAATCTGCTCGGGATACGCCGTCGGGTCGGCTGATATCTTGAAGGCCTCGACCGCGAGGATGCCCGACGCAGTATGTTGGCCGTGACCGCCGCTGCCGGGAGGAATTGGGAAACGCGTGACGATCACGTCGGGACGGAACATGCGGATCACGCGCACCACGTCGGCGAGCACCTGCTCGCGATCCCAGAATTGCAGCGTTTCCTCGGGCGACTTCGAATAGCCGAAGTCGATCGCGCGCGTGAAGAACTGGCTCCCGCCGTCGAGCCGGCGCGCAGCGAGCAACTCTTGTGTGCGCAACACGCCGAGCTTCTCATCGAAGTCGCGGCCTAGTTCGTTCTGCCCGCCGTCCCCGCGCGTGAGCGAGAGATAACCGGCGCGAAACCCGCGGCCACGAGAGAGCCACGTGATCAGCTCGGTATTCTCATCGTCGGGGTGCGCGGCGATGTGCAGCACCGTGCCGGTCGTCGCGAGCGCGCGCAGGTCGTGCTGGATCTGGATCCGCGCGGCGTCGCTGAGCACTTCGCGGACGACTGGCGGGCGTTTCTCCGCGATGTCGACCGGAGGCGGCGAGTCGGTCGCACTCGCGAGCGATGCAGTGAACGCGAACAAGCATGCGCTCATTGCACGGGCGCGATTCGACCACCGCGCTTTATCCAGATCAGCCGCGACTGCGCATTTCAAAGTTTCGATACGCAACAGTCGGGTCATTTGGGACATGGATAGCCGGAAGGCAGTCAAGCGGGTGGTTGCGCAACGTTGATTGTGGGTAAATGAATCGGAAACACGTGGATGCGACTCCGCGCGGCTGCTGGTCGAGACGCGCGGAGCCGCGGACTGATTACTTCAAACTGTCGATGAGCGCTTTGTTCAGGCGCGTGTATTCCGCCTTCAACTCGGCCGGGGTCTCCGCCGGGCTGTTCTTGATCAGCTCGAGCGATTCGTTGGCCGCGGCGAGCGCGCCGGCCTTGTCGCCCATCTTGGCGAGAATGAGGCCCTTTCTGTAGACCATCCACATCTGGCCGGGGCTGGCTGCGAGCGCGGCGTTCATCCACTCGAGCGACTTCTTCAGGTCGAGATTGTTCTCGTAGTAAAACATCGCTGACTGGAAATACGGCTTCTTCTCGGCATCCGACGCCATGACGGCCTCGATCTTGGAAACCAGCATGCCGGCGAGGTCGGTCTCAATCTTCACGGGAACGCGGGCGTTCTCCCACATCAGGTAGAGTATGGCCGAGCCCTCAGCCGAGAGATTTGAGACGCCGATCGAGAACGTCTCGATCGCGTTCGGAACCGCCGCGGGCTTGACGGTGACGCGGGCCACGTCGTTCGCCACGTTGTAGGCGTAGGAGCCCCACTGGCCGGTGACGTTGTTTAGGATGACGGTCCACTCGCCTTCACCCGGGATTGAGAAGAGCGCGTAGGTGCCCGCAGCCACGTCGGTCCCGCCGAACTTCACATCGGTGCTGAAGGTGACCTTCGTCGCCGAGTTGGCGCCGGTGCGCCACACTTCGCCGTAGGGCACGAGACCGCCGAAAATCTTCCGGCCGCGCATGCTGGGCCGCGAGTATTCGACGGAGATGTCGGTGATGCCGACCCGTTGTTTAAAAGTCGCGGCCGGGCTCGGCGCGGGAAACTCGATTTGGGGGGCTTGGGCAAAAAGGCCGGTGGCAAGCACCAGACCTGAAACAATAGTCAACACGGAGCGGGTGTTCATGGCAGGCTCTAGAGAAACCAACACTTTCGCAAATTCCACTCAAATTCCGCAAAAGGTTGAAACGAGGCCACGAAGCCCTTGGTGCGCGGATGAACGGTCTCTGGCAGCCCGACGTTGGTCCGCCCATCGTTTGCGCTGCATGCACCTGGGCCCGTAGTAGAAGGAGTTGAACGACAGAGGCACGAAGACGCGGAGAAAATTCATGCACTCGTTCTCCTCAGATCTTTGTGTCTCCGTGTCTCTGTGGTGAATGCCTTGAAGACTTCTTTCCCGGGCGAAAAAGCCTGGCTTTGCTTGCGGCTGCGCCGCGTTAGGCCTCTTGCCTTCGTGTTTCTCCCTCCGTCGCTCGAAACCGGCAGCGCACGCCAGCGCGCCCTCCTTTTTTCGAGTGCAGTCTCGAAAAAAGGCCGTGTCACTCCGGCATCGTCAACTGCCAGTAGCCGACATCGATCCACCGGTCGAACTTGCGGCCGACTTGCTCGAAGTGTGCGACCTTCTTGAAACCCATCGACTCGTGCAGGCCGACCGACGCCGCGTTCGGCAGCGCGATCCCGCCGATGATTGCGTGATATCCAAGCCTGCGAAGCTCGGCCACGAGCTGCGTGTAGAGCAGCCGGCCGATCCCACGGCCCGTGCAATCGGTGCTGAGATAGACCGTAGTCTCCACGGACTGCCGGTAGGCCGAGCGCTCCTTCCATTTGTTGGCGTAGGCGTAGCCGACGACGGACCCGCCGCTCTCGGCAACGAGCCATGGCAAGCCGATCGAGTCGATAAGGCGGATGCGCGTGCGCATCTCGCCGACGCTCACCGGCTTTTCCTCGAACGTGACGATCGTATCGCGAACGTAGTGATTGTAGATATCGCGAATCGCCGCCGCATCCTGCGGTGTCGCTGCGCGCACCAGTGCCGATCGGGTAAATGTCTCGTCTGCGTTCATCGCGACCTGTTCTTCGGCTCCCACCGATAGCCTTGCCCAATCCGGAGTCGAGCGCGGGAATTCTCCAACCTCCGTTTGCATCGATAAACCGAGATGCTATCTGAATACCCGATGCCCACTCTCTTCGATCCGCTCCAAGTCGGCGCGCTCACGCTGCCGAATCGCGTTATCATGGCTCCGCTCACGCGTTGCCGCGCCGGCGCGGGCCGCGTGCCGACCGACTTGAACGTCGAATACTACGTCCAGCGCGCGTCGGCGGGCCTCATCCTCACCGAGGCGACGGCGGTCGACCCGATGGGCGTGGGATACTTCGATACTCCGGGCATCTGGTCGGAGGAGCAGGTTGCGGGTTGGAAAAGGATCACAGCCGGCGTGCACGCCGCGGGTGGCCGGATTTCCCTACAACTTTGGCACGTCGGACGGATGTCCGACCCGGTGCACTTGGACGGCGCGATGCCCGTCGCTCCGAGCGCGATCGCGCCGCCGGGACACCCGAGCGGAATCCGCCCTCAAAAGCCTTTCGAAACACCGCGAGCGCTCGATCGCCGCGAGATCCCCGGCGTGATCGCTGCCTACCGCAGAGGCGCGGAGAACGCGCAGCGTGCCGGCTTCGACGGAGTCGAACTGCACGGCGCCAACGGCTACCTGATCGACCAGTTTCTTCAGGACAGCACCAACAAGCGCACCGACGACTACGGCGGCCCGATTGAGAATCGGGCGAGGTTTGCACTCGAGGCGACCGACGCTGCGATCTCGATCTGGGGTGCGGACCGCGTGGGCATGCACCTCAATCCCCGCTCCAGTGCGCACGGCATGGGCGACAGCGACCCAGCCGCGACGTTCGGATATCTGGCGCGCGAGCTGGGCCAGCGGAAGATTGCGTTCATCTGCGCGCGCGAATCGCTCGAGGAGCCGCGGCTCGTGCCGCTCATCAAGCGCGAGTTCGGCGGCGTAATGATCGCGAACCAAGGTTTCACCGCCGCCGATGCGCAGCGCGTTCTCGACGCTGGCGAAGTCGACGCCGTCGCATGGGGCCGGATCTTCATCGCAAACCCGGATCTGCCGCGACGCCTCCAACTCGGCGCGCCACTCAACGAGCCCGACGAGTCGACATTCTACGGCGACGGCCCCCGGGGCTACACTGACTACCCGACGATGAGTGAGATCGGGTAGCGCAGGTGGGACGCCTGCCGAAGAAACCCTGTAGGTTGCGCGCTTGCCGCGCAACGCCGGACTCTGTGGCGCGACGAGCGCGCCACCTACTACGCCCTCGCTCCCGAGGCCACCCGGTTTCTCCCACGTGCAAATTGTAGGTGCTTTCGGCGAGCAACATTGCTCTCATCGAGGCTGACATGGATGCATTCACCGCCTATGCGATCTGTTTCGGAGCCGGAGTTGTATTTACCCTGATAAGCGCGATCAGCGCCCACGTGTTCGGCGGCGAAGGGGACGTCGACGGCGGGATGGATGCGGGTGGCGTGACGGCGTTCTCCCCGTTGAGCCCTTCGGCAATCGCCGCGTTCGTCGCCGCCTTCGGAGGATTTGGAATGATCCTGACTCGCATCGAGGCAACCAGCAGTCCGTGGATCAGCGTCCCTGCGTCGGTAGTCGGCGGCGTCGCTGTGGCCGGCTTGACTTTGCTGATCTTGAACACCGTGTTCAGCCGGACGCAAAGCTCCAGCGAAGGCCGGATTGCCGCGCTCGCTGGAACATCCGCAACGGTGATATCCCCGATCCCTGTCGATGGTGTCGGTGAGATTGCATACGTGCAGGCGGGGTCGCGCTACTCGGCACCTGCGCGTTCCGAGAACGGCGCAGCAATCGCCAACGGCGCCACCGTGAAGATCACGCGGATCGTCGGCACGCAGTTCTACGTTTCGATTTCCTAGACTTTCGTTCCCCACGAAACTCCTCCCCGCCTACCCAACCCTATGCATTCCGTGCTCCTCGCCCTGGTCGACGACCTTGGCTCCCTCGCCCTTGTCGTCGGTGGCCTCATCGTCGTCATCTTCGTTCCTCTCATTGTCTGGTCCAGCCGCTACACAAAGGTGGGCCCCAATGAGGTGCTGATAGTTTCCGGTCGAAAACACCGGCAGACCGACGCGAGAGGCGTCATCTCCACGCGCGGCTTCCGCATCGTCAAGGGCGGCGGCACGTTCATCATCCCCGTTCTCGAGAAGGCCGACATCCTTTCGCTCGAGCTGCTCACCATCGATGTGCAGACGCCTGAAGTATACACGAGCAAGGGCGTCCCGGTGAAAGTCGATGGCGTCGCGCAAATCAAGGTGAAGGGCGACGATGTCTCCATCGCCACCGCTTCAGAGCAGTTCCTCAGCAAGGGTGTGGCCGACATCAAGAACATCGCCACGCAGACCCTCGAAGGTCACCTGCGCGCCATCCTCGGCACGATGACCGTCGAGGAGATTTACCAGAACCGCGATGCGTTCGCCTCCAAGGTCCAGGAAGTCGCCGCCGGCGACATGGCCAACATGGGCCTCGGCATCGTCAGCTTCACGATCCGCGACATCCGCGACACGCAGGGTTACCTCGATGCGCTCGGCAAACCCCGCATCGCTCAGGTGAAGCGCGACGCCATCATCGCGCAAGCCGAGGCCGACCGCGACGCCGTCATCCGCTCTGCCCAAGCCGGGCAGGCCGGGCAGGAGGCAAAGTTCAAAGCCGACACGAAGATCGCCGAGTCGCAGCGCGATTACGAAGTGAGCTTCGCCGAGTATCAGGCCTCGGTGAATCAGAAGAAAGCCGAGTCCGAACTCGCCTACGATCTGCAGAAATTCAAAACGAACCAGCTCGTCAAAGCCGAGGAGGTGCAGGTCGCGATCATCGAGAAGCAAAAGCAGATCGAGCTGCAGCAACAGGAAATCCTGCGGCGTCAACGCGAGCTCGAGGCGAATGTCCAAAAGCCGGCCGATGCGGAGCGATACAGGGTCGAGACGCTCGCCTCCGCTCGGAAGTATCAACTTGAGACCGAGGCTGCCGGCGCAGCCGCCGCCGCGAAGGCGACTGGGTTCGCGGCCGCCGACGTCGTCAAGGCGACCGGTTCCGCCGAGGCCGACGCCAACAAGGCACGCGGTCTCGCCGAGGCTTCTGTCATCGAGGCGCAAGGTCTCGCGACCGCCGAGGCGATGCGAAACAAGGCCGAGTCGTTCAAGGAATACAACCAGGCGGCCATCATCGAACTCATCGTGCGCGCGAGGCCCGAAATCGCCGCCCAGATTTCCGCACCGCTCGCGAAAACCGAAAAGATGGTCATCATCAACAGCGGCAACGGTCCCGGCGGTGGAGCGAGCAAACTCACAGGCGACGTCACCACGATTCTCAGCCAGCTCCCACCCGTGCTCGAAGCCCTCACCGGCGTAAAGTTCGAAACACTCATGGAGAAGATCCCGGCGCTCAGGGATGCGAAGGAGAAGAAGGAAAAGAAGGACGCCTGACGCTGGCGCGCCGGTGTCGATTGAGTCTCACACGCAATAGCAACTTGGCCAACGGGCCTGGGCTCAGTCGGCAAATGGATCCTGCCCAGGTCGCTCAGACACGGATTATCTCGAAAATCCGAACCTCACAACTCGCGTGGTCGACCCAGAACGAAAACAAGTAATCCTCGAGCAAGATATTCTCGATCGTGCGTCCTGCGACGTCGACTGTCCGGAAATCTCCGATCGCGAATGGTTTCTTAGCGACTCGATCCGCTAGGCTTAGGACCCGCCGCTGACCCTTCTTCGGGAGCGCGACGACAAACGCAACCGCCTCAAGCGAGAGGTGGCTGTGATAGCCGGCCTCAGCCATGGCCAAGCTGCTTCCGCAGCTCGGCAACGCTTAGCTTCTTGCCGGCGGCCATGGAGTTTAGCCGCCGCGAGGCTTCGAGTTTCCATCCGGCGCGCTCCTGCCCGAGACGGATCAAATATGCGGACAGGTTTCGCCGATCCTTCTCAGGCAATTTTGCCGCGCGTTGCTTGAGTTCAAGGAAGGCGGCGGCAGTCATGCTCTCAACCTAACTTGGGAGATTACTTGGTCAAGGCACACATCCTTCGATGTGTGTCTCAAACCTAACCTGACCTCGAACCGAGACCCCAGGGTTTCATCCGCTAGTCATCCACATCCGGCTCACGCGCGACGTCGTTGGCGGGGAGGCGGTCCGGGAGGACATAGAAGTAAACCATGAGCCAGAGGCTCCACGAGTAGCGATAGAGCGCGACCGGCAGTGCGATGCACGCAGCGACGGCAAGTCCTGCGGCCCACACACCTGGCAGTGTGCCGCGCGCCCAAAGGAGAACGCACGGGACAACAAACCCAAAGACTGCGATCGAGTAGTTGATCACCATCGGGCCGAGGAAAAAACCTTCGCCGCGGTTCAGCTCGAGATCACATGCCGGACACCGTGCGCGAATGCGCAGCGCGCCCGGCGCGAAGAGCGACTTCGCGCCGCAATTCGGACAGCGGAGGTGGAATCCACGGGAGAGAATCTCGCGGCGCGAAACATGCATCACTCAAACGAAACTAGATTCCAGTGAAGCAGCGAGAACGGTTCGCCGGGTTCTCAATGCCGGCAGTTCGACGGGGTAGCGGGGCTCTCGATGAGTGACGTGATGCGACCATGCCTCACCCGTAAGGCAGGTCTCTGACCTGCCAGATCCGCGGGTCAGAGACCCGCGCTACTTCGGAAGGCCTTGGCACCGTCAACTGCCTCGACGGAAGACTCGCAGCCCAAACACCAAGAGAACAATCGCCCCGCACAACGCCACAAACCAGTCGCCGTGGCGCGTGTAGAATGTCTCGCGGCCGATCCATCGCGCATCTCGCGTGACGGCGACTGTTTCGCCGCCGCGGAAGTAGACGCTGCCGTGCTCGTCCTCGAGTGTCGCTCGAACCGATCCGTATTCGTCGATCCAGCCGCTCCAGCCGCCGTTGCCGCAGCGCACGATCGGGCGCCGGTTCTCAGCGGCACGAAGGACCGAGTGCGCGGCGTGTTGATAGGCGGCGGCGCCTTCGCCATACCAGGCGTTGTTCGTCACGTTCACGAGCACCTCGGCGCCGGCGCGCGTAGCTGAGCGCGCGAGATTGGGAAACACATCCTCGTAGCAAATGAGAATGCCGGCCGAGCGCGGACCCTTGCCCGTCGAGATCGTGAGCGGCGCCGGTGATGTGCCGCGCACGAAGTCGCCCCCGATTGGGACGAACTTCTCAAGCCATCCGAATACGGGGCGGATCGGCACGTATTCTCCGAATGGCACGAGATGGCGCTTCACGTAGCGCTCGGCCTGCACGCCATTCTCCGGGTCGATCACGACGGCGGCGTTGAACCACTTCTCCTCG
>DATKCJ010000188.1:0-3515 GCA_035513275.1 Opitutaceae bacterium
CTTCGGTGGTCTGCCCGCGATGAGTCTCAGGGGGAGGTCGATTCTGGGAGTGAAGAGGTTTCGGTTGCGAAAGGCCGGCGGGCTGTCCCGAAGCGCGAGTTCACGTTCCTTTGGAGAATCAACGCTGAACCAAGGCTCCGACGAGACGCGCGAAGCGTCGCTTGCCCAGTTTGGAGCCTGAATCTTGGCGCTTGTCGCTACGTATTCGGCGTAGGCTGCCAGCCAGGCGTCCGCCACATCACCTCCCGGAAATCGTCCACGGAGGATCTGCGGCTCGGTTGCGATCGCTCGTTGGATCGAGGCCCGGTTGTGAGTCGAGCGGATCGTGTGAAGCCAGTCCTGAAACTCCGGACCGAACGTCTCCAGTGCGTCTGCACGCTCTGCGACTTCCGCGAGGGTTTGTGGGCGGTTCTTCATTCTTCGAGTGGCCTCTCTTTCAACTCGGACAACAAACGCTCGACCATCGCACGCGCGAATTCATGCGGGATCTCTCCTGGAAAGAAGCCCTCGAACACTTCATCCACGGCCTCCAAGTTTTCAGGACGGACTTTGCCAAGGAGGAATTTGATGTCGGGTTCGTCTCCCGCGTAACCCAAGACCCGGGGGCGTGCGGCCTTGAGCTTTAGCGCGAGAAGGTATTTCGCGGTCGGGATGGTGATACGCAGTCCTGGCTCAAACTCCTTTGTGGGGAAGGGACGGCGCTGATCGAACGGTGAAAGAAACTGACGGACCTCTCCGTTGAGCCAGTCTTCAGGCAGACCTTGCTCCGCCGCCACGGTCGCGACCAGCCGAGCACCGACGTCGGCGGGCTTGATAATCGCATCGACATCCTTGGTCGCTTCTCTCGACCCATAAACGAGCGTGAAGACCGCCCCTCCATAGATCGCGACGTCCAGCTCGATGCCCTCGGCTGTCGCCAGATCGGAAAGCCGGCGAAGGGCCGCGGTCAGGCGCGCTTTGGTGAGGAACTCGTAGGGCATGGATAAAACGTTACGTAACGATTTATTCGCTTCAAGCGCAGACTTCAAGTCGACATTGAAGTTGAACCACTTCGGTTAATCCTTCATCCCAAGCCTGTAGCGCGGGTTTTTGAGGAAACGAGAACCATCTTCTCCTTCTTCGAGCCCCTTTCCGCGATCTCCGTGTGCGCCTCAGCGAGACCGAAGTGTTTCCCGATGTAAGAAACCTCGCTGGCGTGCTTCTAATGTTGTGATCCACCAACCGTGACCGACACCGAACAACGTGCGCGATTCGAAGCCTGGGTGCAGGAGCACATGGCTATTCTGTATCGGGTGGCCAACGGGTTCGCTGAAGGCGACGACCGCAAGGACCTGATGCAGGAGGTGCTGCTCGCCGTTTGGCGGGCGGTGCCGGCATTCGCGGGTGGGAGCAAGCCTTCCACTTTCATCTACAAGGTCGCGCACAACGCGGCCCTCACATGGAAGCGCGGCGCCTCAACGTATCGCCGCCATGTGGATCTGTTCGAGGCGGACGTCTCACTGCAACCTGCCGCAGCCGAGCCGGCTGCCCGAGATCGCGAGGCGCTCGAATTTCTCTACGCAAACATACGCCGACTCGCCCCCGTCGATCGTTCGCTGATCCTGCTGCACCTCGACGGTGTCAGCTACGCCTCAATCGCGGAGATCCACGGACTCACCGAGAGCAACGTGGGCGCGAGGCTCAGCCGGCTGAGACAGAAGCTTTCCGAATCCATGGAGGACCTGACCAATGAACTTCGCTGACATCGAGAACGCTTGGCAGTCGCCACACAACCGGCCCTCACAGGCCCAGATTGAAATGATGAAGAATGAATTCGCGACCGACCTGCGCCGCCGTCGCCGCGGCTTGTGGATTTTTCTCTCAATCGTGTTCGCGTCGCTGACCGTCATCACGGTGCTGGCCGCAATTAACGTCGTCACTCCTGGTCCCGCGGAGCGGCGAATCGACGTCTCGCGCGAGTGGGGCGCGATCCTGTTCCTCACCGTGCCCTGGGTGGCGGTGATTTTTCTCGCAAGGCGCGCATTGCGTCACGGACGCGAGCACGCCGATCCCTCGGCATCGATCGCGGCAAGCGTGCGTGCCTCTCTCGACGAAAACGCGATGAGCCAGACACGCGTGAAAACGGCCGCGATCCTTCACGGAGTCATCCTGTTGCTGTTGCCGCTTGTCGTCTGGCAACTGCGCGCAGTCGGCAAGGCCGGGGACGAGATCCTGGTGCCGGCGTTCGTGCTCTGGCCGTTGCTCGCGGTCGGCATGCTGTTCGGAATGTATTGGCACTACACTCGGAAACTCCTTCCGCGGAAGCGCGCCCTCGAGGAATTGCTGAAATCCTACGAGTGAACAGGCGCTGCGGTCGCAAGACTCCGGCCGATGATGCTCCCAGCGTGATGGCGTGATTGCGATCGGGCTCGGTTGGAGCATCGTGCGACCCATGGAATTCAGACAACTAGGTGGGTCGGACCTGAAGGTGCCGGTGCTGTGTTTCGGAACGGCGACATTTGGCGATGGTGAAGGCTTCAAGGCATGGGGCAGCAACGGCGTGCAGGCCGCCACGCGAATGGTCGACCTGTGTCTCGACGCCGGCGTAACGATGTTCGACTCGGCCGACATCTATTCGGCGGGACAGGCGGAGGAAATCCTTGGCGAGGCGATCAAGGGCCGGCGGGACAAGGTCATCATCTCGACCAAGGCCACCTTTCGATTCAGCGACGCGCCCGATGATGTCGGCTCGAGCCGGAAGCACCTGACGAAGCAGATCGAGGGCAGCCTGCGGCGGCTCGGGACGGACCACATCGACCTCTACCAGTTGCACGGCTTTGATGCGCTGACCCCGGTCGAGGAGGCGCTCGGCACTCTCAACGACTCTGTGCGCGCGGGGAAGATCCGCCAGATCGGGTGCTCGAATTTTTCCGGCTGGCACCTCATGAAGTCGCTCGCGATTTCGGAACGCGAGGGTTGGGCGCGGCATGTGGCGCATCAGGCTTACTACTCGCTTCTAGGCCGCGAATTTGAATGGGAGCTGATGCCGCTCGCGCTGGACCAGCGCGTCGGCACGGTCGTCTGGAGTCCACTCGGCATGGGCCGGCTCGGCGGAAAATACCGGCGCGGACAGGCGACCCCCGCAGTCAGCCGGCTCAAGGATCCCACCACGGCGCGGATCGCGCCTCCCGCGGAGGACGAGCAAGTCTACGGGGTGATGGACGCGCTCGATTCGGTCGCGGCGGAAACCGGCAGGAGCGTGGCCGAGATCGCGATCAACTGGGTGTTGTCGCGTCCGAGCGTGGCAACGGTGATCATCGGCGCGCGTGACGAAGCGCAGTTGAAACAAAACCTGGGGGCCGTCGGTTGGAAGCTCACGCCTGAGCAGGTGGCCCGGCTTGAGGCCGCGAGCGCGAAACCGCGGATCTATCCCTATTGGCACCAGATGCAGTTCGCGGAGCGGAATCCGTTTCCGACCGCGTGAGTTGGACGGACAGAAAAAGCCCCGGACCTTTCGGACCGGGGCTTGAAAATCG
>DATKCJ010000189.1:0-27473 GCA_035513275.1 Opitutaceae bacterium
CCAAGCTCGGCTCGAATGGCTCGACCACCGTCAATCGTGCTGATCCGTGCTCCACGACGAACGTCGCGAACGGGAGGAGCAACCGACCCTCGTCCACAGTTGCCTCGCCGATTGACCGCGGATCGCCGAGCGTCCCGGAAATCTGGAACCGCGTTGAAAGGTTTCCGTTGAACAGTGCAGTCCGCAGGCGCATGAAATCGTCGCCCCTTACATCGACTGCGAGCTTCCACGCATTGAAAGGCGCCTTCTCCACGGAGAAATACGGCGGCCGCCCCGAGACGCCGCCGCCGCCGCTCGGAATCAGGTCGCGAATGTCCGAGAAGTAGAGGCTGTCTCGCAGGCGAGCCGTTCCGCTAATCAGCGGCACCCCACCCTCGCTCGTGGTCAACTGCAGGTCGACATCGCCACGCAACATCAAGCCGGTGCGTCGCACGAGTGGAAGGTTGGCGCCCTTGAGCGCGACCTTGAATTGCGGAGGCGCGTCGGCCGGAAGTTCGATGCGGCCACTGAGTGTCACAGGTTGCCCGCCGGATGTCGCGACGAGTTCACGGATCTCGACGCTGCGTCCGGCAAACCGCAGGTCCGCGGAGATCTGTTGCAGCACTCCGAGCGGACCCAACGGTCGCGACGACGCTCCCTGCAACCGGACCGAGCCATCGATCTCGCCGCCGGATTTCAAGGTCACATCCATCTGCAGCTTTCCCTCGGTCGAGAGGAACGCCGGCGCATACACACTCAGCGCAGCCACCTCAGCATCCGGAATCTCGAGGTGCAAATCAGCCGTCGTGCGAATGAACTTCACCGGATCGGCCTTGAGCGATGCCCACATGTCGGGGCCGAGCGGCATGCGTCCCGTCGCCCGCACTTCCTGCCCTGAGACGAGCATCGAGAGTCGCTCGAGCGACAGTTGTTTCCGATCCGCCGTGGCATCGATCTGAAGTGCCGCGATCTCGGGAAGCGCGAACTTGATCCGCTCATTGTCCACGGAAACACGATTGGCCGTCGCGCGAAGCGTCCCCTGCGGCGCAGACCATGTGCCGGAGAGCTCCAGTTTCAACTCAGGCTCGATCAGCTCGACGCCAGTCAACACCTTCAGTTTCTCCCAGAAAAGCGGACTCGAGGTGCTGCTCGTGCTCACCTCGAGCGGGCCCTCCGCTTCGATCCGCACCAGTCTCTCCGACCCCGGATGGAGCGAGATGGGAAGCGTGCCGCTCGACGAAAAGATCGGCGCCTCGTCTTGCGACACTCTAAGGCTCTCAAGGACGACACCATCGCCGTCGCCACTCGCGGACAATTCCACATCCGCGAGCGAATCCGCTCCAATACCCAGCTCGAACCGGCCCGTCGTCTCGAACGACATGGGTCCGTCGTTCCATGTGCCGTCGAAGTCCAGCGACGCGATCATCACGTCGACATCCCGCGTCGGCGCAAAGTTGGTCCACCAAGTCGACGGGATGTTTCTCGCAGCCACATGTAGCTCGCCGCTCTCGCCGCTCAGCGCGGAGAAGGTAAGCGAACAATTGTCGCCACCGAGTTGGACGGAGCCCACCTCGACCGTCGGCGACCACTGCACCGACGCCGGCGTCTGGAGTGTTAGTCGCTCGACACCATCCTGCACGAGCCGAAGCGTCTCCAGTTGCGCGGCGTCCTTCGTGATTTGCGCCGACAGAAGGATCTCGGAATTTCCCGCACGCACGATGCCATCGCGGATGTTGGCCATTGCGCCCTTTCCATCCCACGCCATTTCCAACCCAGGCGGATTCAGTCCCGGCACTGCAAGTTCGTCGACCTTCGCGGTTCCGGAGTGCTCGAGCGTTTGCAGCGGTCCGTGCGCTTCTACTGTAAACGTCGCGAGACGAAATGCGGGGATCCGCGGCGACAGAAGTGCCAGTGACTCGCCCGAGATCGTCCCAATTGCGTGCCCATTCAGAAGTTCGCGACGTTCGAAGTCCCAAGCTCCCCGGATCACAAGTTCCATTCCCATCGTCTCGTCCTTCGTTTCGCCAGATACCTCGAGGATGGGCCAGTCGAGTTTGCCTGTGGCTTGGATCGCTGCTGCGCGCCAATCGCGCCACGCCATTTCAGTTCCGTCCAGCTTCGCCTCGATCAAGGGATGGCCGTCCTCACGCGGCGTGAGCCGGGCGCTCCCGCTCGCACGGCCACTCGCGGCGATCCAGGTTTGCTTTTCCAAGTCCACGGCGAATGTGAAATCCGACATCCCGGACTTGATGCGGCCACTGCGATCGATCTCCACGGGCGCACTTAGTGTCGCGCTCACACCAGGAATCTCGACGAACAGTGACTCCACGACCGCCGTCTGGGTGTCGCCGTGTCCCCGCAACTTTGCCGACAGCGGCGGCGCGCCTGAATCAGGCAACGCCTCTCCAGCGATATCGATTGTCGTATTGAAACGCCCGGCCTCCCACTCGATCCCCGCGTCGCCGCGAACATACTGGTAGGACTCACCGAGCCCGACGCGCGCGCCAGGCACGTTCCATCCAGCCGCCGCAATGCTCGCTGTATCCGGAAGCCACTTTCCGGATGAGAACGTTGTCGAGAACGGCGCGACCTGTCCCCAGATTCCGAACTCACCGCGCACTGCGTCGTCGTCCCACTTCGCGGTGACTCGCCACGGGCCTTCCTGAGGTGATGCGGCGAACTCGATCATGCCCGACGCGGAGAACGTCGCGGTTGCGTCGGTTGCGAGTTTTCCAAGGCGAAAGCCTATGACTTCAAACGATCGCTGTTTCCAGACTGCGCTGTCGATCTCCAGACCGCCAAGGTCCCACACGACCGTGCCGGCACCGACCTCCGCGACGGGAAGCCAGCGATCAAGATGCTTCGCCATGTCGAGCAACCGTTCGCGCAGTTCCAGGGCGCCGCTTGAAGCCTCGTCGCTCACCGAGTCGTTCGGTTTCACCCTTACCTGCCACGTGGTCACGCTGGCAGATCGCTCGCGACCGCTCCACGGTCGGAAGATCAGCACGATCGGGCTGTCGACTTCCACACGGGCAGCAGTGACGCGCACGCTTGGGTGATCAAGGACCACATCCTCCAGCGCAAAGCGCGCATACCCCAGCCGCTCATATTTGGCGAACTCGAGTCCCAGAGAATTGCCGGCAACCGAAAGAAACGCGCCAAACCACAACGGCAAAGCAGCCAGCGCGACGACAACGACCGCGAGCAAGATCCCACAGACAATGAGAAAGCGTCGCATGACCTAGATCCCCCAAAAAGGGAGGTGTCTGAATCGCGCGATCTGGCGCAAGGCCCCTATCCCCGCGCAGGAGCGGGCGTTGTCAATTGTGCTGGTCATGTGGTTGAGTCTCAAGAACGAGGCGCCCTTCTGGCTGAGGCCCAAGGTCGTTTCAACTAGAGACGCCTCCGATGCCTCTCCTGTTCCCCGCTGAAGCACTTCATTCCTGCTCCTGCTGCCACCGGGCGGAGCGACGGGTCGTTCCTTCTGCGGCCAAGTCATACCATCGTCCCTTGAAGAACGGACTATTCACGGACTCACTGGAACCTGGTAGCCCGCGACCTCCGGGCGCGGGTTTATGAGTTCCGCCCTCGGAGAGGGCGGGCTACCGGCGCTACCGCGCCATAGTCTACAACTCACGGGATGTTGGTATCAGAGGCGCTTCCTGGTGCACGAGGCCTCTGCGACATGCCGACTCCCGGAAACTAGCCACGCGGCGGAGAAAACGGGCGCACACGGCATGAGCCGCGACGCTCATCCGCTCGCCGCCCAGCGCGGGATCAAGCTTGCCCGGCGCCGCACTCAATCCGAACCGTATTCCGGGTGACGCGGTCCCTTTAGCAGGCCCTGTCCTTTCGGCATCACGAGTTGCACACTCGCCATCGCCGCCGTGTTGTGGGCGACGTCAAACATCTTGTTAATGACTTGCGTGACGAGTGCCTCGATGAGACCCGACTGACCCTGGCTCACCGCGGTGGTGGTGCCTTCCCAAATCGTGACTCCAGTGCGGCAATCGATGAGTTTGCCGGAGAGCTGCACAATCACATTGCTCGAGAGCACCTGATACTTCGAACCGAACTGGTTGATCGTGAGATAGAGCACGGCGTCGCAACCGAATACCTCGCGGAGCTTCTCGAGCGGTGCCATGTGCATCTCACCAGCCACCGTGAGGCCGTTCTCCTTCATGAACTGGTCTACGAGCGCGACCGGCATGACGTAGTAGCCGAGCTCGGCGATGGGCATCGTCGTTGTCGTGAGCACACTGTAAGTCGCGCCGATCTCGGTGGACTCGTTGAGCGGCGGAAGCACGAGGATCGAGCGGGGCTTGCTCTCGCGATACGCCGTGTAGTCCTTAGGTGGCACGGTCACGCATCCCGACAACAGCCCCAGCAGCGCAATCACGGGAAACACTTGCAGCATCTTCATGATGTGGGAGCGGCTTGGAGTTTGCTGATCATCCGGTCCATGAGCGTCGCGGACTCTGGATAGAGAGCCTTCTCAGCTTCGAACTCCGCGCGCGCAGCTTCGCCATTTCCGGCCTGCAGGTAGTAGAAACCGAGTTGCGCGTGGAGCCCGGGATTCGGAGCCCGGCCGGTCGCTGCGGCCTTCGCCAGGTCCTCCTGCATCCGGGCGATTCCTTCATCAGGAGAGATCGACCCTGGCTTCGAGTAGCCGCTGTAAAGCGTGCCCTCGTAGTTGCCCCAATAATAAAGCGGGCGTGCAGTCTGGCATCCCGCCAGCAACACGACCGCCGCGATCAATGGTAATAACGCGACGTGGCGGTGGTTCATCGGGAAAGTTGCCAATCGCCTCGTTCCATTCCGACCACGAGTTTGTCGACCGCCTCGCGGATCGCGAGGTCGAGGACTTTTCCGTTGAGCGTTGAATCGTAGCTAGCCGTTCCTCC
Organism: Opitutaceae bacterium; assembly: GCA_035513275.1. Taxonomy (GTDB): domain Bacteria; phylum Verrucomicrobiota; class Verrucomicrobiia; order Opitutales; family Opitutaceae; genus DATKCJ01. The sequence goes on from DATKCJ010000189.1 coordinate 4,884, forward strand.
AAACCCTAGCACCTCGCGGTTGTCCAGAGCGTATTCGCCGGCGCCCTGGACCGAAGTGATCACTTCGGAGGTGGCGACATCGACGATGTAGATGCTGACCTTGGCGTAGGCGACCTGCGATTTGCCCTGACCGAGCACTCCGAAGAGCTGTGTGTCGCCAGTTTCCTTCCGGCCGAACGCAGTCACATCGCCGGTGACGGCAAACTCGGCTCCCTTGATTTTCTGCTCCGCGCCAGAGAACGACGCCTCGCGCTTGATCTCCTCCAGGTTCTCGCGATCCATCACCGAGAACCTGCCCGACTGCTGCAGGTGGGTGATCAGGATCGTCTTTGCCTGGCCGCCGAGGCGGTCAATGCCGTCCGAGAAAATCCCGCGCAGGAACTCCGAGCGATTCTCGAATTTTCCGACCGCGATGACGTGCTTCGGCCCTGAATAAGGCACCATCGCCGCCTGCACCTGCGGTGTGGCCACCGCATGGCTCGTCTCTGTCGCGCAACCTTGGAATGCCAGCGCGACGAGTGCCGCCGCTGCGAGTTCAAACAACCTCCGTGTTCTCATAGGATAAGCCAAACCTTTCAGTTACCGTGGGGCTGCAGATCATCCGAGGCTCCAAGGCCAATGCGCAAAGTCAACTTCAGTCTCGAATGAGAAGCCGCAGTGCGGCGGCCATAATCTGAGCTTCTGAAATGAGCACGAGGTTCGCAGCAGCGGCGAGCGGGATATAGGTGTCGACCGCGCGGACTGAGGCGAGTGGCCGGCCGTAACCATCCTCGGCAAGCGCGGCGATGACCGCGTCGGCGACTCCGCCGCCGGTCGCGCGGCACTCGTCGGCCACGAGCACACCACCGCACTCGGCAGCATGTTCGCGAATCGCATCGAGCGGGAGCGGATTCAGCCAGCGCACATCGAGCACGCGCGCGGCAATCCCCTGCTCCTTCAACTTCCGTGCCGCGCGCCGCGAGAGTCGGAGGCCGTTCGCGTAGCTCACGATGAGAAGATCCTTTGCGTCTGTGTTGTCCACGCCCACTTCGCCGGGCAGAAGAATCCGCCCGGGCGCGGGATAATCCGAAAGCCATGCGCCGTCGCCTTCAGAGAAGAGGTCTCGCTCGTGGTAGAGCGCGATTGGCTCGAGGAACACCGCCACGCGGCCGCAGGCTCGCGCCGTTGCGACCAGCCCGCGCAGAATCATCGCGGCCTCGTCGCCGCGCGATGGCGTTGCGAGCAGGAGCCCGGGGATGTCGCGCAGCGCGCCGATCGAGTTGTCGTTGTGGAAGTGGCCGCCGAACCCCTTCTGGTAGGCGAGACCCTGCACGCGCACGACCATCGGGTTCGCGAACTGGCCGTTCGAAAAATACTGGAGCGAACACGCCTCACCGCGGAGTTGGTCGAGCGCGTTGTGAACGTAGGCGAGATACTGGATTTCCGGAATCGGAAGCATCCCCGCCATGCCAGCGCCCTGAGCAATGCCAAGGATCGTTGTCTCGTCGAGCAGTGTGTCGAAGACGCGCGCCGGACCGAACTTCGACTGCAGTCCGCCGGTGACACCGTAGACTCCCCCTTTCCTGCCGACATCTTCGCCGAAGAGATTGATCTCGGGAAAGCGCAGCATCTCGTCGGCAAGCGCAGCGTTGATGTGCGCAGCCATCGTGCGGCGCACCGGCGATTTCGATTCCTCGGGAAGCTGTCCGTCGAAATGCGCGGCCCGCACTTTCGCATCGGCGACGATCGCAGTCGTGGCGCGGATCGCCTTCTCGTCGAATGGCGCCAGCGGCGCGACAATCTCCGCGGCGCTTGTGAGCTTCGGCGCGCGCGTGACCGTCGAGCACGCGGCGTCGATTCGCGACTGCGTTTCCGCAACGATCGCGCGCAACGCGGCCGGCGTTGCTGCGCCGGTTTCAATGAGACGGCGTGCGTTTGCGAGAAGCGGGTCACGCGCCTCCGCGGCCTCGATCTCCGCGAGCGGCCTGTAGGATGTCTCGACGTCTGTGCCTGCGTGGCCCCAGAGCCGGACGGTATGCAGGTGCACGAAGACGGGCGTGCGCGTGCGCCGGCAGCGCTCGATCGCACCGGCCGCAACCTCCCAGATCGCATCGACCGTGCCGGAGAGTTCGACGTAGGCGAGATGCGGCTGCGCGCTGAAGTTGTCGCGGATCCAGGTCGCCGGCGTTTCGACGGAGATGCCGATGCCGTTGTCCTCGCAAAGGAAAATAATCGGCACGCGGCCTCCGCGTCGCACTGCGTAGCGCGCGGCGTTGATACCCGCGAGCGCGGTGGCGTGATTTGCGGATGCGTCGCCGAACGAGCACAAAACGATCGAGTCGTCCTTGAGACCGTTCGCGATCCCGAGCTTGTGCGCGCGGCGGATCGCGTAAGCCATGCCGTAGGCCTTCGGCAGGTGCGACGCGATCGTGCTCGTCTGCGGCGGCACCCAGAGTCGACGGCTGCCCCAGACTTTGTGGCGGCCGCCGGAAATCGGATCCTCGGCCGATGCGCAGAATGAGCGCACGCCGTCCATGATCGGATCGCACTCCGGGTCGAGCCGAGATCGCGCCATCATGAGCCCGCCCGAACGGTAATGCAGAAAACACGGATCGTCCACACGCAGGAGCGCGCCGAAGACGGCGTTCTGTTCATGGCCCGCGCTCGAGATCGTGTAGAAAGACTGGTTCGTTTTCCGCAACTCGCGCGCCGCGACGTCGAGCAGCCGGCTCGTCACCTGATCGCGAAAAAGTTCGACTGCGGCGCCTGCAGTGAGTCGCGAGCCCGCTGCAATCGCCTCGTCAGGCGCAAGTCTGCGCAGCGCCGGGGTCGCGGCAGACAGGAAGGCATGCAGGTTATCCTGAACGATCTCGACCCGGGTCTTGGCCATGGATTCGCAAAGTATCGGAGCGGCTGCGTGCTGTCGCAAGGGGGATGATGAGCCGCGCGCCAGGCGCCTGTGCTGCGCGCGGGCCTAGATCTTGTATTGCACCACGAGAATCACCGAAAGTGCGAGCCACATGATCAGGATCAGCGGCGTGCCTGCGCGGACGAAATCGGAAAACTTGTAACCTCCTGCGCTCAGGACGAGCAGGTTCGTCTTGTAGGCCATCGGAGTTGCGTAACTCATGTTCGCCCCGAACAGCACCGCGAGGACGAACGGCTCGGCCGGAAGTCCGAGTCGCGCTGCAATGCTGATCGCGATCGGTGTGCCGATCACGGCAGCGGCATTGTTCGAGACGATGTTCGTGAGAATCGCCATCAACAGCATGAGCCCGCTCAGGATGACCGAATCCGGCAGGCCGGACGCGAGGGCGACATACGCCTCCGCGAGGTAGTCGGCTCCGCCCGTGCGCATCAACGCGAGTCCCAGCGCCAGGCTCACGGCCACAATCAGTATCACCTGAGCGCTGAGCGCCCCGGAGGCATCCTCCCATGTGATGCACTTTGTGAGAAGCATCAGACCCATGCCGGCCAGCGCGGTCACCACGATCGGCGCAATGCCCGCCGCAGCCACGGCCACGACAAGGAACATGATGCCAAGCGCGAGTGGAGCCCGCTTGGTGTGCGGGAGACTGGTGGTCGCATCGAGGACGAGGTAGCGGCCGCTTTTCTTCAACTCAGCCACCCTGTCCTCGCCACCCTGAACAAGCAGGACGTCGCCGGACTTCATCATGACGTCCGCGATGTCCCCTTTCGGCGTGCCGCCCTTCCCCCGCGGACGCTGGATCGCAAGCGCGATTACCCCGGCGCGCTCGGCGAAACGCGCGCGCTTGAGGGTCGTGCGATTCAAGGGTGAGTCGTCCGTCACCACGATCTCCGCCAGTTGCTGGTCCTCGGCCGAAAGCGGGTGTTCCTCGCTGACACGCTCCTTGCCGCCGGCACCGTAAAGCGCCGCGCCAAGAGCGCGCTCAAACTCCTTGAGTCGTTCGGGCGTGTCGCGCACCTGCAGCCGGTCGCCCGCGAGTATTGTTGCGTCGGGACGCCGCGTCAGCGTGAGACCATCGCCGCGCCGGATGGAGTGTATTTGGAATCCCGTGCCCGCTTTCTTGATCACCTCGTCCACGGTGCGACCGTCCGCGTAGCTCTCCTCTCCGATATGCAGCGAAGCGTCGAAGACGCGCGATGAACTATCGGCGAGAAGCGCGTTTCGCTCCGGCAGGAGTCGCGGAGCCACCAGCCAGAGGTAGAGTATTCCAAAGGCGCCCGCGATCATCACCGGCACCGCGAAGTCAAACATCCCGAAGCGCCGCATGCCGAGGTCGGCCGCAATGGAGACCACGAGGAGGTTCGTCGAGGTGCCGATTGTGGTGGCCATGCCTCCGATGAGTGTGGCCAGCCCCATCGGCAGAAGTATTCCGGAACTCGACTGCTTGGCCCGGATGGACACGCCGATCAGAATTGGAAGCAGCATCACCACGATTGGAGTGTTGTTGAGAAACGCGCTGAACGTCGCACCGACAACCAGGGTGGCGAGTAACGAAAGCATCGGGCTCACCGCCCAGAACCGGCTCATCAAAGCCGCGAGCGGACGAAGCGCCCCGGTTGTCTCCAGTCCTTTTCCCACAATCATCAGCGCGCAGATCGTGATGAGCGCCTCGTGCCCGAATCCCGTGAACAGCTCATACGCGTGCAACACCTTCCCATCGCGACTGTAGGGGAAGAACTGAAACCCCACCACGAGCAGGATCAGGATCAGCAGCGATGACGTTTCGAGGGGAATGTTTCTGCGCGTGAAGAGATAGAACGAGACCAGCACCAGCAGCAGGACCGCGATCGCGTGTGGCTCGGGAAGCGGAGGCATCGCCGGAATCATGAAACGAGAATTCCGAAGGATGCGATGAATGACTTCCTGCCTTTCAACTGCGTTTCCAGGATGATCCGCCCGCCGGAGCCTGCGTTGGCGTCTGCGTCCCGATTCCTCCTTCTGCTGCAGGCATTCTGTTGCACTGCAAAGCGCCACGCCCTACGGGAATTGAACAAACGATTGAAGACCGCACTCTTCGACTACCCGTTGCCCGACGAGCTGATCGCGCAGTTTCCCGCTGAGCGGCGCGACGCCTCGCGGCTGCTCGTCGTCGACCGGCGTGCGCGGTCGGTCGAGCATCGCACGTTCCGCGATCTGCCGGAGCTCATCGGCGACGGCAACTGCCTCTTCCGAAACAACGCGAGTGTGATTCCTGCGCGGCTCCACGCGCAGCGACCGACCGGCGGCCAGGTCGAGTGCCTCCTGCTGCGGCCCGCGCGCGATCCAGGCGATTGGCTGTGCCTGCTGCGTCCGGGCCGGAAGCTCCCGGTCGGCGCAACGTTCGCGAATCCCGGATTCTTCGACGCGACAGTCCGCGAGCGCGGCGACGACGGCGTGTGCGTCGTGCGGTTCGCGACTGACAGCGGACGCAGCATCCTCGATGTCGCCGACGAATGCGGCGAGGTTCCGCTGCCGCCCTACATCACCGCGGAGCGCTCACCGGATTTGAAGCGAGCGGACCGCGAGCGTTACGCGACTGTGTTTGCGAGCCGCGAGAAACGTGTCGCAGTTGCGGCGCCGACTGCAGGACTGCATTTCACACCGGAGCTGCTCGCGCGCGTCGCGGAGAAGGGCAACGAGTTCGCCGACCTCACGCTCCACGTCGGCCTCGGCACTTTCAAGCCGATGCAAACCGATGACGTCGAGGAGCACGCGATCCACCGCGAGGTCTACGAGATCCCGGCGGCCACGCAGGCGCGGCTCTTCGACCGTGCCCACCGACGGATCGCCGTGGGCACGACCAGCGTGCGCACGATCGAGGATTTCCTCGCGCGGCACGCAGCGCAAGGCGCCGACTGGATCGGCGACGCGGATTTGTTCATCCATCCGCCGCGCGATTTTCGCGGGGTCGATGCGTTGATCACGAATTTTCACGCGCCGCGATCGACGCTGCTTTGCCTCGTCGCGTCGTTCCTCGCGCCGGGATCAACGGACGGTGTCGAATGGCTGCGCGAGATTTATGCCGGAGCCGTCGCCGAGCGCTACCGGTTCCTGAGCTACGGCGATGCGATGCTGATTCTGTGAACCGAGTATCTGCTCGACTTCGATGTCCCCTACGCCGACGCTCCTGAGGCATGTCGGGCGACGAGATCACCGATCTCATTGAGGACGCGACCTTTGAGTTCACAATGGGCGACCACGCTTCGGCGATTGCGAAGCTGGAAGGCGCCACCGCGAAGTTCCCCGACCGGTTCGATGCCTGGCACGCACTCGCCGAGATCAAGTTCAGCCTGCGCGACCTCGATGGCGCGCTCGCGGCCGCCGAGGCGGCGCACCGTCTTCGACCCGACGACTTGTTCGTGAACACCACGCTCTCACGCGTCTGGATGGAGCGCGGCGACAAAACCGCCGCGGAACATTTCGGAGCCCGCGCGAAGGTCCTGAGTTGGAAGGAACAGCTCAAGCCCGATTCGGATGCAGGCTGATTTTCCACGTCGTTGACACACGGCGGCCCCGTCCATAGCCAGCCCCCCAATGGAGAAACCCCATCACACGCTCGAGTTTGAAAAGCCGATCCGTGATCTGGAGAAGCAGCTCGAACAGCTCAACCAGCTTTCGCTCGAGAACAACGTCGACGCGACGTCGGAGATTTCCTCCCTCGAGAAGAAAATCGATGCGACGAAGAAGAGCGTGTATTCGAGCCTGACGGCATGGCAGCGCGTCCAGATCGCGCGGCACCCGCGGCGGCCTTACGCGCTCGACTACGTGGACGCGATCTTCACCGGGTTCCAGGAACTCCACGGCGACCGCCAGTTCAAGGACGACCGCGCACTCATCGGAGGCACGGCGTTTCATCTCGGCCGAGCTGTGATGATCATCGCGCAGCAAAAAGGCCGCGACACGAAGGAGAACATCCTGCGCAACTTCGGCATGCCGAATCCCGAGGGCTACCGGAAGGCGCTGCGGCTCATGCGGCTCGCGGAGAAGTTCTCGATGCCGGTCGTTTGTTTCATCGACACGCCCGGCGCCTACCCGGGCATCGGGGCCGAGGAACGACACGTCGCCGAGGCGATCGCAGTCAACATCCGGGAGATGAGCGCGCTGCAGACGCCGATCATCGCAGTCGTCATCGGCGAGGGCGGCTCCGGCGGTGCGCTTGGCATCGGCGTGGCCGACCGCGTGATTGTTTTCGAGAACAGCTACTACTCGGTGATCTCGCCCGAAGGTTGCGCGGCGATTCTCTGGAAGGATCGCTCCGCGGCGCCGCAGGCCGCCGAGGCGCTCAAGCTCGATGCGCAGGAACTGCTCACGATGCACATCGCCGACGAGGTGCTTCCCGAGCCATTCGGCGGCGCGCACACCGATTACGCCAAGGCCTCGAAGGTATTGGAGCTATCTCTCAAGAAGCACATGGCTGAGCTCACAGCCATGAAGACCGACGCGCTGCTCGAGGCACGCTACCAACGCTACCGCGTGCTCGGCGAATACTCGGAGGGGTGAGGTTACGGGAGGTAGGAGCGCGCTTGCGCGCGATTGAATTTGTAGGGGGCGCGCTTGCCGCGCCATTCTGCTGGCCAGCAGAACGCGCAAGCGCGAAAGTTACAGGGACCAAACCATCGCCCGCAAGCGGGCTCCTACCTTCGGAGTTTCACGCGCCTGACTCCACTCGCTCCGTGATCAACTCGCACGACACCGCGCGCTTCGCCACCGGATCGAAGCGCACGAGCGCGCCCGACAATCGCACGTCGCCCGTCGCCACCTCGAACCGGCGCGGCATGCCATCGAGAAACTTGCTGACCACAGGCTCGATCTCGCGCCCGAGAACCGACTCGTAAGGTCCGGTCATTCCCGCATCGGTGAGATAAGCAGTGCCCTTCGGCAGGACGCGCGCATCCGCAGTCGGCACATGGGTGTGCGTGCCAATCACTGCGGCGACGCGGCCATCGAGATACCAGCCCATCGCGATCTTCTCGGAAGTCGCCTCCATGTGAATCTCGACGAGGACCGCGTCGCACTCACCCTCCATCTCGGCAGCGATCCGCCGCGAGGCGATGAACGGACACTCGGCCTTCATTCCCATGAAGTTTCTCCCGAGCACTGTGAACACTCCGAGCCGCTTCCCTTCCCGCTCGATCACGAGCCGGTCGCGTCCGGGGCACTCGGCCGGTAGATTCGCGGGCCGGCACACTTGTTCGAGTGAACCGATCTCTGCGTCGAACGATTTCTGATCCCACACATGATCTCCGAGTGTGATCGCATCGACACCCGCGGCGACGAGTTCGCGCGCGATCTTTCCCGTGATGCCAGCTCCGGCGGCGGAGTTCTCTGCGTTCGCCACGACGAAGTCGGCACCGAGCCGCTCGCGAAGCGCGCCGATGCGCGAGGTGATGATCTCCCTCCCGGGCCGACCAACGATATCGCCAACGAACAGGACTGAAATCATCTGGCGAGACTTGCTCCGGGCCACGCGCCGCGCAACGCCGATTCGGAGGTGCCTCGAACTCGGTCAGCGATTTCTGGACTCTTTGTAGGAGCTCGCTTGCGGGCGATTCTGTGAGGCAGCGAACGCCGAACATCGCCTGCAAGCAGGCTCCTACCTCAAGACCAGAGAACATCACCGCCGCGCCAGCGCCCACGCAATCTCCGCCGGGAAAAACGGCCCGCGGAAGACCCACCCAGAGTAGATCTGGACGAGCGCCGCGCCGACATCGATCTTCTCGCTTGCGTCGGCTGCGCTGTGAATCCCGCCGACGCCGATGATCGGCAGTTTGCCACGCGTCGCGACAGCGATGTAGCGGATGATCTCGGTCGCCCTCCGTGCGAGCGGCGCACCGCTGAGGCCGCCAGCCTCGGTGAGGTCCGCGAAGGGTCCGGGACGCGCGATCGTCGTGTTCACGGCGATGATGCCGTCGAGTGCGTGCGCCGCGACGATCTCGAGGACCTTGTCGATCTGCGGAAACGTGAGGTCAGGTGCGATCTTGAGGAGCAACGGCCTGCGTCCGCCGGCGCCGGGCGCTTCGCGCTCGCGATTCGCCGCCTGCAAGGCGCCGAGCAATTCGCTGAGCGGTCCGCTCTCTTGAAGCGTGCGCAAGCCGGGCGTGTTAGGGCTGCTCACGTTCACCGCGACATAGTCGGCATGATCGGCGAGGAGCTTGAAGCTGAAGAGATAGTCCTCGACGGCTTCCTCGACCGGAGTCACACGCGACTTGCCGATGTTGATCCCGAGTGGAATCCGCCTGTGCCCGCGAACCGGATGCTTCGCGAGCCTGCGCGCGACGACTTCGGCGCCGTCGTTGTTGAATCCCATCCGGTTCAAAACCGCCTCGTGCGCCGGGAAGCGAAACAAGCGCGGCTTGGGGTTTCCCTCCTGGGCGTGCCGCGTGATTGTGCCGATCTCGACATGGCCGAAGCCGATCGCGGCGCCAGCGCGCCAGCATTCAGCGTTCTTGTCGAAGCCCGCGGCCATCCCCACCCGGTTCGGGAAACTTACGCCAAAACACTCCGTGGGCGTCCGTAGTGAGCGGGGCAAATCGTTCCACCATTCGAGGATGCGGCAGGCGGGCGGCACTCGCGAGAGGACGGACAGCGCCCCGACCGCGCGGTCGTGCGCGGCCTCGGGATCGAGCCTGAACATCATTTTCCGCGCGACATTCTCGTAGAGCCAGCCCATGGAAGCAGATGATGAAACACCCTGCCCGCACCGCAAGCGTGCTGCCTCAGGTTACAGTCCCGGGGAGCCGAAACGATTTCGCTTAAAAGGGTTGACGCGCATCGCGCTTTGCTCAGTCAAAAGTTGTTGGGAAATTCATCCGCCTAGTTCTCCCACACCCGATTCTCACTCTCACAATGGCAAAACGCCCGACAACTCTTGAATGGTGCATCGTCCGTCTCGGCAGCGACCACAACTGGTGGGTCGAAGAGGTGAGCGATCCCGTGCGCTGGGACGTCGACGGTCTCACTGTCATCGACCCGCGCCAGCTCAACCACATCGTCGAGCTGCTTGATCAGCTCCGCGAATACGGCTTCGATCCGGAGCTGTTCGAGCGCGCCTTCCTCGCCTTCCGAGTCGAGAAGGATCTCGGCCAGGGTCGCGTCCGCATCGTGCGCACGCGCGAGCTGCTCCTCGAGTCCGAGGAAAAGCTCTTCGCCCTCCCCGACGTGCTCGACGAGGAGCACGGCCCCTACGCCGACTTCCTCGACCACGCTACGCGTGTGCGCGTGAAGATGCTCAACGACGCTTTCGACTTCGAGCAGAAGCTCACCGTCGACGAGGTCGAGGACCAGATCCGCGAGGAGCAGAACAACCGCTTCATCGAGGGCAAGGCGGTCCACGTCTTCGACGAGCTAAACGCGATCCTCGATTACGTGCCGGAAGGCTGGGACATCGAGGAAGGCGGCGAGGCCAAGCCCGCGGCCGAGGAGACCGACGGCATACCTGACATCGAGGTCGAGGAAGACGAAGCATTGAAGAACGACGCCTCGCTCAAATGGGATGAGGACGAAGACGAGGAAGACGTCGACGAGGATGGCAATCCGAAGCCCCCGAAAGCCGAAGGCGACGAGGAAGAAGACAAGGACGAGGACGACGAAGCCGAGAAAAGCCCTCGCGGCAAAGGCAAGGGCGACGAGTAGGAGCGTAGCGCGGGTCTCCGACCCGCGACAGCGGCAGGTCAGAGACCTGCCCGACTTACTCGCCCCCGACCTATTTCACATCCTCCGCAAACGCCCGGGCGAAGTAGGTCAGGATCATGTCGGCGCCCGCTCGCTTGATCGAGAGCAGCGACTCGTCGCGCGTGCGGCGCAGGTCGAGCCAGCCAGCCTTCCCGGCTGCTTGGATTTGCGAATACTCGCCGGAAACCTGATAGGCCGCGACAGGAAGCCGCGTGCTCTCACGCAACTCGCGGATGATGTCGAGATACGGCCCCGCGGGCTTCACCATCAGGATGTCGGCGCCCTCCTGCTCGTCGAGGAGCGCGTCCTTGATCGCTTCGCGGCGGTTTGCGGGATCGAGCTGATAGGTGTGCTTGCCGAGAAGCGTGGTGCCTGCGGCCTGCGCGCTTCCCACGGCCTGGCGGAATGGCCCGTAGAACGCGGAGTTGAACTTCGCCGAATAAGCGAGGATGCCCGTGTTCGTGAATCCGGCGGCGTCGAGCGCCTTGCGGATCGCGCCAACGCGGCCGTCCATCATGTCCGACGGCGCCGCAAAGTCGACGCCCGCTGCGCCATGCAGCACGGCCATTTGCGCGAGCAGACCGACAGTGCGGTCGTTGTCGACATCCTTGCCGTCCGCAGTGAGCACACCGTCGTGCCCGTGGTCCGTGTAGGGATCGAGTGCGATGTCGGCCACAATGACCAACTCGGGCACGGCCTTCTTCACAGCGCGAATTGCGCGGAGTATGAGATTTTCGGGATCGAGCGCGGCGGTGCCCCCTGAATTCTTCTGGCGAGGTTCCATCTTCGGGAAGATCGCCACGGCGCGGATTCCGAGTTTCCAAAGGGCGCGGCACTCCTTGATGAGATCCGGGATCGACAGCCGGAAGACGCCCGGCATCGACGGGACCTCCTCCGGGGCCCTCTTTCCGTCGACCACGAAAAGCGGCGCGATCAGATCGGCGGACGTCACCCGGGTCTCGGCGACGAGTTCACGGATGGCGGCCGTGCGGCGCAGGCGCCTTGGACGGGATGCAAGATCAAGCTTGAAGTCCTTGGACATGTTCGGGTTTGTTCGGGCAATTAAACACGCCATGTCGCCTGCCGCCATTCGATTCTGCACAGCGCCCGACCGAACGTCGACCGCCTGCGGCTGCGCGCTCCTCGGCTGACGCCCCCGGCCGGGAGTTCGCGTCGGTTTGCCGGGAAGAACAGCATTCCTACGGCGCCGGATTTTCTCCACCCTCTTCAAACCCCTCAGATGTCGATCCGTCTTTTCGATTCCCTCACACGTGAGCCCCGGGAGCTGAAGCCCTCCCGGCCCGACGGCGTTTTTCGTTTCTACAATTGCGGACTCACCGTCTACGCACCGGGCCACATCGGAAACTTCCGCACGTTCGTCGTAAACGACATCCTCCGCCGCGCGCTCGAACTCGAGTTCGGGCCCGACAAGGTGCGGCACGTTCGCAACATCACCGACGTCGACGACCGCACCGTGACGCAGGCGAATAAGGAGCAGCGACCGCTTGGCGACATCACGCGGCATTGGACCGAAGTTTTCCACGAGGATTGCCGCACGCTAAACCTCCTTGTTCCTCACGCCGAGCCGACGGCGACCGGGTTCATCAAGGAACAGGTCGACATGATCGAGACGCTGATGTCGAAGGGAAACGCCTACGCCGCGCCCGACGGATCGGTTTACTTCAAGATCGACTCGTTCCCCGGCTACGGCGCTCTCTCGCGGATCAAGGAGCGCGAACTGCTCGTCACAAACACGATCGCAGACGCCGATCACAAGGACAGCATCTCGGACTTCGCGCTCTGGAAAGCCTACAAGCCCGACGAGGACGGGACCGTGCACTGGCATGGACCGAAGGGCGCTGCGGAAGGCCGCCCCGGATGGCACATCGAGTGCAGCGCGATGAGCAAGGCGCTCCTCGGCGACACGATCGACCTGCACTCCGGCGGCGTCGACCTGCTCTTCCCTCATCACGAAAACGAAATCGCGCAGAGCGAATGCGGCAACGGGGCCACCTTCTCGCACCACTGGTATCACAGCGAGCACCTGCTCGTTGAAGCGAAGAAGATGAGCAAGAGCCTCGGCAACTACTACACCGTGCGGGACCTTCTCAGGAAAGGTTACTCAGCAATGGAGATTCGCTACTCTCTCCTCGCCGGCCAACCCCGCAAGCAGCTCAACTTCACCTTCCACAGCCTCGACTCCGCGCGCAGCGCGATCAAGAGCCTGCGCAAACTCGCCGCGCGCCTCTCCGGCAACCGTCCGTTGGCCGAGGCCTACGCACCGCTGCTCAAGCATCCGTTCGCGCCGGGCTGGGGCCGCTTCGAGGGAGCGTGGGCCGCACTCTGCGACGATCTCAATGTCCCCGCAGCGCTCGGCGAGATCTTCGCGCACGCGCACACACTCACTCCCGAGCAGGAGCGCGATGATGCCGCCGCGCTCGCCAAGCTACTCTTCGCGCTTGGGCTTGAGCCGGTTCTCCTCGCCCAAGCGGAGGCAACAACCAACGTGCCCGCGGAAGTCACTGCACTCGCCGAGCGACGCTGGGCGGCGAAACAGTCGAAGGATTTCGCCACCGCCGACGCGCTCCGCAAGGAGATCACCGCCGCCGGCTGGTCGATGCTCGACCGCAAAGACGGCTACTCGCTAGAGCCACAGAAGAAGCAGTGAGTAGCCACCTAGGCTGATCTCTACTCGCTACCCGCTACGCACTACTCGCTACTTTCCTCCATGATGACTCCGCTTGAAGAAATCCGTCACTCCTCCGCGCACATCCTCGCGACTGCGATCCTGCGCATCTTCCCGGAGGCACAGCTCGACATCGGTCCGCCCACCGAGACGGGCTTCTACTACGACATCGATCTCGAGCACAAACTGACGGCCGACGACCTCGCGCGCATCGAGGCCGAGATGAAGAAGGTGATCGACGAAAACCAGCCGTTCCGCCGCACCGAGGTCTCGCGCGAGGAAGCCACGGCGATCATCCAGCGCATCGGCCAGGAGCGCTACAAGCTCGGCCGCCTCGCCGACATTCCGCAAGGCGAGGCAATTTCGTTCTATACGAACGGCGAGTTCACCGACCTGTGCGCCGGCACGCACGTGCGCTACACGAAACAGGTGAAGGCGTTCAAGCTTCTCAGCATCGCGGGCGCCTACCACCGCGGCGACGAACACAACAAACAGCTCCAGCGCATCTATGGCACCGCGTTTGGCTCGAAGGATGAACTCGCCGCCTACCTCATGCAGCAGGAGCAGGCGAAGCTCCGCGACCATCGCAAACTCGGCCGCGACCTGCGCCTCTTCCACATCGACGAGGACGTCGGCCAGGGCTTGATCCTTTGGGAGCCCGCAGGCTCGGTGATTCGCGCGGAACTGCAGGCGTTCATCTCCGAGGAGCTCCGCAAGCAGGGCTACCACCAGGTGTTCACGCCGCACATCGGCAAGCTCTCGCTTTACAAGACGAGCGGCCACTTCCCTTACTACAAGGAATCGCAGTTCCCTGCCGTGCCCGATCGCGAGGCCGCCGAGACAGCGATCAAGGACGGCTGCTCGTGCGCGGAACTCGCGAACCGGATGGAAGGCGTGCCGCAGGCGCTCGCCGACCAGCTCAACGCTCGCATGGGTGCCGGCACTGTGCCACCGGAGCGCGTGATGGACGACGACAAACTCCTCGACGGCTTCCTGCTGAAGCCGATGAACTGCCCGCACCACATCAAGCTCTTCGCCGCGCACCCGCACAGCTACCGCGACCTTCCCGTGCGGCTCGCCGAGTTTGGAACGGTCTACCGCTGGGAACAGTCGGGCGAACTCAATGGCATGACCCGCGTCCGCGGCTTCACGCAGGACGACGCGCACCTCTTCTGCACCGAGGATCAAGTCGCCGCCGAGTTGGTGGGCTGTCTCGCGCTCGTGAAGATCATTCTCACCACGCTCGGAATGCAGGACTACCGCGTGCGCATCGGCATGCGCGATCCCGACTCGGCGAAATACACAGGAGACGCCGCGAACTGGGACAAGGCCGAAGCCGCGTGCCGCGCGGCAGCGCAGACGCTGGACGCGCCGTTCACCGAGGAGCCCGGCGAGGCCGCGTTCTACGGGCCGAAGATCGACTTCGTCGTGCGCGACGTCATCGGCCGCGAATGGCAGCTCGGCACCGTGCAAGTCGATTACAACCTGCCAATCCGATTCGACCTTTCCTACATCGGTCCCGACAACAAGCCGCACCGGCCCGTGATGATCCACCGCGCACCGTTTGGATCGATGGAGCGTTTCTGCGGTGTCCTCATCGAGCATTTCGGCGGCGACTTCCCCGTCTGGCTCGCGCCGGAGCAGGTGCGCATCGTGCCGATCTCCGAGAAGGTGAACGAAGCGTGCGACGCGCTCTACCGCTCGTTCAAGAATCGCCGCATCCGCGTCACGCTCGATACCTCGAACGACAAACTCGGCGCGAAGATCCGCCGCGGCGAATTGGACAAGGTGCCCTACCTTCTGGTCGTCGGTCAGAAGGAAGCCGAAGCAAACTCCGTCTCCGTGCGCTCGCGCGCAAAGGGCGACGAGGGCGTGATCCCTGTCGCGACCTTCATCGACCGCGTGCTCAAGGAAATCGCAGAACGGACGCTGTCGTTTAGGAAGCAGGCGTGAATCCCTCCGAGGTAGGAACCCGCTTGCGGGCGATTGAATTGTAGGTGGCGCGCTCGCCGCGCCACGTTGCGCGTTCGAGCGCGCAACCCAGACGGAATCGCCCGCAAGCGGGCTCCTACCTCCCAAACCACGTTTCGAGCGCAACGGCCTCCATCAATGACCCCCGAGCCCAACCCAATCCCACCCTGGAAGGACGAGCTCGATGCAATCGTCGCGGCGCGGCACGGTGGGGCGCTCGCGCAGACGTTGCCGCGGCTGCGCGCGCTCGCCGCGCGGTATCCGGATGTCGCGGAGATTCACTACCAGATCGCGTGGACCTGCGACTCGAACGACGCGTCGGCCGATGCGATCCCGCACTACGACAAGGCGATCGCGCTTGGGCTCGAATCGGAGTCGCTCGCCGGCGCAATGCTCGGGCTCGGCTCGTCTCTGCGCGTTGCGGGCCAGTTCGAGTGCTCGGAGCGCGTGCTTCGCGAGGCGGTCGAGCGGTTTCCCGATCACAATGAGTTCAGGGCCTTCCTTGCGCTGACGCTTCACGATCTCGGCCGACACGCCGAGGCGCTGTCGATCGCGCTCACGACGCTCGTCGACACTGCCGATGATCCCGGCATCACCGCCTACCAGCGCGCCCTCCGCTACTACGCGGAGGAATTGGGCAAGAAGTAGCGCGGACCTCCGACCCGCGACATTGGCAGGTCAGAGACCTGCCCTACTCAGTTGGCCGCCGCCTTCACCCCGAAAAAAAGTGGCCAGGCACCCCACGGCACTGGGAGGACGTCGTTGCCGTTGCTACCTTCCGGTCCTGGCGGAGTTCACGCGCCTGCCCATGCATGGGACCTGGCCGTTCGTGACCGTAGGGCGGGCAAGAGGGTCGGCAACCCCTAAATCCGGGACGCCATTCATGCACGTTGGAGAGAATTGCGCTCCACCTTGGGGACGGGACGCGAAGTTGCGCGGGTCTGCGACCCGCGTCGGCAGGTCAGAGACCTGCCCTACTCAGACTCACGGCCCCGGTGGTGGCGTGTCGCCAGGCTTCTTGCCATCGCCGCCATGCTCGTCCATCTGCCCGGCGCGTTCTGCGTGAAACTTGCGGATCCGCTCACGCTGTTGCTTCAGCATCTCCTCGAACTTCACGTTCTGCTCAGGAGTGAGAATCGCCGCGATCTTCTGGTTCATCTCGCGCAGCTTGATGCCGCTCTCGCGAAACGACTCCTTGCGGAGTGTCTCGATCTCCGCGGCTGTCTCTCGAAGGATCTTGTTCACCTGCTCGCACTGCTCTGGCCCTAGTTCGAGCTCCTTCGTCATCTTCTTGTATTGGCGCAGCACGAATGAATCCGTCTTCGCCTTCTCATGGGCGATGTTCTTCGCCACCCGGAGCGCGACCACGGCACCGATGGCGCCGCCGGCAGCGAAGATGCCGGCGAGGCAGAGGAGGATGAGAGCCTTCCGCTTCATGTCAGAGCTGCGTGATGAAGTCGCCGACGGGATCGTCGGACAGCTCGGAGGCAAGCGTGTCGACCGAAAGGACGTTGAGATTCGATACCGCAAACACAATGGCGAGCGCCGCCGACAGACCGAGGGCGCGCAGGGCGTAGCGCGCGAGGAACTCATCCGGCTTGCGCCGCGCCTCGAATGCGCGCGCGACGACGCGTGTCGTGAAACCCGGGGGCGGCGCCCCGACCGCTTCCCGGGGCGCGCGCCGTGCGAGTGCCGTGAGCCGCGACCATGTCGTGTTGTGATCTTTCATTGCTTTTCCTCCAGTTCGAGTCGTTCGAAGAGTTTCCTGAGTTTCCGCCTCGCACGGAATGCCCGCACCTTGATCGCGCTCTGGCCAAATCCCGTAGCCGCCGCGATTTCCGCCACCGACTTCTGCTCGAGGTCGAGCATCTGTAGCACGAGGCGGTCCTTCGGGTCGAGTTGTTCCATCAGCCGGCCCACGAGCTCGCGTGCGGCGAGCGCATCCGTCTCCCGGCCGCCGTCCGCGTCGGTCATCGTGGCGTCGAGCACCTCGGCCTCCGTTTCGGAGAGGTCGGCCCAACGGAGCTCCGGGCGGCGCTTCTGATGGCGGAGCTGGTCGATGCAGGTCGTCACCGCGATCCGCGACACCCAGTGCGGAAAGGGCATGAGCCCGCGGTATTGCTCGAGCCGGGTGAACATCTTCAGGAACACCTCCTGCGTGAGGTCCTCTTCTGGGGTTCGACGCGGCAGGTGAGCGCGAACAATTTTGATGACAAGCGGGAAAAGCGCATCCACGAGGCTTCGTGCGGCCCCTTGATCGCCCTCACGCACGGCGGCGATCCAGCTCTCGTAGTCGGGAGCGGGTTCATCCATGGTGGACTGCAAGGACTGTGGACCACATTGGGTTGTGACGCCCGCCTGCCCAGCGGGTTACAGACGCCCGAGACTTCCCTCGGGGCGTCCGACGCCACCGGAAAGCGGTCGCAGGCGGCGTGCGGGGACTCATTGGCGGTCGACACGCAGGAATAGCCAGAGGCCGGCACTCTGGAAGATCAGATTGGGCGCCCAGAGCAGGAGATCGGGTCGCAGGTCAGGCATCTTTTGCGCCCAGTCGATCACGATCAGGATGAAGTAGAACCCCATCGACAACACGAGCGCCAGACCAAGGTTCGCCGAGGATTCGCGGCGCTGCATCTTGATGCCGAGCGGCACCCCGACCATCGCAAACGACAGCACGGCAAACGCCATCACGAAGCTGCCCTGCATGGCGTATTGGAGTGTGACACGTTGTTCAAAAACCTCGCGTGCCGGCAGCGCCGCCTCGTTCTCGATCACGCGACGCCGCTCCGCCATCAGTTCGGAGAACGTCATCCACGTGAGCTTCCGGCGGAAGGACGACTTGCCCAGAACCTTTTCGAGCGGGAGTGCCACACTCGCGCTCTCAAATGCGAGCACGGGCCGCGTCTCCGAGAAATCTTCCGGATCGCGCGTGCTGCGAAATTCCGTCTGGCCGTTGAACAGCGTGAGGTTGAGCGAGACGCGTGCCTCGTCGAAGTCGACCCTTCCCTCCTCCGCACGCACGAACTTCAGCACGCGGTTCTCCTTGTCGAGCTCCCATATCCAGAGACTGCGGATCTCGTTGTCCTCTTTCTCCGACACGAAAATCACGTAGCCGGGAAAGTCGCGGATGAACGTCCGCGGCACGATAAAGCTGAGCGGATTGTTGCGCACCGCATCGGCAAGCTCAGCGCGGTAGCCGGCTTTCGAGCGCGGGCCAAGCTCGAGGTTGAAGATCAACGAAAGTGCGAGCCCGAGGATCGCCACGAGAAAGATCGGCGACGAGATGCGCACGAGCCCGAGGCCCGCCGCGCGCATCGCAGTGATCTCGTGCTGCGCCGAGAGCCGCCCGAGCACGAGCAGGATGCCCGTGAGGATGCCCATCGGCAGCGCATACGACACGACGAACGGCACGAGCATCGCCGTCAGCCTGAAGAACGTCTGGAACGAGATCTGCCCCGCCGCGAGCGCGCCGATCAGGTCCTTCACGACATTGCCCGCAAGCAGCACAAACGCGAACACGAGCACCGCCCACGCCGAGGTCATGAAGACGGAAGTGAAGAGGTAACGTTGGAGGCGGTTCATCCCGGTGGCGGACCCATTGATTGCGCCCAAGCTTGCGCCGTGGCAATCCCTCTGTTGTGACACGCCACGGACGATGAAGTTCTCACCCGAAAAGCCGCCGCTCACAAGCGAGACGCTCGAGTCGCTCACCGAGCGCCTCGCAGCCCGCGGCGAGCCTGCCTTCCGCGCGGCGCAGATTCTCGAGTGGGTCTACAAGAAGCGCGTGGCTTCGTGGGATGGGATGACAAACCTCTCGAAGGAATTGCGCGCGTGGCTCGCCGCCGAGTTCGACCTGATGCCGGCGACGCAGCTCTTCGCGAAGCAGTCGCGCGATGTCACCGACAAACTCCTCCTCGAGCTCCGCGATCACTCGCTCATCGAGACCGTAATCATCCGCGCGCCGCAGGACGGCGTCGGCCTCGAGCACTCGCGCAAGACAATCTGCATCTCCACACAAGTCGGCTGTGCGATGGGCTGCGTTTTCTGCGCCTCGGGCATGGACGGATTCCGCCGCAATCTTTCCGCCGGCGAAATCGTCGCGCAGCTCCTGCAAGTGTGCCAACGCGAGGACGAGATCACTCCCCGCGCGCACGCCGAACTGGCGTCGTTCGACAACATTGTCGTCATGGGCATGGGCGAGCCGCTCGCGAACTACGACAACCTCATCCGCGCGCTCACGATCCTGAACGCAGACTGGGGTCTCAACTTCGGCGCGCGCCGCATCACCATTTCTACGAGCGGCATCGTGCCGCAGATCCGAAAGCTCGCCGACGAGCCGCTCGGCTTCCGGCTGGCGATCAGCCTGCACGGAGCGACGAATGAAGTGCGCGACCGGATCATGCCGGTCAACCGCCGGTGGCCGCTCGAGGAGTTGATTCCCGCCGCACATGAGTTTTCCGCGAAGCACGGCCGGATGCTCACGCTCGAGTTCATCCTGATCGAAGAGGTTAACGATATGCTCGAGCAGGCCGAGCACCTCGCCGACATTGCGGCCGACCTGCACGCACATGTGAACCTGATTCCCTACAACACGGTCCAAGGCATGGAATGGCGCCGGCCGAGCATCACACGACAGGAGCGATTCGCCGACGTGCTGCGCGCCCGCCGGCTGCCGGTCACGCTGCGTCGCGAGAAGGGTCACGACATCGACGCCGCGTGCGGCCAGCTCCGGCTGCAGACCGAGCGCACGCGGGACGCTTCGCCGACTACACCTGCAGCATGACAAACATCGGACTTTACCTGCGGCTGACGGCTGTTCTCCTCAGGGTGCAATGAATCCGGAATTCGCAATCTTCCGATGCTTATGTAGCCCTGCGCGTGAGCGCAGGGACCGAATTCGTTCCTGCACCGGAAAATCCCGCTGCTCCCGCAGCGGGCTACGTTCGCAGGCGCGTTATCATCGATGAATCCCGACCGACCGATTTCCGAGCTCTTTAAGGAGGGACGCGTCCTTCGATCGGTGGAGTTCTTCCCGCCGCGCGACGACGCGGGCGTCGCGACGCTCGTCGAGACCGCCCGCGCGCTTGGCGCGATCTCGCCTGACTTTGTCTCTGTGACCTACGGCGCGGGCGGCAGCACGCGCGAGCGGACGGCGCAGGTGTCGGCGCTGTTGCGCAAGGAGTGCGGCTTTCACGTGATGCCCCACCTAACCTGTGTGAACCACACGCGCGAGGAAGTCGCCGCGATCGCACGCACGCATCACGATTCCGGCATCCGGAACATCATGGCGCTCCGCGGAGACGTGCCGAAGGGCATCGAACGCGAAGCCGCGTTCAAAGACGGATTGCGTTATGGATCGGACATTGTCGCCGCGCTGAAGGCCGCGCTGCCGGATCTCTGCTGCGGCGTGGGCGGTTATCCTGAGAAACATCCCGAGGCCGCGTCGGCCGACGCCGACATCGCGAACCTCAAGCGCAAGCTCGATGCCGGCGCCGACTTCATCACGACGCAGCTCTTTTTCGACAATTCCGTCTACTACAGCTTCGTCGATCGGTGTCGCGCAGCAGGGATCACTGTGCCGATCCTCCCGGGAATCATGCCGGTGCTCTCCTTGAAACAAATCCGTCGGATGACCGAACTCTCGGGCGCGTCGGTGCCGCCGGAGTTGATCCATCGGCTCGAGGTCGCTGGAGACCATCTCGAGGCGGTGGAGTTCGTCGGGCTTGAGTGGGCCGTCACGCAAATCCGCGGGCTGATCGCCGCGGGCGCGCCGGGCTACCATCTCTACGTGCTCAACCGCGCGAAGCCGGCGCTTGCGCTGGCGGCGGCGTTGTCGTGATCGACGGCGGATTCTGGAAATGTAGCCCGCTCCGTGAGGAGCGGGACACCGCGGGCGTTCGTTCAGCCGGATCCCTGCGCTCACGCGCAGTGCCACAAAGAAGGGCCCTACCCGCCCGCAAACACCGGACGGAATCCCGCTTCCGCGAGGATCGCCGCGATCTTCTCTCGATGATCGCCTTGGATCTCGATGCGGCCGTCCTTCACGGTGCCGCCGGTTCCGCATGCGCGCTGCATCTGCTTCGCGAGTGACTCCTTCTCGGGGAGTCCGATGCCGGTGAACCCTGAAACCGAGGTCACGGTTTTCCCGCCGCGTCCGGCGGTCTCGCGTCGAACTTCGACGCGTCCGCGGTTCTTCGTCGGCGGCGAGTTCTTTGCCACCGGAGTTGTCGGGGTTGGCGCCGCACTTTGCGGCAGTCCGGCTGTCGACAGCGCTGCGAACGGATTCTGTGCGAGCGGGTTCACGCCGCCATCGGTCGGCACCCGGTCCTTACGCGACATTGCCGTGACTCCCTTGGCCGCGACCGGCCGGGTTTCCCGACTCAAGCCAGGCGAGAGCTTTTGCATAGCTCCGTCGCTCCAGAAAATGCGCAAACTGCGGGTGCAACTCCAACCGATGGTCGGCAAGGAAGCGCTCGATCCGATCGAGCGCGTCGGTTGTGGCCACCGCGTTAGCCTCCTTGATTGCCTTGGTCGCGGCCATAAGGGCCTCCTGTATCTCTGGGACGTTCATCGCTTCTTCGGTTTACAAAAGATTGAAGTTGGCTTGCTTACAACACAGTGCCTCGAAACCGCCGCACCGCTGCAATCCTGAAATTCCCTTGAGTCGTCCCGGGTGCCCCGGTGTGATGGCCGTTTTCCATTTTAGGACAGCGTTTGCCGTGACGCTCACTCTCCACCTTTCTGCCTCAGACGAACTTCCATGAATTCACCTTCGTTCGCGTCGAGCTACAACGCCGACATCATCGACGAATACTACGCCCGATGGCTGGAGAATCCAGCCAAGGTTGACGCCAACTGGCGGGCATTCTTCGACGGGTTTGCATTTGCGGCGAACGGGACATCGATCGCGCGCCCCGGCGGCCGCACGGCAGGTTCGCTCAAGACGTCGCAGGTCGACAGCTTCATCTTCCACTACCGCTCGATCGGCCATCTCCAGGCGCACCTCGACCCGCTCGGCGAGGCGCCCGGGCCGCACCCGCGGCTCTCGCTCGGGGAACACGGCCTCTCCGATGAGGATCTCGACACAATCGTCGAGCCCGCACTCTACCTCGGCGGCGCCTCGATCACGCTGCGCAAACTTAGCGAGAACCTCCAGCAGACCTATTGCGGTCAGCTCGGCGTCGAATACACGCACATCCAGAACACCGAGACGCGCCGGTGGCTGCAGGCTCGCATGGAACCGGGCTGCAACCAACCGAATTTCGAGCGTGCGCAAAAAATCCGGATCCTCCGCCGCCTCCTGAAGGCGGAGCTG
>DATKCJ010000190.1:0-12897 GCA_035513275.1 Opitutaceae bacterium
TGCCCGTGAGCGAACTGCCGGATGATGCCGCTGACACCGCATGGCACTCCGATCTGACTCGCGCGGCCACCACCGCGATCGAGGCGTGATGCGCAAGGTCCTGATTCTCACGGCAGGCTTCGGCGAGGGGCACAACAGCGCTGCGCGCGCATTGAGGTCCGCGTTTTACGAGGCGCCCGATCTTTCCGTCGAGGAAGCGGACATCTTTGCGCTGCACGCTCCGCGGCTCAATGAGTTCACGCGCCGCGCTTACCACCGCGTGATCAACAGCGCTCCGCGCGTCTGGAGTGGCTTCTACGGCTGGCTCGACCGCAGCCCGCTCGCCCCACGCCTCATGCGGTTGCTCGCAGGCGAGACGGCCACGCTCGCCGCGCTCCTCGCGCGGAAGCGTCCCGACGCGATCGTGTCCACATATCCAGCCTACGCGTGGATGCTCGAGATCATCCGGCGCCGCGGCGGCTACGCGTGCCCGCTGTTCACGGTCATCACCGACGCACTCACGATCAACTCGCTTTGGTATCGCGCGCCGTCGCAGGCGTGGTTCGTCACGGACTCTGGGTCGGCGGAGATCCTCGTGAACAACGGAATCTCGGCCGATCGCATCCACGTTTCGGGCTTCCCGGTGAATCTCGAGTTCGCCCGACGGCCCGCCGCGCTTCAGCCGCCAGACCCTGCGCACGGCTCGGTGCGCCGCGTGCTTTACATGGTCAACTCCGGTCGGGCCCGCGCGCTCGCGACGGCGAAGATGCTTCTGCGTCAAAGCGATCTTCTCATCACGATCACCGCGGGCCGAGACGCGCAGCTCCTCGACGAGTTGAAGACGCTCGCCGCCGAAGCGCCGGGCCGCGCCGTGATGCTCGGCTGGACAGACCAGGTGCCCACGCTTCTGATGAATCACCACGTCGTCATCAGCAAAGCCGGCGGCGCCACGACGCAGGAATCGATCAACGCTCTCTGCCCGATGATCGTGAACCAGATCGTGCCTGGCCAGGAGCAGGGCAACTACGAGTTGCTCCGCCTGCACAACGCAGCCGCGCTCGCTGAGACGCCCGAGGCGATCGTCGCCTCGCTCAACACGCTCTTCGCAAACGAAGGCGCGCGCTGGCGCGATTGGCGCGCGAATCTCCGCGAGATCGCCAAGCCCAACGCCGCGCGCACGATCGCCGCCACCGTCCTTCAAGCCATAGGCCAGCCCTGGCGCGGCCCCGTCGAGTCACCGCAGCCTGCAGTCGTTGACGGGTGAGGAATAGCCGACTCTCAAACTGTAGGAGCTCGAACTCCGTAGTTTTCACTCCGAAGTACGCGTTCGACCAACCAACCCGCTCCTGCGCGACGGCAACTGCACTCCAGCACCCGCTTGGAGCCGCGTCATCCAAGCTGCCCTGATTCGAGATCGTAGAGCATTCGCCAGATTCGATCCATTTCACCACGCTCCACCACCTGCAGCGGCGTCGAACCATCGAATGCTGCGTTAGGCTGCCTCAACCAGCGGCCGACCTCGGCCGGCTCCATGACGCGGGAAAGTCCGTCGAGAAGCCGGTCCATTTCCACAAGAGCCTTCTCCTGCTTCGGCGATGGCGCCTCGCCCTCACTAGTTTCGAGTTCCATAGATCACTCCATCTCTAGCGGCCAATCAATCGCAAGTTTGTGTGCACAAAAGGTAGAGACCTCTGCCTTGGTTCATTCATGGTCACTAAGGCTCGAATGCGGCTTGTAAGCTCTTCATTCGACTCGCTCCTCGATCATGTGGGAGAGGAGGCTCGCGAGGTAAATGAGATGCCGAGCCCGATCAGCTTTGATCTCGATGTTGTCGTGCGCACCGGGATTCCTAATTCCGATCATCGCGCCTTCGAAAATCCGCATGAATCCTTGCTGGATGTTTTTGCCCGACTCCGTCGATTGATCGGCCAAAGCGATGACTGGCTGATTAGGCGAGAACGCAGTAGTCATCAGGCCGGATCCGTCGAGTTCCTTGCTTGTTTTGGCCTTAACGATCCGTTTGACGGTGATGTTCACTTGCTTGAACGCTGCATCGACTGCGTCGCCACAGAAGCCCTCATCGAAAAGGGATTTGGAAGATTCGACGATGCTTGGATGGATATCTTGCCAAATTGGATCGTGAAGCGTTTGGGGCGTCGACTGCACGGTCGCCCCGACCTCATCCTGCAAAGCACGAATCAAGGCCTCCAGAAATGTGAGTCCACCCTCCAAATACCCAACCTGAATCCGTGAAAGGATTCCGGTGTGAAGCTTGAGGGCCTGCGGCTTCCCGTTGTTTACCGCGGTCGCAAATTGGAGACCATATGAAGAAAACGATCCATAGACATCGCGGATCAGACGTCGCACGTCTTGAAGCCAGATTTGCACGTCACTATCAGTCGCAGTTTTCGAATCTAGGAAACCACGGCCGCGGTCGACGAGGCGCTCCATTCGCACGAGCCCTTCCGTCCTGCTCATTGTCGGCGGATCGGGTTCAGCTGGGGTGCGAGGCCGTGCCATGATTGTCGCGCACAACAAACGCACTTCATCGAGGTTCGTCAAGGAACGTGCAACCGGTGCTCAATGCCGAAAAACCGAGTTGGGGCAACGCGCTCCACCTCAATACACTCGCATTCTTAGGTCGGTCTCCGACTAGCACGCCGATTCCGCAATCCGCACTCCGAAATCCGAAATCCGCAATCCGCAATCCGCAGTCCGCACTCCGAAATCCGCAATCGCGGCGCTCCGCCGCGCTACTCCCCGCCCCGCACAGGCCGCGGCTCGGAGCCGCTTGGCGTGACGATTGTCGGATTCTGATAGAGCGAGCTTGGCAGGACGTTTTTCAACTGCTGCTTCTTCGGCGAGCCGCCCGGGCTCACGAGATTGGCGGTGACAAAGATCAGCAGATTGCGCTTCGCCGAAGTCTCGCCCTCGCTGCGGAACATCCGGCCGACGACCGGCAGGTTGCCAAGCACCGGCACTTTGTCGTTCACCTTCTTCACTTCCTCGCGCGTGAGCCCGCCCATGACGAGCGTGGCGCCGTCCCATATCGTGACTTTCGTTGAGACTTCGCGCGTCGAGAAGATCGGCTGGAAGAAACCCGACGGCACCGTGACGGTTGTGCCGCCTGAGATCGCGATGCTCGGGCCGCCATACTCGACGAAGCCCTCGAACTCGGTGACGCGCGGATTCAATTCGAGACTTATGCTGTAATCGTCTTCCTCGACGGTCGGTGTCACGCGCAGTTCGACGCCGATGTTGCGCGTCGCGAAATCCTGCGGCGTCCCGGCGGTGATCGTCACGCCGGCAGATGAGCCCGAATCCGTCGAGCCGCCGCGGCCCACTTCGCTCTGAATGTCGCTATACGACTGCGGATATCGCAGCTCCTGCGCGACGGTGATCTGCGCCGGATTGCCCGAGAGCACGGTGACCTTCGGCGCGCTGAGCAAGTCGGAGCCGGTCTTTCGCGAAAGCGCGCGGATGACTGCGGAAACATCGAACTCGCCTATCACTCCGGAGACCACACCCAGCGGCGAAGCGCCCGTGCCGATGTCGACGCGGCCTGGCAGAAGCGGCGGCACGATAGGGAGCGCCTCGTTGATACCCGCGATCGTGTTTGTGAGGAAATTGCCATCGGGCCCGACCACCGGAGCTCCATCGGCATCAGTTACGTAGGAGCTCACTTCGGGCCTGATCACTTTCAGCGCGCTCTCGGTGCCTGATGGGGAAAACGCATCGGACAGCGAGCGGCCCTTCAGCGTGTAATTCTCGAGGTCGCCGCGCCGACCTACCGACCAGTCGACCCCGAGTTCCTCGAGCGCGCCTTCCTGCACTTCCATGAACTTCGCCTCGATCTCGACCTGTCGGACGTCGTTGTAGCGGTTCAGGATGTTTCGGATCCGCTCAATATTGCGACCCGTCTGTGTGACGATCATCGCCGAGCCATCGTAAACAAGGCTCGATCCCGTCGTGCCGTCGAAATTAACGCCCGCCTGTTGCAGGAAACTCTTCAGCGCCGCTGACTCGCCCGACGGCGCGGGGCTCGCGGAGGTCGTGGACGCCGACGGCGCGAACGGATCGTTCACTGCCACGGACGATGGCTGCGACGCCGATCCACCTGATCCCGTCATGCGAATCACGGTCGCGCGCGAAATTGGGAAGAACGCCGTGTCGAGCAGCGAACGCTCGCCGCCCGGTCGCACCACGACCGCGTCGGCCTGCACATCGTATTGGTAGCCCACGGAGTCAGTGATGAAGTCGAGCACGCGCTTCAACGAGAGGTTGCGCAGCGAGATATTGACCGACGGGTTCGTGTTGCTCGGGTCGATGAGCACGATGTTCACACCTTTCGGGTTTGCCGCGGGCGCGTCGTATTCCTCGGAGATGGCGCTCAGCGTCGAGATCACGCGCGCTAGATCGACGCCGCTGAAGTTCACGCTCGGGATCGTTATAGTGCCGAGCTTCTGCTCGAGCGGCGCGATTGCCGCAGCGCCGGTCGCATCCTGCGAGCGATCCTGATAGACGCCGGGGCGCTGCCAGCCCTGCGCTACTTCCTGCAACATCGACGCGCGCGTCTTCTGGCGGTTGATCACGCCCACCTCGGCTCGCTTCTCGGCGATGCGCTTCAGAAAAGTCTTCGCCTCGGCGTTGTCGGCGTCGATTGCCTCGACCTTCCGAAACGTGTCGCCTGCGCCGTCGATGTCTCCCGCAAGATACTGGCTGCGGCCCTTTGCGATCATCGCGGCGATCTCGGCGCGCTCAGGGAGGAAGTTCGGATTCGCCTCCTGGATCGGAATGTTTGGCGGGTTGAGCAACTCGCGATCAATTCTCGATCCCCGCCGACCGCTCGAGGCTTCGTAGCCGGCAAGTGCATCGCGCGCGCCGCGCGTGTCACCCTCGCGCATGAGGCGACGCGACTTCGCGAGGAGAACATCGGCCTTCTCTTCCTTCAAGTCCTTGAGTGTATCCTCTGTCAGCGGGTTCGAAGGCAGCGCCGCGATCGCATTGTCGAGCACCGTTATGGCCTCGTCGTAGCGGCCGTCGCTGCCAAACCGCTGCGCCTCGCGACGCGCCTCCCTCGCCGACTCCATCAACTGATAAAGGCGCTGCTCCTCGGCGCGCGCGATCGAATCGACGTCCCCCGCCACGCGATCCGAAGGCGAAGACTCCGATGTGCGGCTGCCAAAGAGCCTGCGCGGCGCACGGTCATCCTGCGCCGGCTCGTAGGGCTCAGGAGCATCATAGGACGGCGCGGCGGATTCGCCGCCGGCGATCGCACGGTTCACACCCTCGAGAAGCCGACGGGCGGTCGGGTCGTTTAGCACGATCGCGAGAAGTTGTTCGAGATTGGCCTTCGCCGCTTGGTAGTCGCCTGCATCGCGTGCGCGCAGCGCGTCCGCCATCAAACGAATCTTCGTCTCGGTCTGTCCTTGGGCGGCCGCGGGAGTCAGCAGCGCAAGCGCGGCGACCGCCACGATCCCCGCTATAAGCGGTAGATAGAGACGTTTCATAGGGATGCGGCACATGGCTCTAGGTGATGGTTTTGAAAAGACAAACAATCACGGCTCGCCGAACGGATTTTGTTCGGAGCTCGCCGCAGGAAACACGAATCCGGGTTGGACCGCCGCCGGTTTTATATTCAAAGGCGCAGGCTCGAGCCGCCGCACGTCGGTGCCGCGGTCGCCCGTCGCCTCGCGGGTGACCTCCGCGGTGGGCGGATCGAAGCTCACCATGACGATGATATAGGTCGCGTCCGCAGTCGTAACCGTGTCGCCCTGGCGGCCCTCGACGTTTCGCGCAAGTTCGCCGGCCACGCGGAAGACGGCCGAGGGTGCGTCGTTCATTTGGCGCACCTTCTGCACGAGCGTCACATCGCGATTCTGCCGAAGGTCTCGGATGATCGCGGTCGCGCGTGTGTCCTGCACTGCTGTGCCTCCGCCCGAATCGTCACGGATTTTCTCGACCGCGAACGAGCGCAGCATCACGCCGGGCCCCTCGATGGTCCGGCCCGGGCGGGCGAGAAACGTCTCACCTGCCTCCACGTCTTCGAACGTCGCGATGTAGTCGCCCTCACTGCCTACATAGCCGACGAGCTGGATTCGGTAGGGAGTGCGCTTCACCTCGACGAGTTCGATGCCAAATGCGTTCTCGAGCCCGCGCGCCTCGCCAGGCTCCGTGTCGGGCGGCGTGACGCTGAACTTATGGTTCGCAACGTCGTAGTAGATCACAGGCGGTGTAAACACGTCGAAGACCCACGCATCGCCTCCTCCCGCTGCGGGCGCAGTCCAGATTTCTGTCACCTTCTCGGGGTTGGCAAGAGCCGCGGGTTGATAATGGCCTGTCGCACTTGGATCGGGAAGTTGCGGAGGCGCTGCGTCGCCAGTGCCGCTGAGCAGTGTCCACAAACCGAGACCGACGAAGAGCACACTCGCTGCGCCGAGCGTGATGCTGTCGAGAGGCTTCCTCTTGAGGGTCATGGTCAGGCTGCGGGAGTCGGAGGCGCGACGAGTTCGATGAATTCAATGGTCACGGTGAATCGGGAGAGGTTCTGGCTCACGATCGGCACGGGTCCGGTCGCCGCAGAAGGTGTGCCCGGCTGCTGCGCCGGACTTCCAAACACGCTCGCGAGGGACGGTGCCGCTACCGCCGATCCTTGCGCGCGCTGCGGCTCGGGCATTGGCTCGATCTCGACGCTGCGCACGATCACCGGCAGTTCGAATGCCGCAATCCTGTTGAGGAAATCGCGCAGCGCACCCGTCTGGCCGACAAACGTGATTCGGAAGCCGGTCGAGTCAACAAACCCGGGCACGCGCGCCGTCACGCGCGGGTCGACCGAGAAGAACGTCGCGTCGTTCTGTGGCGCAACTTCAACGATTTCGGCCCGGCCCTCCTGCCCTGGGATTCGTGCGACCTCGCGCTGCACCGAGACGAGCTCTCGCAAACGCGCGTCGAAAAGCACCCCGAGCAGAAAATCGACGATCGCCTTCTGCCGGTGCACGGCAGGAATCAAGTCAGGCTCGGGACCCTCGTTTGCATATAGGCTGAATCCAAAACGCTCGTCTGCGCGGATCGCCACGCCGGCCGAGTTCGCGCGCTCGCGATTGCGCTCGACGAAGCGCGCGAGGTCGAAAAACGCGTCGGTGCGCGACGCGGGCGGCGCCGAGAGGATCGCGCTTGCCCGCACAGGCGACCCGCGCAGCGAGGCGCGCATCGCCGCGACGACGCGCTGCGAACTCTCAAGGTGGGCCTCGAGCGCTGCAGCATTCTCAGGCGAGGGAAACGGTCGCAGCATCGCCGTGCCGGCGAGCTCTGCGCGGCGCGCTTCGAGGAGCTGCCCGGCCTCTACGGCCTCGCGGCGGAACTTCAGCGCAAACGCGATCTCCGCAATGCAGAGCGCACCGAGCAGGATCAGCGCGCCGCCGAAGAGTGGATGATTGCGGAGAGAGTTCATCGGCTCATAGCGGACGCTCTGGATCGACGGCCATCGTGAATTCGAAGCGCAGGATGCCGGGCTGCGTGGTGTCGTAACGTTCGTTGTCGACCGACGCGACGAACGGCGACTCATCAAGGCTCGCCATCAGCGCGCGCACGCGATCGGTCGACTCCTGGCTCACCTTCGAGATGGGATTCTTCCGGTCGACGAGCCGGCCTGCGACGAAGAGCCGAAGTGGAACCTTCGCGACCTCGCCTTCGGGCGTCGGCTGCGGGGCACCGAACATCCCTTCGACCACGGGCACGGAATCGGCGGTGTCGCGGATGACCTGAAGACGGTCGATCCACACGTCGCCGACGTTCGCGAGCCGGCGCTGGAGGTCGGAGAGAAAGTTGATCCAGTTCGAACGCGTGCCGACGAGCGCGCCGATCGCGTCAGCCTGTGTTTTCGCCTCTTCAATCAGGCGGAGGTTCTCCCGATTGCGCGCCTGGATCGCACGCGGCCGCGCGAGCAGCGAGTCGATCGCTTCGACCTCGCTCGCGAGCGCGTTCGCCTCACCTCGATAGTGGATCCCGGGCATCGCGAGCGCCGCCGTAGCGAGCACGGCCGACGCGAGGATCAATGGTTGGCGGCGGCGGAACTCCGTCGCCTTTCGGACCTGCGGAGGCAGGAGATCGATCCCTCCAGCGCGGGACCGATCTCTATCCATCGCGCCAACCGCGATGCCTATGAGTCCGCAGAGTTGATGCATGTGCGGCTCGGCGGCCGTGGGATCTGCGGCGGTCACGCGGCGAAACGGGTCGAACCACTCGACCTGCATCCGCAGCTTCTCGGCGAGCAACGGTTGCAGTCTGCCGATCTGCGATCCGCCTCCGGTGAGATAGACGAACGCCGGCGCGTCGCCGCCGGTGTGGCGTCGCACGGAGACGGTTGAGCGCGTGATCTCGAGACTGAGTTTGTTTGCAAGCGCCACCGCCGCCTTCTCAAAAGCAAGCGCGACCGGCGAGCCTTCGGTGGGCACGGCCTGCCCGCCGAGAATGCGCACCTTCGTGAGTTCGGCCTCGTCGAACGTCTGCCCGAGCTCGTCGGCGAATGCCTGCGTGAAGGTGTTTCCGCCGACGGAAACCGAGCGCACGAAGTAGCGCGAAGGGTTCGTGAACACGAGCTCGGTCATCCGCGCTCCGATGTCGACGAGGAGGATCGAGCCACCGATGTCCGGGTAGTTGTGGCGGAACGCGCGATGCAGCGCGAGCGAGGCGGGCTCGATGCGCGCAGGCATCGCACCGGCGCGACGCACCGAGCCGCAAAGCTCCTCCATCAGCTCGCGCTTCGCGGCCACGAGCGCGATCTCGAACTCCTGCACGTCGTCGAAGACTGGCTCGCTCGACCACACGACCTCGTTGAGCGGATAGGGAATGTTCTGCTGCGCCTCAAACTGGATGACCTTGGCGCGCTTCGACTCGTCGACCTGGGGGACCTTGAGAAACTTGACCAGCGTCTCATGGCTCGGCGGCGAAATGAACAGCGGCCCCGCGAAGCGCCGCGCGATGCCCGCTGATTGAAGCGCCTCGTTCGCACTGCGGATCCATGGCGTGCCAACGCCAACGCCACTCGGATGCGGGAAGAAAGCCGAGTCTTCAAGCACGAGGCTGCCGTCCTGCCGGGCCGAGAATGCGGCCAAGGCAAAGCGGCTCGCGCCACAATCCATGGCTACAACGCGAGAGAGCATAGGGGACCTCTTTGGTTCTATAAAGACAGCCGGCCAGCAAGGAAAAAGTCCGCGGACGTCGGCGGGAAGCGGCAGTTGATCCGTGGGCAGGTCTCCGACCTGCCGACGCAGGTCAAAGACCTGCGCTACTCGGTGAGTCAGCCTTCGCGGTGCTAGCGGTCATCGCCCTGCCTTACGAATCACCGCCGGCGCCTCGCGCCCGTCGCGCAGGCCAGTCATGAACAGGTGCTGCGGCACGAGAATGCCGTCGGTCGTGGCGCGGGCCTCGGTCACCTTTTGCACAAACACATCATAGCGTGCGCGGTCGCGGAGCGTCTCGGAAACACTCGCGCGCTGCGGCACGAGCATGCGGCCGTCGAGCGCGAGCTCCACTGAGAATGCGTACGGTTCGCCGCTGAGGCTGTCGCGCTTCACGATTTCGGGCGGCAAGTAGAAGCGCATCGACCGTGTGCCGGCCTCAAGCGTCACAGCCTCGGCTTCGGCGTAGTAATATTGAAACTCAGCGCCCGCGCGGCCCCGAGCTTGCACGGCGAGCATCAGCGCGACGCGGACGTTGTCGACGAAGCGGGGATTGCGCCCCGTCGCGCCCGAGCCGCGCACGTCGAGTTCGACCTCGGTTTCGAGGGCCGTGCCCTGCTGGCCGTCGACCCGCACGTAGTTGAACTTCAGGCTGCGGACCGATACTTCAGGCGCTGTGGCCGGCGTCTGGCCCATCGCAGACGGAATCGACGCGGCGCAAGCGACTGCGACGGCCCATACAAGAGAGACGATTTTGCCCATAAGGGAGGCGGGGAATCTCGCTCGACACGCTCCGCGCGTCACGCCGAAACTTGCCCACCAATGATGCGCGTTCCACGGGCTGCCTTACTTGACGTTCCATCCTGCTCGCCCTACTCGTTTGAGGTATGAATCCGGTCCTTGAGTCGCACCGCCAGGAGGTGGCGGAAGCTTGTCAGCGCTTCGACGTGGAGCGATTGGAAGCATTTGGCTCGGCAACTCGCGCTAACTTTGATCCGGCATCAAGTGACGTGGATTTCATTGTCCGGTTTCGTTCGCCAGAGGCTCCCGGCTACGCAGACCGGTTTCTGGGGCTCGCGGAGAGTCTCGAGCAGATTCTCGGACGCCGAGTGGACCTCGTGACCGAGCGGTCGCTTCGCAATCCGGTGCTTCTACGGAACATCGCGCCCGACCGCGCCACCGTGTATGCGGCCTGAGACACTCAAGCGGCTGATGGACGCCAAGGCGGCGTGCGACGCTATTGAATCATTCACAAGTGGACTGGACATTGAAGGTTTCGCAGCGAGTGCACTGATTCGCTCCGCCGTCGAGAGGCAGTTCGAGATCATCGGTGAAGCACTGAGCAAAGCGTCAAAGGAGGACGACAATGTGGCGCGGCTGCTCCCAGATGTTCCGCGCATTGTGGGCCTTCGGAATAGGTTGATCCACGGGTATGACAACGTGGACGACCAACTGATTTGGGACATTGTTCGCACCAAGCTGCCGGCCTTGCGAAATGCGCTAGCAATGCAGTTGATGCTCCCAAAAGCATAACCAGTGGCACTTTGTCGCGAGAGTCGCGCGCTGCTCCTTGCGAAAGAAACAAGGACCGATTCCTAACCGACATTGGTTCGGGTCCTGGGCTCTCGCCGTCCCTCAGGGAACGACGTAGATCTCCGCGAGGACTTCCGCCGGCGTCTCACTCTTCGTGCGGATGACAACGGTGTAAGAGCCCGGCGACAGTCGCACGGCAAGCGCCGCATCCTTCGAACCTTCAGGCATTGGGAACGCTCCCATGAACTCGCCGATCGTGGTCGTGGGTGAAGACGCCCCGGGGGCAAGATTGTGGTAACTGTCGATCTCCCAATCGTCGTTCAGTGCTCTCAATACCGGGCGTCCGGGCGCAGAGGGCGCCGCAGCGACGAGCTCCAGAGTCGTGTCTTCCGCCGCATCGGGAACATCGTATTCCGCCAAGCTCGGACCGATCGCACGCACAAGGACATGGCGCGGACGCTCCGAAACGTAGAATCCAAAAATCAGCGGCTTACTCGCGCTCGCCATGCCGCGGGCGGACGTATTCACGATCGGTGCCTCAGAAACAGACGAGATGGTAAAGGTGCCGTAGAGAAGTGGCGCGACCGAATAGATCCCCGAGCTCTCGGAGAAGAACAAGAGATCCTTGATCACGACCCCTTGTCCGCTGGAGGAGGTCAGGGTGAGGGTTGCCGACTCCGACCCCGTTTTTTGTAGGCGAAGATGCCCTCATCCGCCTTGAGGGTCGTCTTGATTGGCAGCTCCGGAAACAGCGAATGCCAGAGGAACTCCTCCCGCACGATCGTAGCGTAGGTGCCGTTCGGGCGGAGGGACACGACTGAGCTCCCGACAACGAGCGATCCCATTTCGTGCGAGGACTCATGGAGAATCAGGCCGGAAAAATTGTCCGGTGCCTGGGCAAAAGCCGTCGTCACAACCAACCCCACAAGAAGTCGTGCTTTCATAGTTTGAAAATGTTTCCTCGGCCTTCCCGTCGACGCGGTGCGCCCGGCAGTCGCCTGCTCCAAAGAGCTTGTTTCCGCGACGACAGCGAACGTGTGGGACGTCCGATTTCATCGAGCCGGGCAGCCAGAGGTGTGGCCAGGATGAATGACCGTGGCAATCCTCGCATCCCATCGACGACTGACTATAAGCGCCGGATGCCCGTCGTAGAAGTGGCTATTTTGTGCCTTGAGGCCGCCCTGTGTCGTCAACAGTCGTTCAGGGAATGATGTAAATCTCTCCCAGAACTTCCGCCGGCGTTTCGCTCTTGGTCCGGATCAAAGCCGTATAGCCTCCGGGTTGGAGAGCGACTACAACCGCCGCATCCTTTGAGCCTTCGGGAAGTGGAAACGCCCCCATGAACTCGCCAATCGTAGTCACGGGAGTCACCGCGCCCGGTGCAAGCGAACGGTAGGTGTTGGGTTCCACTTCCCAATCGTCGTTCCAGGCGCCGAGCAGCACAACCTCGAGATCCGGAGAAGACGACGTCGGCATTATCGCGATCGTCGTGTCCTCCGCAGCGTCGGGCACATCATAATCGGCCAACGTCGGACCGATTGCTCGTGCGAGAACGAATCGAGGGCCACCTGAAACGTAGAAGCCCACGATCAGTGGCTTGCTCGCACTCGCCGTGCCACGGGCGGACATGTTCACGACCGGCGCGTCGGCGATCGACGAAAGCGAGAAGCCACCTCCTGTGCCGCCCGGGAAAAGCTCCCCGGCGAGGATTCCACGGTTCGCGCTGAAAAAGCTCAGCGTTCTCGTAACAACGCCCGATCCTTTCGTCGATGTCAGCGTGATCGTCGCGGTGTTCGCGCCTGTCTTCACATAGACAAAGGTGCCAGCGTCGGTCGGCCGGATAGTCCTCGTTCCCATCTCGGGAAATTCAAGCGCGTATTGCGACAATTCTTCAAAAATCGTTGAGTAAGTCCCGTCGTAGCGAAGCGATGTAACGCTCGTGGTGGAGCTGAGACCACCAAAGACATAGTCCTGCAACGGGTAGGAATGCTCATGATAGATTTTCCCGCCGACCGACTCCGGCGCCTGCGCGAAGGCAGTCGTCGCAACCAACCCCGCAAGAAGCAGTGTTTTCATCGTCTTGAAATGTCTTTGCGGTCTTCGGGGTCGGTCCGGAGCTGTCAGGGAACAACGTAGATCTCCCCCAGGACTTCCGCTGGGATTTCGCTCTTTGTCCGGATCAATGCGGTGTATGAGCCGGGCGGCA
>DATKCJ010000191.1:0-3217 GCA_035513275.1 Opitutaceae bacterium
CGGCGCGGGTCGTCGATTGCTTCGTATGAAGGCGGCTGGTATTGCTTTCGAATCATGACGTTGCGCACGCACTGTTCGAGCTCGCGAAAGTTGCCCGGCCAAGCGTAACCGGACCCCAGCTTTGCGTGATTGCCAATCCACTGTTCAACTTCTTGGGCCAGTGGCTCAACTTCGTTTTCGGGGATTCCCTCGATCCCTCTGACAATGAACAGGAGGAGATGGCGCAGATCGCCGGGCGACTCGTCAAGCTGCTCGCGCAGCGACGGCGTGACGATCATATCTCCGCAGAGCCTGAAATAGAGGTCGTCGCGAAAGCAATTCTTACGCATCTCATCGGCCAAGTTCCGATTCGTGGCCGCAATGATTTTTCCGTCGAATCTCAGGTCTTCCGTGCCGCCCAGCCGCTGAAACGTGCGTTGCTGAATCGTCCGTAGTAACTTGACCTGAATCGCAAGGTCCAGATCGCCGATCTCATCGAGGAATACCGTCCCGAGAGTGCCGCATTTTTCGAACCAGCCCTTTCGGTCGGAGACGGCTCCCGTAAATGCGCCCTTCATGTGGCCAAACAATTCTGATTCGATCAATGTCGGTGCGAGTGCGGACAAATTCAGAGCGTGAAACGTGTTTGTAGCAAATTCCTGCGTTTTGGGCTGGAATGGGATATACCGCGATAGTGCAACAGCGCGAGCCACCAATTCCTTTCCAGTGCCGGTGGGCCCTGTGATCAGAGTGGGGAACTTGTCCATACACGTCAAGAGCGAGCGTCGGTAGCGACGCATGTCGTGCGTGAAAATGGACTCCCAGACCGTCGCGCGGAGCCGGGCCGTGACCGCTGATGTGCCGGCGATGTGGTTGAAGATATTACTGAAAGCCCGGCAGAGTTGGAACGAATCGGCCAGGAGGCGTGCCGCATCGTGTTTTGTTGGAAGTTGTCGGTCGGGGAGGTAGAGATAAAAACGATGGTCGTCGCGAAATCGCTGCCAGAAACTGATGCGGACGCTTCTTAACGACTTCTGAAATGATTCCAAGAGTGCCTGTTCCAGGTCAATTCGGTACCGCCGGTAGAGCAAGTAGAGGACAAGGTCCTCATACACCACAAGTTCCCAGTCTTCGGCCTCTGCACCATCGGCCAGGCGTTGCCGCAGCCTATCGGTCACCTGCTCAATCCGCTTGCCCAGACTCGTGAGATTCGCGTCTTTCTCGTAGTGTAACTCGACACGGACCGGCAGCCCCTCATGGAATTGCGATCCGAGCGCTTCGCGTTCCAGTTCGATCCGCTCCTCAAGGAATGGGTTGCAGTAGTGCA
This sequence comes from Opitutaceae bacterium, assembly GCA_035513275.1. Taxonomy (GTDB): domain Bacteria; phylum Verrucomicrobiota; class Verrucomicrobiia; order Opitutales; family Opitutaceae; genus DATKCJ01. The sequence continues at coordinate 1,307 of DATKCJ010000191.1, forward strand.
ACTTGGAGAGGGCCACCACCGAACCTCGTTCAGACCTGCCGATAAGCGCCATTGAAAAATCTCCCGGATAGACAATTCTTGCGCGTGCATTATCAAGAATTGTCGGTAGAAGTCCACTTTCTGCTCGTTCACTAGCGCGGAATGCGAGTCGCAACTCTTTGTCTATCAGACAGTTACGATCATACCTAATCTTTTGGCATGACGCTTGCTTAGGGGATTTGCAATCGAGGAGTGCAGCACTCCGCCGCACCGAGATTCTCACACTTCAGGCAGGTGAGCTAATGAGACAACCAGCAACAGCAGCACCCTGGGAATTTTGGATCGACGTAGGTGGCACGTTTACCGACTGTATCGCCCGCAGACCCGACGGAAGATTGATCCCCTGGAAGCTCCTCAGTTCCGGTGCCACCAAAGGCAAGATAGCTCAAGTGACAGTCCAAGACATCTTCAGAGATCCGCTGCGAGTCAATGATCCGCCGGGTTTCTGGGTTGGCTATCGGGTTGGTCTGTTCGACGACTCGGGGCGGACCATTCAGCTCGCCAAGGTGACCGCTTTCGATCATCGCACCGGCATGCTCACTCTAGATCAGCCACTAGCAAAGGAACTGCCTCCTACAACGCCCTACGAACTTGCCAGCGGCGAAGACGCTCCCATTGTCGCCATTCGTTATCTGATGGGGCTGCAGCTCGACGACCCGATTCCCCGTGTCTCGGTGCGATTGGGGACGACGCGGGGGACGAATGCCCTGTTGACCCGTCGGGGAGCGCGAGCGGCTTTCGTCACGACCAAGGGGTTCGCGGATGTTCTGCGGATTGCGTATCAGGACCGACCGAGGCTGTTCGACTTGGCCATTCGGAAGCCACAGCCGATCTTCGAGCAGGCAGTTGAGGTCGACGAGCGGCTGGCAGCGGACGGGACGGTTCTCAAAGCCCCGGACGAAGAGACCGTTAGGCGGCAGTTGTCGGACTTGAAGGAATCCGGCATCGAGTCTATCGCCATCTGTCTGTTGCATTCGTTCGCGCATCCGGCCCACGAACTGCTTGTCGAGCGCATCGCCCGCGAAGCCGGATTCACCGAGATCAGCACGTCGAGCCGCCTCGCGCCCTTGATTAAGATCGTCGCCCGCGGCGACACGACGGTCGTCGACGCCTATCTGAATCCGGTACTCCGCCAATACATCGCTGCACTCCGCCGCGTGTTGCAGGATAGCGAACTGAAGATCATGACTTCGGCCGGTGGATTGGTCGATGCCGACCAATTCGTTGGAAAGGACAGCATTTTGTCGGGCCCCGCCGGGGGAGTGATTGGTTTTTCGCGGATCGCGCAGCGAGCCGGTTTTGAGAAATCCATCGGCTTCGACATGGGCGGTACGAGCACCGACGTGGCGCGCTTCGACGGTCGGTATCAGCGCGAGTTTGAAACGCAGAAAGCCGGAGTCCGCGTGGTCGCGCCGATGCTCGCGATCGAAACGGTCGCCGCCGGCGGGGGGAGCATCTGCGAATTCGACGGTGTGATGCTTACCGTCGGCCCAGACAGCGCCGGCGCCGACCCGGGACCAGCTTGTTACGGGCGCGGCGGCCCTCTGACAGTCACGGACGTTAATCTCTACTTGGGGCGGATTCTCTCCAGTCGCTTTCCCTTTCCGCTGGACAGCCGGATCGTCGAGCGCAAACTGCTGGCCCTCTGCAATCGCATCGCCCGAGCGCCTGGCGGCGCTCGGTTTACACCGGCCGAATTGGCCGAGGGCTTCTTGAAGATCGCCAACGCGAACATGGCGCGGGCGATCCGCAATGTTTCAGTCGCCAAAGGTTACGACCCGAAAGACCACGTGCTCGTTTCCTTTGGTGGAGCAGGTGCTCAGCACGCTTGTGCGATCGCCCGCTCGCTGGGCATCCCAAAAGTTCTCGTCC
>DATKCJ010000192.1:0-3073 GCA_035513275.1 Opitutaceae bacterium
GTGTCTCTGTGTCTTTGTGGTGGACCTTGCCGAGGGAGGGTCATTGTAGTCTCCTCGCAGTGGCAAACCTGCGACGAGATGCAGTCAGGCTGAATGCCGCTGTTCGGTAGAAAAATGCGTTTTGTTTTCTTATCTTTGGGCATTCTGGTCGTAGCCGCGTTCCTTGTAATAGCGATTGCCGACTCCGCGCTCCTGACAGTGAACAGCGTGAGCGGTTTTTGCTTTCTCAGTCTGGCACTCTTCGGTGGCTATTTCAGCCTACGGAAAGAATAGCGCGCGGTTGATTCCCGAGACTTCCACCGGCTCTGTCACCTGGATCGAGATGCGATTCGTATCGCGCTCGCGTAAGCCGTCGAGGAAAGCTGGCGACTACAGCGAGGATAGGATCGTCTCGCGGTCCACGCCCTTGGCCAGCGCGACGGCGCGCACGATCGCATTGAGCGTCCCGGTGCGCAGCGGCTTGTGATCCGGCACGGAGAGTCGGTGATGCTTCGGCGCTTCGGTTTGCAGGATAATGTGGCTGCCGACCTGATTGACCTGACGGTAACCCCAGTGCGCGCACAGCACGTGCGCTAGGTCACGTCCGTTCAGGTCGCGCGGCAACTTCACGCCAAGACCTCGTCGCGCACAAAATGCAGCCGCAAGCGTTTTGGCGCGGGCTGATCGAAGTAAAATGCGGCGACTGCCTCGCGCACGTTCGCTCGCAGTTCCTCCCAAGTGTCGGCCTGGGTGATGATGCTTTCGCCCAGTGCCTCGGCTACGTAGCCGCCGTCGGCCTCTTGCGTGACTTCAAAAACGAGTTCGTGCATGGGCGGACTCTACGCAGCAGCAAGACTGTCGGCAAGTCCGCCGTCCGAACTCATTGAATTGGTGGAATCAGGCGAACGGCCGTCGGCGCGTCGCGATCGCAGGAGAGGACGCCGTCGCGCTCGACGAGTTCCACGACCTGGATTGAACTGCGGCGCAGATCGAGGTTGTCCTTGTCGTCGGGACTGATTGTGCCGGCGCGTCCCGGGTGGGTGAAGTAGAACACGAATGCGCGGTCGTTGCTTACGACAACTCCGGGATGGCCGCCGTTGACGCCGTCGTCCGCTCCCTTGCCCGGCACATCGAGGAGGTTTCCCTGCTGTGCCGTCCACGTCTCGAGATCGGTGGAACAATAGACGCCGAGGCCCTTCCACAAGTCGACAAGCATCCAGTATGCGCCCGTCCACTGAAAGACATACGGCCCCTCGCCGGGGCGCTCGCCGACTCCGGCGGTCTTGCCCTTGTCGGTCCACGAGAACAAGTCGGTGCTGTCGGCGTGGTAGATCGATTTCGCGTCGCGCTCGTTGTTATACCACATCCGCCAGCCGCCGTCGGGGAGCGGAAACACGCGCGCGTCGATCACGCGGTCGGACGCGAGCGAGAGCGCCGACTCGTATTTCCAGTTTCGAAGGTCGCTGCTCGTGAGGTGCACGATCCGTCGCGGGTGTTGCCAGTTCTCGAAGATGCCGGGCACGACCGTGAGAAACATGTGATGCATGCCATCCGGCGCTGTGATCACATCCGGCGCCCAGTGCGTCGGTTCGGTGCCGCCGATCTCTGGCGGCAGTTCGATTTCCGCCGTGCCGGCGTAGGTCCATGTGACGCCTCGATCCCCCGACTCGGCGATTCCGATCCTGCAGCCATGAACCCATGCGACACCGGACAAGCCGGGCTGGTTGGCGCGGCGGTTTGTGTAGAACATCCACCATTTCCCCACGGTCGGATTCCAGATCACCACCGGATCCGCCGCGCCGTCATAAACAGGATCGCGGTAGAGCGGCTTGGGCGCGATGGCGGTAGCGGCGTCGACGGCGAAAACGGAAGTCGCAATCCGGGTGAGGAGGATCGCAACGGAAAGGAGGCGGATCATCGGAGAGTTCTACCTTGTAGGGTCGGTGCTTGCGCCGACCTGGATTGATAGGTCGCCGCAAGCGGCGACCCTACAGATGAACAACGATCACAATTCCAGCACGACCACCGACTTCGCCGGAAGATCGACCGTCAGTTTCGAGCCCTCAATCGTGGCGCCGTCGAAGCGAGCAGGCTTGACCGTCTCCGGCGCGTCGAAGGTGTTGTGCGCGTTCATCGCGGTCGAGTTGAGGATCCGTCCGGTGACCGAGGTCGCCGAAATCCCCTCGAGTGTGCACGTGATGGTGATCGCTTCATTTGGATTCGTGTTCGCGAGCGAAAGGTGGATCTTGCCGGCGGCGTCTTTCGAGGCGGACGCGCTCACTCCGGGAATCTTCTCCTCGCCAAACGCGTAGTCGGGCGCCGTGAGTTCGACGGCAAGCGAAGTCGCGCCTTGGTGGACCTTGAACATCTCGAAGACGTGGTAGGTCGGCGTGAGAAGCATTCGCTCCTTGTCGGTGAGGATCACCGCCTGGAGCACGTTGATGATCTGCGCGATGTTTGCCATCGAGACGCGGTCGGCGTGCTTTTGGAAGATGTGGAGGTTCAGCGCGGCGACCATCGCGTCCCGCATTGTGTTCTGTTGCTCGAGGAAGCCGTTGGGACTGCCGGGCGTCTTCTCATACCAGGTGCCCCACTCATCGACAGCGAGGCCGATGCGTTTCTCCGGATCGTATTGGTCCATGATCGCGGAGTGATTCGTCACGAGCTCCTCCATCCTCAGCGTATTCTTCAGGACGATGAACCAGTGCGACTCGTCGAAGTCGGTGGCGGATCCCTTGGGCGGCCAGCCGGTCGACGGGCGGGTGTAATAGTGCAACGAGAGTGAGTCCGCTCGCGGCCGGCCGTTGCCGCGAGTGAGGGATTTCATCAGCACTTCCGTCCACTCGTAGTCGAAATCATTCGCGCCGCCGGCAACGCGATGCACGCGGTTGCCCGGGTAGTTTTTGATGAAGGTGTTATACCTGTGGTAATTGTCGGCGTAGTACTGTGCGGTCATGTTGCCGCCGCATCCCCAGCTCTCGTTGCCGACTGCGATGTAGGAGACCTTCCACGGCTTGTCGCGGCCGTTTGCGCGGCGGAGGTTTGCCATCGGCGATTGCGCGTCGGAGGTCATGTATTCGACCCACTCCATCGT
>DATKCJ010000193.1:0-2814 GCA_035513275.1 Opitutaceae bacterium
TGACCCGATTCTGCTGCAGCGGGGCCGTCTTCTCCAGAATTCCACCGAAGCCGGCGTAGAGTCTGCGGTTCACCTCCTCAAGCGAGGGCGCGGAGATGAGACCCTCGACGAACTCCTTGTCCTTGACGAGGCGCGCGACCCCGGCGAGGACGCGCAAATAGTGGCGCGCCCGCTCGCCCGCGATGAGCAGGATGATGAGGTGGATGCGCTCGTCTTCCTTCAAGCCGTCGTAGCGAATGCCCGACTGGCTTCGCCCGACCGTGAGCACGTAGCGCCGCTTCATCTTGATGCGTACATGCGGCAGCGCGACGCCGAAGCCGAGATACGTGGTCATCGTATTCTCGCGGTGGAGCAGCGCTTTCAAAATCTGCTCCTTGTTCAAGTCGGGAAACGACTCGGTCGTGACCTCAAGCATCTCGCGCAACGCGGCCGTGAGGTCCGCGCCCTGAATCTCCACGATCCTGCGGCGCGCGATGAACTTTTCGAGATGCATTAAAAACTACAGTGCCCGGGTGCTGCGTGTCGCCGTCACTTCTCCCAGTCGAGCGCTCCCTTGCGCAGTTCGTAGACGAGCCCGATAACGAGCAGCCCGATGAAGAAGAGGCCGGGAAGAAGGATCGGCACGCCGATCGAGAGAAATTCGCGGTAGATCACCGTCCACGGGAGCAGGAACACGACCTCGATATCGAAGAGGATGAAGAGCATCGCGGTGAGGTAGAACTTCACCGAGAAGCGCGTCTGCACCACGCCAATCGTCGGCACGCCGCACTCGTATGCGGAATCCTTGATCGCGGAACCGAGCGCGCGCTGGCCGAAAATGTGGCTCACCGCGATGATCCCCACGGCGATCGCCACCGCGATGCCGATTTGCAGGAGAACGGGTCCGAATGCCGCGAGTTCCATGCCCCATTTTATCGCCGCGAACGTGCGCGTGACACAAGAGCAATCATGGCGCCCGGAGCTGGCGCCAGATGACCGCGCGCGTGTCGTAGCTTCCCACTCCGAGCTGCTGGGAAAACTCGAGCAACCGGCGGTCGTCGGGGAGCGACTGGAAACCGGCGCGGTTGCGGTGCGAGTTTATGCGCTGGAGCATCTGCGCATCCATCGCGACCGGATCCTTGGAGGCCCACAGCCTCGGTTCGGATACCGTATAGAGAGAATTGAACGCTGGGCCGCCGATAAACTGGTATCGCTCGAGGCTCGCTATTGTTAGCGCCCATCGCTCGCGCAGCTCCGGGATCGCGGCCATCTCGGCGACGGCGGCAGGGGCGTTGGCGGGATTACGGAAGAACCGCTGCGTGTTGCTCGCGTTCCACAACGTGGCGTTCACAAGCGCGCCGTTGATGCCGAGGACGGGGTGATCGGTGTAGGCCGGCAGGTTGATCCAAAAATCCGCATCGAGAAACAGAGGCGTGGCGAGGAAGCTCTTCCGGTCGACCTCGGCATCGGGCGCTTCGGCCTCGGCTGCGGTGCTTCGCTCAAGCACGGTCGGATCAAAGCGGGTGGGCAGCGGGCTGTCGTAGAACCAGTCCGACTCGTAGAACCGGCCGGATTCGAGCACGAACACAGGGTGCTCGCGAAATGTGCTCCTTCCGCTGCTGAGCGACGGCAGGAAGCCCGTGAGGCGAAGGCGAAGCTGGTTGAGGCCCACGAGGAAGATGTCCGAATCGCGGAAGCCGCGGCGCTCAAGAGCCGCGATCACGCCTTTCACGAGCGCGGGCGGTGTTGAGAGGCCCGGGCCGGAGTCGGAGTAGATCTTGAGGCCCACTTTTCCCCGTTCACCCGGGCGCAGCCTGCTGCCGGTTGAGGCTTCATACTCCGAGAGGATTGCCTCAACCGCTCCGGCATAGTCGGCCTCGGAGAAATCGTGCAACAACACCTCCCAGATAACGCTGCGCTCGGGCGTCAAAGAGGGTGCGGAAACCTGTGCGGCAGCCGACGGGGCGGCGCCCGCCAGCGACGCGACAGCGAGGGCTGCGCACAAACGGAGTGTCGGGCAACCCATGTGCGGTCGTTGGCGTGGGACGGGCATTTTCGCGGAAAAGGTTGGGATTCTTGACACTCGTTTCGACGGGATGAAAGTTAAAATCTCAAGGAGCGACCACGAAACAGACCCGACAAGGCACGTTTGGTTCAACACCCCCGCCACGTCCGGCCCCCACGGAATGGCGATGATCAAGCATGCCAGCCTGCTCGACCTGAAGAACCGGGTGGGCATTCACGACGTCGTCGCGCCTGTGGTAGCCCTCAAGAAGGCCGGCAGCCGCTGGAAGGGACTGTGCCCGTTTCACAACGAGAAGACCCCGTCGTTCCACGTGAATCCAGACCGCGGCCTGTTCAAGTGCTTCGGCTGCGGGGCCTCGGGCGACATCATCAACTTCGTCGAGCGCACGGAAAATCTCACGTTCACCGACGCGGTCGAGACGCTCGCACGGCGATTCGGCTTCTCACTCGAATACGAGGCCGGGGGGCCCACGACTGAGGAGCGTTCGCTGCGGCAGGAGCTTTACGATATCCACGAGGCGATCGCCGACCACTTCAGGCAGACGTTCCTCGCCGCGGGTCGGGAGGGCGAGTATGCGCGCGACTACTGGGTGAACAGCCGCCGTTTCACGCTCGAACTCGCCGAGGAGTTCCGGATCGGCCTGGCGCCCGTGGCCGACAACGTGATCGCCGGCAGGCTCCTCAAGCAGGGTTTCTCACCGCAAGCGCTGAAAGAAAGCCGGCTCTTCTTCCTGCGCGGCGACCGTTTCGAGCCGGCGTCGGCACGGCCGATGTTTCGCGGGCGCCTGATGATCCCGATCCGCGACCACC
>DATKCJ010000194.1:0-10979 GCA_035513275.1 Opitutaceae bacterium
CTCCGGCGGCGGCGGCGGGTCGACCGGGGGCGGAGGTGGTGGTGGCATCGCGTCCGCCGACTTGATGTCGAAAATCTTCTTCGGGTCGAATCCCGAGATCTTCTGGGTGAACACGACCATCAGGAAGAGGATGAACGTGCACACGAGTCCCGAGACGAGAATGACTGACTGCCGCGAGCGCGGTGAGGTTCCTGCGGGCTGAGTCGACTTGTTCATGATTCTGACATTGCCCGTTCTGCGGGCATCACAATGAACCAACCAATCAGCGGTCTCGCAACCGCCAAGCAAATTCTCCGAGCTTCTTTCAAGAATTCACCGACGCGGGGGGCCCGCACTCGGGATCTCCGCCTGGACCGGCAGAGGAAGATTTCCGCCAATCCACACTTGCCATGGGGTATTCGCGTGCTCTCGTATTGCTGTCCTTTCGCTTGAAGAATTCGCAGAGAGCCCGCTCCCACCCTCCCTAGAATGAATAATCTCCTCAAGAAATGCATCGTGCTGGTCGTCGCTGCCGCTGTGGCAACCACCTCCCTGGCACAGTCGGCTTCGCAGTCGAACTTCGATCTTGCGCGTGCTACGCTCGAGAATTGGGTCGAGACCCGGCAGTTGATTTCAAAGGAAACTGCCGACTGGGAAGTCGAACGCCAGGCGCTCACCGACTCCGTCGAACTCCTCACGAAGGAGATCGCGACGCTCGATGAGAACATAGAGAAGGCCGAGGGCGACACGACAGCCGCCGACACCGAACGCGAGAAGCTTCTCGCCGACAACGAGGCGCTCAAGGGAGCCGCGGCCACGGTCGGCGGCCTGGTTGGAGCGATTGAGCAGCGTGTGCTCAAGATCCTCGCAGCGCTTCCCGAGGACTTGAAGGGCCGCGAGAACATCCAGTTGCTCGAGCGCCGCATCCCCAAGAACGCACAGGCGACGCGCCTGTCCCTTTCCGAGCGTATGCAGACAATCGTCGTGCTCCTCACCGAGGTTGAGAAGTTCAACAGCTCGCTGAACATCGCCGTCGAGACCCGAAAGGTGCCTTCCGGCGAGATGGCGCAGGTGACGACGTTCTACCTCGGGCTCGCCCAAGGTTTCTATGTGGACGCCACCCGGCAGTTCGCGGGCGTGCTCACCCCGGGGCCAGACGGCTGGGTCGCAACCGACCGCAACGACCTCGCTCCCCTGGTCGGCGACGTGCTCGACCTCTACAACAAGCAGAAGCAGCCGCCGCAGTTCGTGAAGATCCCTGTCGAGATCAAGTAACCTTTTCCTCCACGCCTAATGAAATTCCCCAATACGCTCCTCTCGGCAGGATTCGTCGTCGCCATGGCGACGGCACTGACAACCTCCGCTCAAACGATCGAGCAGGCGGTTGCCTCTTCCAAGGCCGATCTCGAGAAGGCACAGCAGGAACTCGCCGCCCTTCGCAACGAGATCAAGGATCAGCGCATCCCTCTCTCCCAGGAGATCAACAAGCTCGAAGACGAGGTCATCGGCAAGCGCCGCGAAGCCGAGCGCATCCTGCGGCTGAAGGACAGCCGCACGATCGACCTCAACTCCCTCCGCACTGAAGTGCGGATCCGCGAGGACGAGGTCGCCTATCTCGGCAGCCTTCTCATCGAATACACACGTGCATTCGACTCGCGCATCCACATTTCCGAGCGCCAGATCCTGGGCGATGCAATTCGCGAGGCCCAACTCGCCGCCGAGGACGTGAATCTCTCGCGCTCCGACAAGTTCCGCCAGCAGCTCGGGCTCGTGAACACGGCTATTGATCGTATCGAGAAGCTGATCGGCGGCCATACCTTCCAGGGCAAGGCCCTCGTCGGCGAGGGCGTCCAGCGCGACGGCACGTTTGCACAGGTTGGCCCCGTCACCGTCTTCTCGACAGCGGACGGCCAGTATTCCGGCCTTGCAGAGATGCAGGTAAATGCTCCCGAGCCGGTCGTCCTCGAGATCGGCGAGGAACTTTCCGCTGCAATCAAGGGCCTGACCTCGACTGGCAAGGGCGAACTCCCCTTCGATCCATCCGGTGGCGACGCCATCAAGATCGAACAGACGCGTGAGACGCTCTACGAGCACATCCTGACCGGTGGCCCTGTCATGATCCCGATCCTCTCCCTCGCGTTTGCAGCGTTGATCGTGGCTCTCATCAAGTTCGTCGAACTCTCGTCAATCAGGACGGCCACCAACGCCGACCTGGCGACAATTCTAGAGGGCGTGAATTCCGGCAACACGGATGCGGCCATGAAGCACGCGGCCTCGATCAAGGGGCCGTTTGGCGATCTCCTGACAGCAGCGGTGAAGAGTTCCTCGGACAGCAAGGAACTGATCGAGGAAGTTCTCTACGAACGGATGCTCAATGTGCAGCCCAAGCTCGAGAGGATGCTCCCGTTCATCGCGCTTACCGCCGGTTCGGCGCCATTGCTCGGCCTTCTCGGCACTGTCACGGGCATGATCAACACCTTCAAGCTCATCACTGTCTTCGGCACGGGCGATGCACGATCGCTCTCCTCGGGTATCTCCGAGGCACTTGTCACCACGGAGTTCGGTCTCTACGTCGCGATTCCGGCACTCCTGATCCACGCCGTTCTCAACCGCAAGGCCAAGGGAATCGTAGGCCGGATGGAGCAACTCTCGGTCGGCTTCATCAACGGACTACGCGCGAAGGCCTGAACCCCTGGGGAACACCACTGTGTTCGGCACAACCTGGGAAGAAATCGTCTCGATCTGGGTCAGTGGGGGCATCTGCATGATCCCGCTGGCGCTGGTCTGCCTGTTCATCTACACGAACGTTACCCGTCTGTGGCTCGATTTCGCGAACATCGGGCACGCCAAGGTTCCTGAAGCCACATGGCTCGGGTGGATTGAGAACCCCGCCGAAGGCAAGGGCCAGATCGGCGAACTGATCCGATTCTCGCAGGCCAACGTTCACAACATCGACGAGGTCGGCCGGCGTTTCGCGGAGATTCAGATGTTGCGAGTGCCGGACTTTGACCGGCGCATCGTGCTCCTCGGTATTCTCGTCAACGTCTCACCGTTGCTCGGTCTCCTCGGCACGGTCATAGGAATGCTGGCGACCTTCAAGGTCATCTCCACAGGCGGCGGCAACACGATCGATCTCGTCGCCGATGGCATCCGGGTCGCGCTTATCACCACCCAGGCAGGTCTGACGATCGCCATTCCCGGCTTCTTCATGGCCAACGCGATCAAGCGCAAGCGGAACAACTATGTCGGGTTCCTCATTCGCCTCGAGAGCATGACGATGCAGCACTTCAAGAAACGCCTCGGTTGAGGACGGCACCATGAGCAAGAAGCCACTTTCCCAGAACGAGGAGATGACGGACATCAACATCTCCCCGTTGATCGACATGGTGTTCATCCTCCTGATCTTCTTCATCGTCACCACGGTGTTCGTCGAGGAACAGGGAGTCATGGCTGACAAGCCAGAGCCAAGCGGCAAGCCGCTCACGGAGACGAAGACGCTCATCATCACGGTCAGCGGCACGGGCCAGATTCTCCATGAAAACCGCGAAGTAGGCGTTGCTGGCGTCGGTGCGCTCGTCCGGCAGTTTGCCGCGAAGAACCGCAGCACTGAGCCCGAGACTGTCATCCTTGAGATCGCCGACAAATCGCAGTCGGGCCTGGTCGTCCGCGTCATCGACGAGGTTCAGGTCGCAGGCGGCCGCGCGTCCCTCACCCCAAAGTCATGAAGAACCGCAAGTCGCTAATCCCAAGTGAGGAGCTGACGGACATCAACATCTCCCCGTTGATCGACATGGTCTTCATCCTCCTGATCTTCTTCATCGTCACGACAGTCTTTGTCGAGGAGCCCGGAGTCGAGGTCGAGAAGCCCCGCGCGATCACCTCGATCGATCTCCAGAAGAACAGCGTTCTCATCGCAATCACGAGTTCCGGCCAGGTGATCTATGGTGGCCGCGAGATCGGCATCGCCGGCGTTCGTGGCGTTGTCGCGCGTCTCACCCAGAAAGAGAATCTTCCCGTCATCCTTCAGGCCGACGAGCGCGCCGATGGCGGCGTCCTGCTCAAGGTCATCTACGAGGCAAAACTGGCCAACGCCCAGGTCTACATCTCGGCAGACAAGCTCTAATCCCTTCCCACAATGATCCGTTCCCTGCTCACCTTCTCACTCATCGCCGTCACGGCGTCCACTCTCGCGGCGCAGGCACCGAGCGGCATCGGGCAGTCCTTCTGGTCCAACCCGACGATGGTCGCCAAGTTCCTCGGCAGTTACGGAATACTCAGCAACGTCGAGCCGAAGCTGTCCACCGAGGAAACTGAAGCCTTCAAGAAGTTTGCCGAGCAGATGAAGACCGAACAGACCGCGGCGACCGCCACCATCCGCGGGATGATCAAGGCCGACGGCTCCCACGGCGCGCAGACCGACTTCGTCATGGGCAACTTGCATTTTCAGGCGGGCCGCGTCGACGATGCGCTTAAGAGCTACCGCGATGCCATCTCGAAGTTCCCCGACTTCCGAAGGGCTCACAACAACCTCGGCATCATCCTTGCCCAACGGGGCCAATACAAGGAAGCCATCACGCATCTCGCCAAGTCCGTCGAATTTGGCGGCGGCGATGCCGTCACCTACGGCCTCATGGCCTACGGCTACCTCCAGCAGGACCTCTATCTCTCCGCTGAGATCGCCTACCGCAACGCGCTCATCTTCGAGCCCGACAACACAGATTGGATCCTCGGCCTCTCGAAGGCGCTTCTGGCGTCCCGCAAGTTTGACGAGACGGTTCTTCTCCTGGACGACATGCTGAAGTCCCAGCCCGCGAACGCTGACCTCTGGCTTTTCCAGGCCAATGCCTACCTTGGCCTTGGTGACGTCAAACGTGCCGCCGCGAACCTCGAGATCGTCCGCCGCCTCGGCAAAATCCAGCCGGGTATGCTCGCACAGCTTGGCAATCTATTCGCCGATGCCGGTGCTCACGACCTTGCCCTCTTGGCCTATCAGGAAGCGATTTCCAAGGACCCTAAACTCCCGATTCCCGGCCTCATGCAGAGCGCGGAACTACTTGTCGCAGGAGGCGGCTATCAGCAGGGCGCCCAACTCATCGCCCAAATCCGATCCACGCTCGGCCGTGATCTCTCGGACAGTGACAAACTTTTCCTCCTGAAGATGGAGGCTCGCATCGCGGTCTCACGCGGCGAAGCAGGCCCCGCCGCCGAGACCCTCGAGCAAATCATCGAGACCAACCCGCTCGACGCTGAGGCCCTTCTCCTTCTCGCCAATCTCTACGCCCGCCGAGGCGAGTCTGAAAAGGCCGATTTCCTCTTCAGCCGCGCCAGCGGAATCCGCGGAAGCGAGGTCGAGGCGCTCGTGCAGCATGCGCGATTCCTCGTCCGTGAATCGAAGTATTCCAAGGCACTCCCGCTTCTTGAGCGCGCACAATCCATAAAGGCCAACGAGCACGTCAGCCGCTTCATCGAGCAAGTTCGCGCAGCCTCACGATCCGCGTCGTTTTGACCCCGCTGTCACGGACCGACTCTCAAGGGCGCCTCCTCCCGGACGGCGCCCTTTGTCTTTCACCGCGTCAAGGCAGCCGGTAGAGCGCGCGGGCATTGCCGCCGAGGATCGCCTCGATCTCGCCGGCAGCGAGCCCGCCCTCGCGCACAACATCCAGAAATGGCTCGAACGTAGACGCGAGCACGCCGCGCGGAAGGATTGGATAGTCCGAACCAAACAGGATCCGCCCCGTGCCGATTGCGGCCGCCACGGCCTTGGTGATTCCAGCGCCGTAGATTAGCGGCGACGCTGCCGTGTCGTAGGATGCGTTCGCCAATGACCGGGCAACAGAGGCGTTCATCTCAAAGAACGGGAGCAGCCCGCCCCAATGCGCGAGCACGAACTTCACATGCGGATGTGCACTCACGAGTTCGACAATCTTCATGAGCGGCGTTTCAACACGGCCCGGATAATCACGTCCGGCAGGCTCGGTCACGTGCAGCGTCACCGGCCAGCCCCATTCACTCGCGAGGTCGAGCGCGCGCTCGAAAATCGGATCGTCATGCGCATATCCCTGCGCTTCCGGACAAAGCTCCCCGATGCCGACGAAGCCCGCGTCTCTCGCGCTTCGAAGCGTATCGAGAGACCTTTCGCAGCCCGCGGGATGAAACGTCGCGACCGCTGACAGCCTGTCCGGATGCGCCGCGATCGCTTCGGCCATGATCTGGTTGTGCTCTTCACAAGTCGCCGGCGTTTCCCAATACCATCCCTGCAACACCGCGCGGTCGATGCCCGCGGCATCCATGTCGCGCAGCATCCGCTCCACACCCGCCCAGCCCTGCACCTGCCTTCCACCCGCGCGCGGCGCCACCATTCGTGCCCAGCGATGTTCGCCGCGCGCAGCCGCCCAGCCCTGCGGGTCGGCCGCCGCGGCGTCGGGAAATAGGTGCACATGGCAGTCGACGAATCCCATGAGCCCACCCTGCCCGCTCTCTTGCGCGTCCTCAATCCCGTTCGCCGCTGCGTGCAACTGCGCGATTGCATCGCGTCGCCGTTACGCGCTTTCATCCGTGGCATGACCGACTCCGAGAACAAGGCCGCACCGTCGACCCCGAGCGACTTCATCCGCGACATCGTTGCCGCCGACCTCGCTTCTGGTCGCCACACAGAGATCGTCACGCGCTTTCCCCCCGAGCCCAACGGATACCTTCACCTCGGTCATGTGCGGTCCATCTGCCTGAACTTCGGCATCGCTCGCGAAAACAATGGCCGCTGCAACCTTCGCTTCGACGACACGAACCCCGCCAAGGAGGAGGTCGAATACGTCGAGGCGATTGTCACCGACGTGAAGTGGCTGATCGCCGGCTGGGCCGACCACTGCCTCGGCTTCAAGGCAAAGGGAGCGCTTCCAAATGAGCAACTTGTCGACGGCAACCCCGACTTCTTCGCCGCTCCGGTTCCCAATTCCGCAATCCCCAATCCGCAATCCGCAATCAAGGCCGAGCCCTTCTTCGCCTCCGACTACTTCGAGACGCTCTACGCCTACGCGCTGGATCTGATCCGGCGCGGCAAGGCCTACGTCTGCGACTTGAGTCCGGAAGACACCGAGAAATACCGCGGCGCCCCCGACCAGCCCGGCACAGACAGCCCGTGGCGCAACCGCAGCGTCGACGAAAACCTCGACCTGTTTGCGCGCATGCGTGCCGGCGAGTATCCCGATGCGGCGCGCACACTCCGCGCGAAGATCGACATGGCCTCGCCCAACGTCTGGCTGCGCGACCCGCTTCTCTACCGCATCCGTCACGTCGGCCACCACCACGCCGGCGACGGCTGGTGCATCTACCCTCTCTACGACTACGCCCACTGCCTCAGCGACTACGTCGAGGGTGTCACGCACAGCCTTTGCTCGCTCGAATTTGTGCCGCACCGTCCGCTCTACGACTGGATCCTTGAGAACCTCAGCCTGCCGCGCGCGCTGCCCCGCCAATACGAATTCGCCAAGCTGCTCCCCACCTACACGCTGCTCTCGAAGCGGAATATTCTCCGGCTCGTGAAGGAGAACATCGTCTCAGGTTGGGATGATCCTCGCCTGCCCACGATCGTCGGCCTGCGCCGTCGCGGCGTTCCTGCGGCTGCGCTGCGTCGGTTCGCGATCGAAACGGGCATCACCACCTACAACGGTATCACCGACATCGCTGTCTTCGAGCACGCTCTGCGCGACGAACTCAACAACGCCGCCGAGCGCCGGCTCGCCGTGCTGCGCCCGATTAAGCTCGTGCTCACAAACATCGCACCCGGCGAGACAGTCGAGTGCGAGGCCGTCAACAATCCGCAGTCCGAGTCGCCAACCAAGCGCCCGCTCGCGCTGACGCGCGAGGTGTTCATCGAGTTCGACGACTTTGCCGAGGTGCCGCCGCCGAAGTTCTTCCGTCTGAAGCCCGGCGGCGAAGTGCGGCTCAAATATGCGTGCATCATCAAGCTCGACGAGATTGTGAAAGACGACTCCGGCGCTGTCACCGAGCTGCGCTGCACGGCCGATCTCTCCACGCGCTCCGGCCATCCAAACGCCGACAAGAAGGTCAAGGGCACGATTCACTGGGTCAGCGCTTCGGAGTGCATAGATGCCGAGGTGCGGCTCTACGATCGACTTTTCACCGTCCCCGAGCCCGCGGGCGAGGAGGATTTCATGAAGGTGCTGAACCCGAAGTCGCTCGAAACCGTCAACGCAAAGCTCGAGCCCTCGCTCGCCGGTCGCTGCGCTGGCGAGCGCTTCCAGTTCGAACGCCTCGGCTACTTCACCCTCGATTCGCGCGACTCAAAGCCGGACCGCCTCGTCTTCAACCGCACGATTACACTCCGCGACACCTGGGCGAAGTGACGTAGGGCAGGTCTCCGACCTGCCTCAGCGGCGGGTCAAAGACCCGCCCTACTTTCACACACAGGACCCGCTCTACTTCGCGGCGACCGTTACAGTCTGCACGCCTGCATGAAGCGGGCGCTCGTTGCCTTGCCACCGGAAAGTGCCGCTGACGCCCTCGGGCAGCGAAATCTGCGCCTTCAGCGACGCACCATCACGCTCATACGCCACGCGTATCTCACCGTTCGGATGCGGCACGACTCCCTCCGCGCGCGTGAGGTGGCCGAAGTGCGGCTCGATCCGCACGGTCGCAAATCCCGGCGACGCGGGTTCGACTCCGCACACTGTTGCGAGAAATTCGTAGACCGGCGATGAACTCCATGCGTGGCAGTCGGAGCGCGTAGGGTCGGGCTTCTCGGCGAAGGTCGTGAGACCGCGCTCCAACATCGTCCGCCACGGCCCGAGCTGCGCGAGGTATTGGTCGCCAAGTCCGACGCGCTTCATCGCCCGAAGCAGGTAGAATCGGAAGTAGGTGCTCGCCTGCACGAGCGTCGCATCGGCGACCGTCCGCCGGATCAGATCCGTCGCCTCTTCGCCTTCGACCGCACCGGCGAGAACCGCAAACGTGTTTGCGTGCTGGCTGAACGACTTCTTCGCCGGCGTGTCGGCAAACATCCGTCGCTCGTTGTCCCAACATCTTTCACGAACCGCTTCGATGAGACTCGCAGCCCGCGTTTCACAACGAACTGCGTCATCGTCCCGGCTAAACGCGCGGAACAGCTCTGCTGCGCGCTGGAGCGTGCAAGCGAGCTGAAGCGTCACGATCGCCGACCCGCCGTCATGCGCGCCGGGCGGATCGCCGCCTGTGCCGCGCGCATTGTCCCACGGCCACT
The DNA here is from genome assembly GCA_035513275.1 of Opitutaceae bacterium. Taxonomy (GTDB): domain Bacteria; phylum Verrucomicrobiota; class Verrucomicrobiia; order Opitutales; family Opitutaceae; genus DATKCJ01. The sequence continues at coordinate 9,215 of DATKCJ010000194.1, forward strand.
CGTTGGTCCAGTCGACGAACGTCCAGTAGGTCAACGGACCAAGCATGCCCGTCTCCGGTTCGACCCGGCGTTCGAACCACCCGAGCACAGCCTCGACGCCCGCCAGTCGGTCCCGCACAAACGCCTCGTCAGGCCGGTGCATCCAGTAGTCGTGCACCATGTCGATCCAGAACAGCGAGAACGTGTTGATCACCTGCGGCACGATCGACGGGTAGCGGCTTTGAGTAAGCCCCTCGGCAAGCCGCGAGCGATCGTAGAGCTCGATCGCATTTCGCATCAGCCGGTCGTCGCCGGAAACGTAGAGCGATATCAGCGCCTGGATGCGCGTGTCGCCGACGTATTGAAGCTGCTCGTAGTAGGGACAGTCGACGTAGGTCTCGATCGCGCAGAGACGCGCGGTCCGCCAGCCGACTTCCCAAATCTTCGCGAGCTCCGCATCGTCGCTCGTGAAGGCGCCACGTTCTTCGAACGGATAGCCGGTGAACACGCCGTGCAAGTCGTCGATCCGCAATGGCTCGGCCGCGGTCTCGATCTCGAGTTGGACATAGCGATACGTGCGAAACGCGAGCGTAGTGAATAGTCGCTGCTCTCCGCCGTCTGGCAGAAACTCGTCGGTGACCCCTGCGATGTGACGCCCCTCGACCTCGTCGCGATTGCCCTTCGCGCCTTTCTCGTCGATCAACGCCTCGGCGTAGACAATGCGCACACGGCTCCCTTTTCCGCCCGACACGGTGAGTTGCGGAGTTGCATTGGTCTCCACGCCGTTGTCGAGGAGGACTATCGCGCGCGTCTGCGGCGGCACTTCGAGCGGTGCATTGCCCTCCACAAATCCTGTGGGCGCTTCGACTCCCTCAGTCCGGCGCACCTGAACAAACCGCACCTGCGTCTCCTCCATTAACGGGATGCTCCGCGGCATCAGCCAGTGATTGATATCCGTGCCGCGGCCATAGGGATTGCCAAGTCCGGTCAGCCGCGGCGCGCTCCAGGCTGCGGCATCGAAGTCCGCGTTACTCCAACCCCACGGGTGCGCTGAGGCGTCGAACCGGTCACCCGGTCCCACGACGACGTAGGTCGGAAGCGAGAAGCGGTTTGGCGTGCGCGACAAATCGTGCGCGACGCGCCAGGTGTCGTTCGTGTTTACGAGTTGCTCGGCATCCGAGTCGCCTTGAATAAGCAAGCCGGTCCGCTTGCCCACGATCGCATAGGGTGCGAGATCTCCGTAGCTCCAAACTTGCGCGGCGATCACGTTGGTTCCATCGCGCAACCAAGGAGCGAGGTCGATCGAGTCGTAGCGCCAGATCCATTCGTCACTCCGCTGAGGGCCGTAGGCTACCGACTCGCCGTTCACAAATAGCCTGTAGCGCGCATCCGCCGCGACATGGACAATGAATCGCCCGGGCTTCTCAGCAACACTGAGTTCTTTCCGAAACAGGTAGACCCCGTAATCATTCGCCGGCGCATCCGGAGCGGTTATCCAGTGGGCCGTCCATTGTTCGCGGAGCCATCGCTCGGCTGGCCGCGCGGATGGAATAGGCGAGGCTGCCGAAAACACCGCAAGCGATGCCAGCACAAGACACAGGGCAAAAGTCGGTATGACTCTCATTAGGGTGGAGTCATGCTACTCGGGCTGGACGAGCTTGTCCCTGTCAAAATCGCACTCCCAGACGCTGCCGCGAAAACCTAAGAGCTTTCTGCATGCGCCGCAGGCCTTGGAATGCGCCAGTCCCCTGGCGCTTTCCCTATGCCGCACACCAGCCACTCTATT
>DATKCJ010000195.1:0-3920 GCA_035513275.1 Opitutaceae bacterium
CCTCGCGGGTGCTGATGGAACCGGTGCCCGCGACGACTGGAACGCGGCCGGCGGCGCGTGCGATGACCGCGCGCACGACATCCATGTGTTCCGCGTGGCTCACGGTCGGCGATTCACCGGTCGTGCCGACGGGGACGAGGCCCGAAATTCCGGCGGCGATCTGCGCGTCAACCAGCTTCGCGACGTCGTCAAACGAAACCTTCCCGTCGCGAAACGGTGTGACGAGGGCTGTGAATACGCCGGTGAAGGAAGTTGAGGACATCAGTGTGCGGGGAAATTGATAACTCGTTAACGAAACAGACCTTGCTGATAAAAGCAGCCTTCCGTAATCATTTTCCAAGCTTTTTCTTGGCCGGGTTGGCCGTCAACCGGCCGGATTACCAAACCCGCCATATGCATACACAGATTTTCAACGAGATGCTTCGCTTGGGAGTCGAAAGCGGCGCAAGCGACATCATCGTGAAGGCCAACAAAGTCGGCTACCTGCGCATCAGTGGAAAACTGCGCATGATCGACATGGATCCGGTGCCGCGACACGTCGTGCAGGCGTTCGTTGACGAGCATGTGCCGTTCGTCTTCAAGGCGCAGTGGGACACCGACGGGCAGATTGACTTTGCCTACACCGCCGAGGATATCGGCCGGTTCCGCGTGAACGCGTTCCAGCAGCGCGGCTCGATCTCAGTCGTCTTCCGTCACATCAAGGCGCGCATTCCATCGTTTGAGGAACTCGACCTCCAGGCGGACCGCCTGATCAAACTCTCGCAGCACAAGGACGGGCTCGTTCTCGTCTGCGGTCCGACCGGATCAGGCAAGAGCTCGACGATGGCGGCGATGCTCAACTGGATTAACACGAACTTCGAGAAGCACGTGGTCACGATGGAGGATCCGATCGAGTTTACCTTTCAGGATGGCAAATCGATCTTCAACCAGCGCGAGATCGGAATCGATACGCCGACGTTCGACCTGGCCGTGCGCTCCGTGCTGCGCCAGAACCCCGACATCATCCTGATCGGTGAAATGCGCGACAAGGTCACGCTCGAGACCGCATTGTCCGCGGCGGAGACAGGGCACCTGGTCTTCTCGACGCTTCACTCCGCAAACGTCGTGCAGACGCTGAATCGTCTGCTTGAGTTTTTCTCGCCCGACCAGCACGAGCAGATCCGCCGGCAGGTCGCAGCGGTGATCCGCGGAATCATCTGCCAGAAACTCGTTCCTGCGCTCGAAGGCGGCGGTCGCGTGGCTGCGCAGGAAGTGCTCATCGCCGACTCGACGAGCCGCAATCTCATTCTCGAGGGCCAGTTCGACAAGGTGCAAAACTTCGTCGAATCGTCGACCGAGACCACATCGGTCTCCTTCAACAAGGACCTTTTCCGCCTGATCAAGGAAGGTAAGATCAGCAAGGGCGACGGCTTGAAGTTCTCGCCGAACCCGCAGGCGCTGGAGATGAACTTGAAGGGTATTTTCATCAAGACGTAGCCCCGCGCGGCGCTCCCGCGAGCGAGGAAGTTCGGACTTGGTTTTTGCTCAGGCTGCCCTCTAGATGGCCGTTTTCGGATGGCAATCGCGCTACTATTTTCAGGCCAGGGAGCCCAAAAGGTCGGCATCGGTCGGACGCTTCACGACGCGTTTCCGTCCGCTCGCGCGCTGTATGCACGCGCGAACGAGATTCTTGGCTGGGATCTGGCCAAAATCTGCTTTGAAGGGCCCGAGGAGACGCTCACGGAGACGAAAGTCTGCCAACCGGCGTTGTTCGTGCACGGGTTCGCCGTTCAGGCGATCCTGAAGGCGCAGGGCCGTCTCGCTGAACTGAAGTTCGCGCTCGGCCTCAGCCTTGGCGAAGTGACTGCACTCGCCACGGCCGGCGTCTTCGACTTTGAAACGGGCCTGCGCGTGGTCGCTGAGCGTGGCCGGCTGATGCAGGAGGCTTGCGAGGCCACCAAGGGCGGCATGGCGAGCGTCATCGGGGAAGAGCGCGAGAAAGTCGCGGAACTCTGCGCCGAGTTCGGCATCGAAATCGCCAACCTGAACTCTCCAGGGCAAATCGTGATCTCAGGTGAGAAGTCGCGGGTCGAAGCTGCGGTCGCGATATCGAAGGAGCGCGGCTTTCGTCGCGTGATTCCGCTGAACGTCGCGGGTGCCTACCACAGCGGGCTCATGGAGCCGGCACGCGTAAAATTCGAGTCGTTCCTTGCGGGTGTCGAGTTTCGCCCGCCGCAGTTGATCGTGCTCACGAACACGACCGGCAAGGCCGTGTCGGATCCCGCGGCGATCCGCGAGGCGCTGGTGAAGCAGGTGGTTTCCCCGGTGCTCTGGGAGGATTGCATGCGCGAAGCCGCGCGGCTCGGTGCGACGAAGTTCATCGAATGCGGACCCGGAGCCGTTCTTGCCGGGCTCGCAAGACGGACGGAACGGGATTGGTCCGTAACGAGTATTTCCGAGGCCGCCGATCTGGCGCAGGCCTGACACGACCGTCGCAATGGATCCATCTCACAAGCGTAACTTCTGCATCATCGCCCACGTCGACCACGGCAAAACGACGCTTTCCGACCGCCTGCTCGAATACACGAACACGGTCGCCAAGCGGATCATGACCGACCAGCACCTCGACTCGATGGACCTCGAGCGCGAGCGCGGCATCACGATCAAGTCGCACCCGGTCACGATGCTTTATCCCGCGAAGGACGGGGAGGTTTACCGGCTCAACCTCATGGATACACCGGGGCACGTGGACTTCTCCTACGAAGTCTCGCGAAGTCTCGCGGCATGCGAGGGCGCCGTGCTCTTGATCGATGCGGGCCAGGGTGTGGAGGCGCAGACCGTGGCGAATGCACACCTCGCGTTTGCCCAGAAGCTGAAGGTCGTCCCGGTCATCAACAAGATCGACCTGCCGAGTGCCGATCTGGACCTCTGCATCCGCCAGCTCGAGGACATTCTCCAGATTCCGGGCGAGGAAGCGATTCTCGCGAGCGGCAAGTCCGGCATCGGCATCGAGGACATCCTAGAGGCGATTGTCGCGCGCGTGCCTCCGCCGCGTTGGACCGACAATCCCTCGACCCGCCTTCTCGTGTTTGACTCGATCTATGACACCTACCGCGGCGTGATTGCCTACGCCCGCGTGTTCTCCGGCTCCATCAAGGCCGGTGATCAGGCGATGCTCATGAGCAGCGGGCAGAAATTCGAGGTGAAGGAAGTCGGCGTGTTCACGCCGAAAATGGAACTCAGCTCCGAACTCACCGCAGGCGATGTCGGCTACGTGGTCTGCAACATCAAGAACGCCGCCGAAATGAAGATCGGCGATACGATCACACTCGCGGCGCGTCCTGCCGCCAAGATGTTGCCCGACTACAAGGTGGTCCATCCGATGGTCTTCAGCGGCATCTATCCGATAGAGAACGCCGACTTCGAGAAGCTGCGGACCGGACTCGGCAAGTTGCAGCTCAACGACTCGGCCTTCCAGTTCCAGGCAGAGAGCTCGGCGGCGCTGGGCTTCGGTTTCCGATGCGGGTTCCTCGGGCTCCTGCACATGGAGATCATCCTCGAGCGGATCCGGCGCGAATACGACGTCGACATCATCTCGACCTATCCGAGCGTCATCTACCGGCTGAAGATGAACGACGGCACGATGCTCGAGATCGACAACCCCGTGCAGATGCCCGACCGCTCGCACATCGCGGAGATCCTCGAGCCCACGATCAAGGCCACGATCCACATCCCGAACACGGCGATGGGCGACATCCTCAACTTGATCATGGAGAAGCGCGGCTCGTGTGATCACACCGACACGCTCGACACGACGCGCGTGATGCTAAGCTGCACGCTGCCGCTCAACGAAATCCTCGTGGACTTCCACGACCGTCTGAAGAGCATCACACGCGGCTACGGCTCGATGGATTACGAACTTGGCGAATATGTGGTCTCCG
>DATKCJ010000196.1:0-18251 GCA_035513275.1 Opitutaceae bacterium
CTTCTTCTGCAACCTCACCGGCACGTCCCACGATGGATGGGTGGCACCCGGCCGAACCGCGAGGTCAGCGGTGTTGCTCGATCCTGTGAGTGGTCGCGAAGGCGCCGCGGCGCTTCGCACGGGCGGCGGTGGCGCGACCGAAGTCATGCTGCAACTCGCACCAGGCGAGTCGCTGATCCTGCGGACCGACAACAGCGGGCAATACGCAGCGCACACGCCGTGGACCTACCTCGCACCCGCCGGTGACGGCGTGCCGATCCAGGGGACGTGGAACGTCGAGTTCCTGAAAGGCGGACCTGAACTGCCGCCCGCGTTTTCGACGGAGACACTCGGTTCATGGACGTCGGCCAGCGCGGCCGTCGAATCGTTTGCAGGCACGGCACGTTACAAAATCGAGTTTGAGAAACCCGCGGGCGACGCCGACGACTGGATTCTCGATCTCGGTGACGTGCGCGAGAGCGCGCGCGTGCGATTGAATGGCGAGGAGATCGCAATCGCGTGGAGCCTGCCTTTTCGCGTGCGCGTCGGCGCGCATCTGCGGGCGGGACGCAATGTGCTCGAACTCGACGTCACGAACCTCGCCGCAAACCGGATTCGCGACATGGATCGCCGCAAGGTGGACTGGAAGATCATGCACGAGATCAATTTTGTGAACATTCACTACAAGCCGTTTGATGCGTCAGAGTGGGCCTTGACGCCCTCCGGACTTCTCGGCCCCGTGGTGCTTGTGCCCATGCGCAATCTCGACCCGAAGTGAAACTCCTGCACATTGCGCTCATGACACTCCCGATACTCGCCGGCGCAGCGCCAGCCGACCGCACCTCGTTTCCTCTCTGGCCGGAAGGCGTCCCCAGCGCGAAGTCCAGTGCCTCACCGGAAATGCTCGAGGATGGCCGGCACTCAAACGTCCACGAACCCACCCTCACCTACATCGCACCTGCCGTCGACAAGCCAAACGGCACTGCGGTCGTGATCGCGCCGGGCGGCGGCTACTCAAGACTCTCGACGGAACGCGAGGGCATTCAATACGCGAACTGGCTGAGCACGCTCGGCGTGACGAGCTTCGTGCTTAAAAACCGCCTGCAGGAATTCGGCCACCCGGCGCCTTTGCAGGACATGCTGCGCGCGATCCGGATCGTGCGATCGCGCGCCGCGGAGTTTGGGATCGACCCGAAACGCATCGGCGCGATGGGCAGCTCCGCCGGCGGACACCTCGCAGCGTCGGCCGGCACACTGTTCGATCTCCCTGAAGGGAGGACAGGCGCAAAGCACGATGCAGTCAGCGGCCGGCCGGATTTTCTGATCCTCATGTATCCAGTGATCACGATGCGCGATCCCGCAGCCCACGCCGGTTCGCGCGAGGCATTGCTCGGCGCGAACCCGACCGAAGCGATGCTACTTCTCGCGTCGCTCGACGAGCAAGTTACCACGGCGACGCCACCGACGCTCCTCATCCACACCCAGGAAGACGCATCGGTGCCGGTTGAGAACAGTATCCTCTTCTTCCAGGCGCTCACTCGTGCGGGCGTGCCGGCCGAGATGTATCTCTTCGAGAAAGGCGAACACGGCATGGGCATGCGCGCCGGACTCGGCACCGCTTCCGAATGGCCGAAGCGCGCCGAGGAGTGGCTGCGTGCACGAGGCCTCTTGGATCGAGGGAAGTAGGCGACATCGCAAGGGCCAGGCGCATTGGAGGTTCGAGTGCGAGTCGCGCCACTTGTGAAAGGCGGCACAGGAGTGCCGCACTCCAAGACGCTGTCGCGACATACGAAGCATCGTCCGCCGCGCCACAGGCGCCTTGGAGTGCGGCAGTCCTCTGCCGCTTTCGGTCAAGGCCTGCCACCCATCCCTCGAATCTGACGTTCCGAATTCGCGGACCGCCGCCTGTGGCGGTTATATGATTGACCCCAATCATATCGTTGGAGCACCCTGCCATCGATACCATGCGTGTTCCCCTGCACATCGTCGAAAGCCGCCGCGAGAAGCTTCGGGGCCTGATCCGCACCGACGGCTTCCTTCCGGTCGCGGAGATCTGCAGCCGGCTCGACGTGTCGGAGGCGACTGCCCGGCGCGACCTCGTCGCCATCGCGGCCAACGGACACATCACGCGCACCTACGGAGGGGCGCTCGCGGACTACAACGCTTCGTTCGCCTCGCATGGCGAGCGCGCCACGCGCGCGCGCACCGCGAAGGACCGGATCGCTGCGGCTGCGCTGTCCGTCTTCCCTGCGACGGGCACGGTGTTTCTCGACGCCGGCACCACGATCTCGGCGCTCACGCGCCTTCTCCTGCGCAAGCGGCGGGACTTTGCCGGTCTCACCATCGTGACCAACGGCCTGGCTGTGGCCACGCAGCTCGGCGGCGCGCGCGGACTTGAGTTGAACATGCTTGGCGGCACTTTCCTGCACCGGCAGGCGATCCTGCTTGGCGCGAGCGCGGTGCGCACACTCGCCTCGTGGCAATTCGACGCTGCCTTCCTCGGCGGCGAGGGCATGGACGCGGGCGGTATCTCCAACTCGCACGCCGAGGTCGCCGCATTCCAGCGCGCTGTGCTCCGGCGGTGCTCGAATTCCTATTTCTGCCTCGATGTCTCCAAGCTCGGCCGTGCGACGCCCCACCGTGTTGCCGGCTGGAAGGACCTCGGCAAACTAATCACCGATGCGACGCCCGCGCAGCTCGCATCGGCCGGGATCCCTTTGAAAGGCTCACACCTCGTTTCCGCAAAGTAGCGGCGAAGTTTTCCTCCCTCTTACACTCACTCTCACACTCACTCTCACATTCATCGATCATGAGCACTTACAAATACGTCAACTATACCTGGGACGACGCAAAGGCCGCGTCGCTCGATCCGGTCGGCCGGCTCGTCTACCGCTCCAACATTCTCGGCGCCGACCTGCGCATCACAAACACGGGCGGCGGCAATACGTCGTCGAAGATCACCGGCAAGGATCCGCTCACCGGCGGCTCCGTGGACGTGCTCTGGGTGAAAGGCTCCGGCGGCGACCTGCGCACGAGCACGCGGGAGAACTTTTCATCGCTCTACCAGCAGAAGCTGCTCGACCTGCAGAAGCTCTATGCGGCGCGCGCCGACAAGGGACTCAAGTCCGCAGCGGAGGACGACATGGTCGGCATGTATACGCACGCGACTTTCAACCTGAACCCGCGCGCCTCGTCGATCGACACGCCGCTGCACTCATTCCTCATGGGCAGGCACGTCGACCACATGCACCCGAATGCGGTCATTGCGATCGCCGCCTCGGCCAACTGCGAGAAACTCACGCAGGAAATCTTCGACGGCCGGATGGCCTACGTGCCGTGGATGCGCCCGGGTTTCGAACTCGGCCTCGCGATGCAGGAAATCGAGCGAAAGCAGCCGGGCGTGCGCGCCATCATGATGGGCCAGCATGGTTTCATTTCGTGGGCAGACGACGACAAGAAGTGCTACGCCGACACGCTCGCCTTCATCGAGACGGCATCGGCCTTCATCGAGGACAAATACGCAGCCAAGGGCGGCGACGCCGCGGCGTTCGGCGGCGCGAAATACAAATCGCTCGATCCCCTGAAGCGCGCGGCGACGTTCGCTGCGATCCTTCCGTGGCTCCGCGGTCGCGTTTCAGTCGAGAAGCGTTTTATCGGTACCGTGCAGGACGATGAGAAGATCCTGCGCTTCGTGAACTCACACGACGCACCACGGCTCGCCGAACTCGGCACGAGCTGCCCCGATCATTTTCTGCGCACGAAGATCAAGCCGCTCTACGTCGATTGGAATCCGCAGTCCGAGGACGCCGCATCGCTGAAGGCCAAGCTCACCGCCGGCCTCGAGAAATACCGCCAGGACTACGCGGCCTACTACGTGCGGTGCAAACACCCGAACTCCCCTGCGATGCGCGACCCGAGCCCGACCGTCGTCCTCATCCCCGGCCTAGGCATGATCGCGTGGGGCAAGGACAAGTCCGAGAGTCGCGTCACCGCTGAGTTCTACAACTGCGCGGTCGAGGTCATGCGCGGCGCCGAGGCGATCGACAAATACATCGCGCTGCCGCAACAGGAGGCGTTCGACATCGAGTATTGGCTCCTTGAGGAAGCGAAGCTCAAGCGCATGCCCGCCGAAAAGGAACTCGCGCGGCAGGTTATCGTCGTCATCGGCGCCGGCTCCGGCATCGGCAAGGAGACCGCGCATCGCCTCGTGAAGGAAGGCGCGCACATCGTGTGCGTTGATCTAAACGCCGCCGCCGCCAACGCGACCGCGAAGGAGATCACCGACAAATACGGCCCCGGCATCGGCGTCGCAGGCACGGGGATTTCCAACTGCGGCCCGGCGATCGGCCTCGCCGCGAACATCACGGACCGCGCGAGCATCCGCGCGATGCTCGATCAGGTCGCACTCGCCTACGGCGGCTTCGATTCGATCTGCGTGACCGCGGGGATCTTCGTGCCGAGCGACACGAGCGGACACATACCCGACGACAAGTGGGCGCTCACGTTCAACATCAACGTCACAGGCAGCTACCTAGTCGGCGACGAAGCGGCGAAGACCTGGAAGGAGCAGGACCTGCGCGGCAACCTTGTGCTCACCACATCGGCCAACGCGGTCGTCTCAAAGAAAGGCTCGCTCGCCTACGACACTTCGAAGGCCGCGGCCAACCACCTTGTGCGAGAGCTTGCGATCGAGCTGGCGCCGCTGGTGCGCGTAAACGGCGTCGCACCCGCGACTGTCGTGCAGGGCTCGGCGATGTTTCCGCGCGATCGCGTGATCGGCTCGCTCGCGAAATACAGCATTCCCTACACCGATGACGAGGCAACCGACTCGCTCGTGAAGAAGCTGGCGCAGTTCTACGCAGATCGCACCCTGACGAAGTCGCCAATTACGCCCGCCGATCAGGCAGAGGCGTATTTCCTGCTCGTCTCGAAGCGCCTCAGCAAGACCACCGGCCAGGTCATCACTGTCGACGGCGGCCTGCATGAGGGCTTTCTCCGCTGAAGCGGAGAAAGAACCTCCAAGGACCAAGCTCCAACATCCAGGGAAAGTTCAATAGCCAGCAGGCAAAGCATGACATTCCGATTTCCTCGCCCTCGTTGTTTAGGTATTCTCTGGAGCTTGGTTGTTGGAGCTTGGAGCTTCTCTCTCCGCACGTGAGCAAATCGAAACATTCCATCAGTTGCGCCGCCGTCGACCTCGGCGCCACGAGCGGACGCGTCATCCTCGGGACCTGGTCGCGCGACAAACTCGCCCTGCGCGAGGTGCATCGGTTCCAAAACGCCTTTTCGTCGGTCGGCGGTCACGACTACTGGGACACCGCCGGCTTGTGGACGCAGATCAAGACGGGCCTCGTGAAGGCGCAGGCCGCCGCGAAGGGCAGGCTCGCCTCCGTCGGCGTCGACACCTGGGGCGTCGACTACGTGCTCGTCGACGACACAGGCCGGATCGTTTTCCCCGCGCACGCCTATCGTGACGCGCGCACGCAGCCGGGCCTCAAGCGCCTCGCCAACACGCGCGCCGCTCTCGAACGCGTCTACGCTGCAACCGGAATCCCGAACGTCTTCTACAATTCCAGCCTTCAACTCGCCGAGACCGTCGCGAGCTGTCCCGCGATCGAGGATCTCGCCACGCGCTGCCTCTTTCTCCCGGACTACTTCAATTTCCTCCTCAGTGGCCGGATGGAGAACGAGTTCACGATATCGAGCACGTCGCAGCTCATCGACGTGCGCTCGACCGGATGGTCACGCGCCGCACTCGACTACTTCCGCATTCCCCCGCTCTGGTTCACCGATCCGATCCTCGCCGGCACGAAGCTCGGCAAAGTGAGCGCGCTGCCCGAACTCGCCGGCGTCAAGGTTGTCGCCGTGCCCGGCCACGACACCGCATGCGCCTACGATGCGATGCCGGCCGATCCCGCTGGGGACGATCTCTACATCAGCTCCGGCACGTGGTCGCTAGTCGGTTTCGAGAGTGACACACCCGTCCTCGGTCCCGAGGCGCTGGCCGCGCGCATCTCCAACGAGCGCACCGGCGATGGCCGCTACCGTCCGCTCACGAACGTGATCGGACTGTGGCTCCTTGAACAGACGATGAAGGATTTCGCGGCCCGCCCGAAGTCTGATGCTGAGTGGGCGAGACTCATCAGGGCCTCCTCCCTTCTCCCTCCTCCCTTCTCCCTTTTGGACGTCACCGACCCGGCATTCACCAATCCGCCATCGATGCGCGCGGCGATCGACGCGCAACTGAAGCGGCGCGGCCTCAAAGTCCCGCGCGACCTGCCTTCCTACACGCGACTCATTTGCGATTCGCTCGGGCGCGGCCACGCGGATGCGATGCGCGCGTTCGAGCGTCTCTCCGGTCGCACGTTCAAGCGCATCCTCATCGTCGGCGGCGGCTCGAAGAATCGTCTGCTCTGCCAGGCCACTGCAGACGCCGCCGGCGTGCCTGTCGTCTCGCTTGCCTTGGAAGGCACCGCCGTCGGCAACATCGCGAACCAGCTCATCGCGCTGCGCGCCGTTAAAAATCTCGCCGCATTCCGCGCGCATCTCGCCCGCCAAATCAAACAGACAGTCTACAGCCCTGCGTCGTTCTCTTAATCGTTATCGTTCTCGTTCTCTCGGCTCAGGAGATCGAGATTAGGAGAACGAGTAAGATTCCGTCCCCTTTCCCTCTCACTCTCACTTTCCCCTTCCGATGCCCGCCCCGAAAAAGATCCTCCTTGTCGCTAACGGCGATCTGCGCCTTTCCGCCAATCAGAAGTGCTGGCCCGCGCAGGCCGCGATGGAAAAGCAGCTCACGGCTGCTGTCGCTGCGTGCGGCTACCGGCTCGTCCGCGCGCATCCCTACAAGCCTGCCATGCAGCACGGGTTCATTGGCTCGCAGAAGGAAGGCATGGAAGTATTCGCAGGCATCGACCCCGACACGCCGCTCATCGTCGCCGAGGCAGTGTGGCAATACTCGCATCATCTTCTCCACGGCCTGATCTCGCACCGAGCGCCGATCCTCACCGTCGCCAACTGGTCCGGCACGTGGCCCGGTCTCGTCGGCATGCTCAACCTCAATGGCTCGCTCACCAAGGCCGGCGTGCGCTACTCGACGCTCTGGAGTGAGAACTTCGAGGACGAATTTTTCAAAGCAGGCCTGACGGCCTGGTTGAAGAACGGCGTGGTCAAACACGCTTGCAAGCACGTCAAGCCGCTCGCGCACGCCACCGTTCCCGCAAAGGCCCGAGCCGTCGCGAAACGCATCGCTTTGGATTTGCGCACGCGCAAATCCATCATGGGCGTCTTCGACGAGGGCTGCATGGGCATGTTCAACGCGATCATCCCCGACGAACTCCTCCATCGCACCGGCGTCTTCAAGGAGCGCCTCTCGCAATCCGCGCTCTACTACGCCGCCACGCAGGTGAGCGACGCCGAGGCGCGCGCTGTGTTCGACTGGTATCGGGCGAAGGGCCTGAAGTTCCACTTCGGCGCGGACGAGGAGACCGAACTCACCGAGCGCCAGGTGCTCCAGCAGTGCAAGACTTACATCGCCGCTGTGCGCATCGCCGACGAGTTCGGCTGCGAGACAATCGGCATCCAATATCAGCAGGGCCTCAAGGATCTCTTGCCCGCCTCCGACCTCGTCGAAGGCACGCTCAACAACTCCGACCGGCCGCCCGTCGCTCGCGCCGATGGTTCGTTCATCCGCGCCGGCAAGCCGATCACGCATTTCAACGAGGTCGACGAGTGCGCCGGTCTCGACGGCCTGTTCACCAACCGCGTGCACTCCGCGCTCGGCCAGCCGGTCGAGAACACGCTGCACGATTTGCGCTGGGGCGATTTCGACAAGTCCGGCACGACCTCCGAATACGTCTGGGTGTTTCTCATCTCCGGCTCCGCTCCGCCTGCGCACCACATCGGCGGCTGGGCCGGCAGCGACTCGCACCGCCAGCCTCCGATGTATTTCCGCCTCGGCGGCGGCACGCTCCGCGGCATCGCGCGGCCCGGTGAAATCGTTTGGAGCCGGATCTTCGTCGAGCGCGGCCGGCTCAAGATGGATCTCGGTCGCGCAGAGGTCGTGTCGCTGCCCGAAGCGGAGACCGAACGCCGATGGCAGGAAACCACGCCGCAGTGGCCGATCATGCACGCCGTCACGCACGGCGTGAGCCGCGATCAGATGATGGCCCGCCACAAGGCGAACCACATCCAGGTGGCCTACGCGAATTCCGCGAGGGAAGCCGACCTCGCCCTCTACGCGAAGGCCGCTCTTGCCGCCGAACTCGGCATCGAGGTCTCGCTGTGCGGCACACGCGCCGGCGGCAAACCGTTTTGAAACCGCACATGCGCCGCACCATCGCCACGCTGATCAATCTTTCGCACGAGCTCGGGCGCGAGGATCGCCAGCTCGCGATCCTCGGCGAGGGAAACACCTCCACGCGCATCGATTCGGAGACGTTCATCGTCAAGGCCAGCGGCTCCAGCCTCGGCACGCTCAAGGCCGGCGGGCTCACCGCGTGTCGATTCGACGGCCTTCTCGCACTTCTCACACGAGCGAAGATGCGCGACGCGGCGATCGACGAAGCGCTTTTGTCCGCGCGAACGGACCCGAGCGCGGGCAAGCCGTCCACCGAGGCCGTCTTCCACGCGTGGCTGCTCACGCTGCCCGGCGTGAACTTCGTCGGCCACACGCATCCGGTCTCGGTGAACAGCCTGCTTTGCTCGGGCCACGGCCGCACGTTCGCGCGGCGCCGGATGTTTCCCGACGAGATCGTCTGTGGAGGCGATGAGTCGGTGCTCGTGCCCTATACGGATCCGGGGCTCAAGCTCGCGCAGGCAATTCGCCGCGAAACAAAGGCGTTCGTCCGCAGGCGCGGCTCGATTCCCCGTATGATACTCCTCGAGAACCACGGGCTGATCGCACTCGGCGGATCGCCGCGCGCCGTGCTCGCCACCACGTTGATGGCCGACAAGGCTGCGCGCATCTTTCTCGGCGCTGCTGCTATTGGAAAACCCCGTTTCCTCACCCCCGCTCAAGTCACCCGCATCGCAGGTCGCCCCGACGAACGTCACCGCCAGAAAATTCTCGGACTGTAGCCCAACTTCTGATGTGAGCGAATTACGAGCCTGCGTTTTGACCACCAGAAGCCCTTTGCAGCGACCCCACTCACTTTCCGCTTCCCCTCCATGACTTCCAAACAAATCTCCGCCGCTTACCGACTCGCGCGCCAGCGCTATGCCGATCTCGGCGTCGACACCGAGGCCGCGATCAAGAAGGCGCTCTCGATTCCAATCTCGCTCCACTGCTGGCAGGCCGACGACGTGCGTGGACTCGAGACGCCGAAGGACGGGCTCGCCGGCGGCGGCATCATGGCGACCGGCGGCTACCCGGGCCGCGCGCGCAACGGCGACGAGATGCGCGCCGACCTCGACCAGGTGCTTGCGCTTCTCCCCGGAAGGCAGCGGCTCAACCTCCACGCGTTCTACGCCGAGACGGGCGGCAAGGTCGTCGATCGCGACGCGCTCGAGCCCGCGCACTTCGATCGTTGGACCGCGTGGGCGAAACGCCGCCGCATCGGGCTCGATTTCAATCCCACCTACTTCGCACACGAAAAGGCAAACTCCGGCTTCACGCTCTCGCACGCCGATCCGGCAGTCCGCCGCTTCTGGATCCGCCATGCCAAGGCGTGCCGTCGCATCGCGGAGAGTTTCTCAAAGACGCTCGGCAAACCGTGCGTGCACAACCACTGGATTCCCGACGGTGCGAAGGATGCGCCAGCCGATCGCTTCGCGCCGCGCGAGCGCCTCGCCGCCTCGTTCGACGCCATCTTCGCCGACAAGTCCGTCAGCCCGAAGCATTGCATCGACGCCGTCGAGGGGAAGCTCTTCGGCCTCGGCAGCGAGGAATTCGTCGTCGGCTCGCAGGAGTTTTATTCCAACTACGCGCTCTCGCGCGGCCTCGTGCTCTGCCTCGACCTCGGCCACTATCACCCGACCGAGTCGGTCGCCGACAAGGTCTCGGCGCATCTGCAGTTCCACAAGCGGCTTCTACTTCACACGAGCCGGCCGATCCGTTGGGACAGCGACCATGTGGTCATCCTCGACGACGCAGTGCGCAACCTCTTCCTCGAGATCGCGCGCGGCGACGCGTGGGACCGCGTATTCGTGGCGCTCGATTTCTTCGACGCCTCGATCAACCGGATCGCAGCCTACATCACCGGCACGCGCGCCACGCGCCAGGCAATCCTCTGTGGCCTGCTCGATCCATCCGCACGGCTCAAGGACGCCGAAAACTCCGGCCGCGGCCACGAGCGCCTCGCACTGATGGAACTCACGCGCTCGCTCCCGTGGGGCGCAGTGTGGGACGAACTCTGTCAGCGCGAAAGCGTCCCTGCCGGCGCCGACTGGCTCAGCGACGTCGCACGTTACGAAGCTTCGGTCCTCGCGAAACGCTGCTGAGTTCGGCCACCGAATTACTTCACAGAATTTTTACCCATCGTGCTCCACGCCAAATTTTGCATGCCAAGATCCGCGCAGCACCTCGTTGACTAAACGCTCGCACAGTATTGTCTCCCGTTGTGCTCGCGGGGGAACCACATCTTGGGCAAACCAGGACGCGTGTTGATTCGAGTCCGCGCTCCCGCCGTGCATTCTTGAGCAAGGTCGGCGATGGAGATCACGCTGTTCGTTTCGGCTGGATGCTCGGTATCCTCGTGGCCTTGTCCGCATCAGGTGTCGCGCTCGCGCAACCAATAGCGTTGATGAGCGATCTGGGCGCGTTGAAACAACTGAGCCTCGATGAACTCATGGATGTCGAGGTGACTTCTGTTTCCCGCCGCGCCGAACCTTTTCGTCAGACCGCAGCTGCGCTGACGGTGATCACTGCCGACGACATCAGCCGCTCGGGCGCGACGAGCGTGCCCGAGCTTCTCCGCGGCGTGCCGGGGATTCACGTCGCCCGCCAGACTACGAGTGGCTGGGCCGTGAGTGCGCGCGGCTTCGCCAGCGTCACCTCCGAGAAGCTCCTCGTCCAGAGCGACACGCGCAGCATCTACACGCCCCTGTTTTCCGGCGTGCTTTGGGACGTGCAGGATTTTCTCCTCGCGGACATCGAGCGGATCGAAGTCATCCGCGGACCCGGCGCCGCGTTGTGGGGCTCCAACGCAGTCAACGGCGTCATCAACATCACAACGAAAAGCGCACGCGACACGCATGGCACGCGCATCGAGGCGTCTGCCGGCACCGAAGAACGCGCGATGGTCGCCGTCAGGCACGGCGGAGAGACACAAGGCGGTATCCATTTTCGCATCTTCGGGAAATACTTCGAACAGGACGATACGCTCAACGCCGCCGCGAGTTCCGACGATTGGCAGATGGGCCACTTGGGATTCCGTGCCGATTGGGCGTCCGGCGCGCAGGATGAATTCACCGTGCAGGGAGACTGGTATCACGGCAAAGTCGGCAAGCTGGTGCCGTCTGCGACTGTCATCGGCATGCCCCTGCCCACGGGCCAACTCGACACCATTGTGGAAGGTGGCAACATCCTGGGCCGCTGGCGGCGCACGTTTTCCGACACCTCGGACCTGCAGGTGCGCTTCTACTACGACCGGACGCATCGCGACGATCCGAGCTTCATCGATGACCTGCACACCGTGGATCTCGACCTGCAGCACCGCTTCGCAGTCGGGACGCGCCAAGAAATCGTCTGGGGTGCGAACTACCGCCGCACTTGGAATAAGAACGTCGGGAAGGGTCTCTTCAACGTCCTGCCGGAGTCATCCCAGGACCAACTCTTCAGCGCTTTCGTGCAGGACCAGATCGCGTGGCGCGATTTCCGCGTCACCGTGGGCGCGAAAGCGGAGCACAACGATTTCAGCGGCTTCGAATTCCAGCCGAGCGTGCGCGCCGCGTGGGATATCAACGACCGGCAAATGATCTGGGCCGCTGTCTCGCGGGCCGCCCGCATCCCGACGCGGCTGGAGCGGGACATCTTCGTCAACGCGACCGACCCCACGGCCAGCACGGTGTATCGGCTCCTGGGCAACCGGGATTTCGAGTCTGAGGAATTAACCGCCTACGAGTTCGGCTACCGGCTGCGCGCCACCGAGTCGCTGCATGTCGATGTCGCCTTGTTCGACAACTATTACGACGGCCTTTCTTCCTTGGAATTTGGAACACCGTTCGTGGACTCGGACAGCCGCACGATCGTTCCGATTGTGAATCGCAACCTGACCGACGGCCGCGCCCGGGGAATTGAAACGCTCGTCACCTATTCGCCCACCCAGCACTGGCGACTGTCGGCGAGCCATTCGTTTTTCACGATGAAGCTCGACCCTGCCGGCCAGGATCTAAACCGGGGCAACTTCTACGAGGGATCGACTCCGCGCCACCAGTTCGCGCTCGCGTCTTCGCTGACGCTGCCGCGCGGCTTCGCCCTCGACGCGCTGTTCCGCCGGGTGGGTGCGGTTCGCCGGATACCGGTCAACCCCACGGGCGAAGGAATTTCCGGTTATTCGGAACTCGATGTGCAGTTGTCATGGCAGGCCACGCAGGAGATGCGGATCAGCATCGTCGGCCAGAATCTGCTGCACGATCACCACATCGAATTCGGCGCTCCCGGCGCGCGCGGCGCGATCCAGCGCGGCGTTTACGTGAAGTTCGTGTGGGAAAGGTAGGTTCCTGATCGCTGTCAGCGATAAACGTCCCGCCGATGTCCCACGCGGACTACGATCACCACAAGTCGGCCGTCGTGGATCTCATAGACGATGCGGTAGTCGCCCTGTCGAATCCGGTAACACTCGCTGCCGGACAGTCGAACACAACCCGCCGGACGTGGGTCTTCCCGAAGCAACTCGATCCGTGCGAGGATCTTCGTCAGATCCGAACGCGGGATGTCCCGCACGTCCTTCGCCACCGAGGGACGGATCAGCAGTTCATATCTGCCCACGATCTTTCAGCTCCTTCAAGAACGCCTCGTAGCTGACCGGCGTCTCGCGCTTCCGCTCCTCGGCGACCGTCAGATCTTCCCGGTCTTCATGCAAAGCCGAACGAACCGCTTCGTTCACGATCTCCGAGATGGTGCAGTCGGTCTCCATTGATTTGATTCTGAGCGCCTTGTGCAGGTCGTCATCGATGTAAACGGTGGCCCTCCTCATGGTTCGCCGAATTTGACGTCAGAACGTCTCAACGTCAAGACACCCGACTACGGACGCGACGAGTTGCTCCTCCTTCATTCCCGGCACCGAGCTTGGATCAGGCAGTCGTAGGATCGCGCTTGCGCGCGATTATGAGGAATCGCCCACAAGCGGGCTTCTTCAGCTTCGAGGTACCCACCCCGCTTGCTCGTAAACTTCATCGTTCCCGTTCTCTCGGGTTCCCAAGGAGTAAGAGAACGAGAACGATTTCAAAGGGTGAGCGCCGCGCTCACGCTTTGAGCGGGTTGTCCTTGATGAACTGGACGATCTCGTGGGCGTCGCCGAAGCAGAGCGCGGAGAACGTGTCGGCTGCGCCGTAGTAGATCGCGAGACGACCGGTCGCCGCGTCGCACAGGCAGCCGACGGGGAAGCACCCGCCGGGCACGAAGCCGGTGAGCTCGTAGGACTCCTCCGGCACGAGGAACGGCTGGTTGCAGCATGCGATCACCTTCCACGGTTCCTCGTGGTCGAGCAACATGCCGCCCATCGAGTAGACGTAGCCGTTACATGTGGTCGTGACGCCGTGATAGATCAGCAGCCATCCCTCGCTCGTCTCGATGGGCGACGGGCCCGCACCGATCTTCGTGCCCTGCCACCACGGGCCGCCGCGCGAAGCGACGTGTCGGTGGCGGCCCCAGTGCACCAGATCCTCGCTCTCGCTCGTGAAGATGTCGCCGAATGGCGTGTGCCCTGTGTCAGACGGCCGCGAGAGCATTACGAACTTGCCGCGGATCTTCCGCGGAAAGAACACGCCGTTGCGGTTGTAGGGAAGAAACGCGTTCTCGAGCTGCTCGAACTTCACGAAGTCGGTTGTGCGCGCGATGCCGATCGTGGGG
The DNA here is from genome assembly GCA_035513275.1 of Opitutaceae bacterium. Taxonomy (GTDB): domain Bacteria; phylum Verrucomicrobiota; class Verrucomicrobiia; order Opitutales; family Opitutaceae; genus DATKCJ01. Next base: position 13,991 of record DATKCJ010000196.1, read on the forward strand.
CCGTGGTAGCCGTTGCACCAGGTGACGGAGTGCACGCCTTCGATGAGCGTGACGCGCGGATCGTAGGCATATTCGTGGCGCGTGACCTCGGGATCGCCTTTCTCGAACTGGATCGACTTCGGCTCGAATGTGAACTTGATCCCGTCGGGGCTGCGGCCTACATGCAGGTGCGGAATTCGGTCCATGCCCTCGGTGCGGAAGACGCCGATGAATCCGTCCTCCCACGGCACGACAGCGCTGTTGTAGATGCCCGTAACGCGCGGTAGCGGCCGGCGGCCGATCACCGGGTTGCCGGTGTAACGCCAGAGCATGTCCTGATTGCCGGCCGGGCGCGGCTGCCAGGGAATATTGGGAAGTGGTGATCCAATGATGGATAGTTTCATGACGGAATTGGGTCTGGGGTCTCGGGTCTGGGGTCTCGGGAAATGCGGATTGCGGAGTTCGGGGCAGAGAGATTTACGATTTTGGATTCTCGATTTTCGATTGAACAGACCCGCCTTCGCTTGGAGAGCTTCGGCGCGGCAAGGAGACACGAATTTCACGAACTAACACGAGTGGGGTCCTGTAGTCAGTTGTCCGGTAGTCCGTGGTCCATGGTCCTGTGGTCTCTCCCTCCTACTCCTTCACCGGTGTGAGCCGGAGGAATGCCGCGTCGTGCGCGTCGAGGTGCGCGGTGAACTTTCCGGTCGTGTGGCCGGCGTCGCGCTTGTTCCAAATGTCGCGGACGGTGCACTTCTCGCTGCCGAGGAACCACCAGCCGTGGCTCCAGTCGATTTCTACCTCGGCAGCGGTTGCGCCGGAGTTCAGGACGGCGACTGCCCATTCGCCGCCGGCGAGTTCGCGCACCCAGATTTCCTGCGAGGGTTCGGCGCGGAAACGCCAGCCCTGCTTGCCGAGCTTGTCCTGGTTGACGGCGAGCGCCTCGCGGTCTGTGAGGAGGGCGAGAATCTCCGGCGTCGCGGCACGCACGTCGTTGCCCGCCATCAGCGGCGCGGCGAGGATGCACCACAATGAGAAGTGTGCGCGCGATTCGGCGAACGTCAGGCCCGAGTTGCCGACCTCGAGCATGTCGGGATCGTTCCAGTGGCCCGGACCGGCGAAGGCGTTGATGCCGTTGCCCGGCTGGCCGTCGGCAGGCTGCACCTGCGAATACTGGAGGTCGAGGATGACCTTCCAGCCCTGTTCCCAGCGCTGCTTGCAGTCGTAACAGTCCATGATGTCGCCGGTGGTGCGCCAGAGGTGGCCGACGTCCTTCGCCCACTCCCAAGGTTTGCTGTGGCCCCACTCGCAGATGCTGAAAACGATGGGCCGGCCCGCGGCGTAGAGCGCGTCGCGCATACGGGTGTAGGCATCGCGCGCGTCGGCCGTGCCGGAGCTGCACCAGTCGTATTTGAGATAGTCGACGCCCCACTCCGCAAATTTCAGTGCGTCCTGAAACTCATGTCCCCAGCTTCCGGGAAAACCGCCGCAGGTCTTCCTGCCCGCGCAACCGTAGATGCCGAACTTGAACCCGCGCTCGTGCAGGTAGTCGCCGAGCGCCTTCATACCGGAGGGAAACTTCTCCGGGTGCGCCATGAGGTTGCCATCGGGATCGCGCTCCATCGCAGACCACGTGTCGTCTAGCACGATGTAGACGTAGCCCGCATCGCGCATGCCGTTTGCGATCATCGCCTCGGCAGTCTCCTTGATGAGGTCCTCGTTGATGTTCGGGGCAAAGGTGTTCCAGCTGTTCCAGCCCATCGGGGGCGTGAGTGCGAGGCCTTCGAATTTCTGCGCAGACGCTGCGGTGCAGAGGGCGAGGGCAGACAACAAGACCCCCCGAAGAATCAACTTCTCATAGAGTAACTGGAATCGGGTAGCCCGCGATCTCCGAGCGCGGGTCCGTGACTCACCCGTCCTCGGAGAGGCCGGGCTACCGGCGCTGCCGCGCCATGATCTGCAGCTCAAAGGACGTTGGACGAACGATAGGAGTAGTTTCAGTTTCATGGCGATGACCAGGGGCCGGCGCTGGCGGCCGGTTTCTCTTTGAAGTTCCTCACCCGAGGATGGCGACGATGCGCGCACCGTCGCGCAGCGCGGAGAGGGGTATCACTTCGCCCGCGATGGGCTGGCCGTCGACCGTGAGCGACTTGATCCCGTGGCACTTGCCGCGCGGATTCTTCACCTCGATGTGGAGCTGCATGCCGCGGAAGTTGCGCGTCATGGTGAAACCTTTCCACGCCTTCGGAATGCACGGCGCGATGCGGAGACCGTTAACCTCCGGCCGCACGCCGAGAATCCAGTGTGTCGCAGTGTAGTAGGCCCACGAGGCGGTGCCGCTGAGCCACGGCACGCGCGACTTGCCGTGGTTCGCGCTGAATTGCGCGTAGGTCGTCTGGCAATGTACGTAGGGCTCGACCTCGCGGAGCTCGGCGCGCGTGTTGTAGGCGGACGGCATGAACGCGCGGTAGTAAGCGTGCGCCTGATCGCCATTCCCCTGAATCGCCTCGGCGATGACCGCCCAACTCTGCGTGTGGGAAAAGATGCCGGCGTTTTCCTTGATGCCGAGGTTGAAGAGCGTGGCGCGCATCACCTCGGGGTCGGCCTTAACGAACGGCGGCGCGCAAAGCGCGATGCCGTAGGGTCCGGCGCATTTTTCCTTCATCGTCTTCAGCGCTTGCTTGGCCTGCGTCGAAGTGGCGGCACCGGAAATGACGGCCCACACCTGCGTGTTCATGTAAACCTGGCCCTCAGCGAATGTCTTCGTGCCGAAAATCGTGCCGTCCTGACCGATCGCCCAAATGAACCACTTGCCATCCCAGCAAACTTTCTGGATCGCGGCGTCGAGCCTGTCGCGTTTTGCCAGCGCCCATTCGACCTCGGCTGGCCGGCCGAGTTTTTCGGCAATGTCGGCGTAGACGCTGAGACCGAGCCGGACCTGAAACGCGACGAAGACACTCTCGCCGTGGTAGCCGAGCTTGATGCAATCGTTCCAGTCGGCCGCGAGTCCGCACGGCAGACCGTTGCGGCCGGTGCGCTCGAGATTGAAATCGAGGGCGCGACGCAGGTGCCCGAAGACGGTGGCCTCGCCGCTGTCGGCGTAAGGCAGGATCTTCCGATAGAAATCGAGATTGCCCGTCTCCGCGACGAAGGCCGGCACCGCGTTGAAGAACCACAGGCAGTCGTCGCTGCGGTATTCCTCGTCGGGCGGTGCGAGTTCATGACCGGGCCGGTGCGTGAACGGCTTGATCACAGGAATCGCACCGCCGTTCGCGAGCTGTCCGGTGAGCATGAGCTCGAGCCGCTCCTGCACGCCTTCCTTCAGCAGCGGGATTGCGCCGAGGATGTCCTGGACGGTGTCGCGGAAGCCGAGGCCGTCGCGCTCGCCGTTGTAGATGAGCGACGCGGAGCGCGACCACGCGTAGGTGATGAGCGCGTTGTAGGCGTTCCATGTGTTGACCATGTGGTCGAAGTCCGCGTCGGGCGTTTTGACCTGGAGATTGGCGAGCGGCGCGTGCCACGCGGCGACGAGTTTCTTGAACTCTGCCTCGCAGCGCTTGCCGTTGCCGAACTCGGCGACGGTCTTGCGGCCGTGCGAGGCGACGGTGCCGAGGCCGAGCAACACGATGAGCTCGCGCGTCTCATCAGGCTTGAGCGTGAGGTTCGCCTGCTGGCAGCCGACGACGTTGTCGCCCTCAGCGAGGAAGTTCGAGCAACGCCCGTTCGCGACGACTGCCGGAGCGGCATAGCCGCCGTAGCCGCCGATGAAATGCTCGCGCGTGGTCTCGACTCCGGCGAGCTTGGCGCCGGTCAGCGCCATCCATGTGCGGTTGCACCCGGTGAGATCCTTGCCGTCGAAGTCGTAGTTCGGGTTGCACGTGACGCCGAGGATGCCGTCCTCGAGCGTCGCCTTCGTGATGAACTGCGAATACTGCAGGTTGACGAGGTCCTGCCAGGTGTCCCACAGGTTCGCGAACTCGCAGTAGGTGAAGACGGAGAGCTTGCGCGTGCGCTTCGTGTTGTTGGTGACCTTGAGCCGCCAGTATTCGAACGTCTGGCCGAGCGGCACGAAGTAGGTCGATTCGGTCGCGATGCCGGCGTAGCGGCTCTCGATGATCGTGTAGGCCGTGCCGTGCCGGCAGGTTGACTTGTATTTATCGCGCGGCTTGCCGACAGGCTGCCACGAAGCGGACCAGAAATCCTTCGATGCGTTGTCGCGGATGTAGAACAGGCGGCCAGGCTGGTCCATCGGCACGCTGTTGAATCGCATGCGCAGGAAGCG
>DATKCJ010000197.1:0-9477 GCA_035513275.1 Opitutaceae bacterium
AGTTCCGCGCCTTCCGCGGCGCCGTTTGCCATGTCGCCGAGTGTCCAAATGACCGCGCCGGATTCATTCACGGGTGGGGCGACGAAGTTTCCTTTGGTCGCCCGCGCGTTGAGGAAGCCGGTGCCGCTCGACATGAGGCTGTTGACGACGACGTTGGGCGCCGCATCCGGACCGAAGTTACGGACGGCGATCGTGTAGGTGAGCACCTCGCCCTGCTTCACGCTGAGCTTGTCTGCTCCAAGGAAGGTGATCCCGACATCCGCAACCGGGGTTGGTGGCGGGGGCGGAGGCGCGGCGGCGACTTCCACGGCTCCAATGTCGGTGTTGTCGCCAAGAAAGGCGGGGTCAATTGCGGGGTCGTCCACCGTTCGCGCGAACCCGCGCTGGTCGGTGGTGATGCCGAGTGCAATGAGACCGTCAGAGGATCCCTGATCGATGGCTGGGCTGCCCAGCAGCGGCAGGTGGGTGAGCGTAGGGCCTCCGTTGTCAGCCAGTGGGCCGAGCATCGGATCGGTGTTGATCCGGTCGGTGGCCGCCGTCAGGAACCCGCCGCCATCATCGCTGCTGAGGTTGAACCCGCGTGAGATGATCCGGCCGCCCGCGAAGGACAGAAACAGATTTTCGCCAATCGCGCCGGCCCGCAAAATGGTCTTCCCGATCTCCACCGTGCCATCGCTCGTGGCGATCGCGCCGCCGTGCCGGGCCGGATCGCTGAGGGTGTTTCCGCTAAACGTGCAGGAGTTGATCCGCACGAGTCCGCCGTTGATGTTGTGGATTCCTGCGTTGTCGCCGAACTCACCGAAGACCATGTTGCCGCTGACCGTGCTGTCGCTCAGGATCAGGGTCGCATTTCCTCCGCCAAGGCCGTTATTGGTGATGGCCCCATTGTTAAATCGCACGGTGTTGCCGCTGATGGTGCTCGCGATGATGGCGGTGGTTGCGGTCGCGCCGTTGAACGCACTGTTAGAGATGCCACCCGTGAGATCAGCTGAGTTTCCGCTGATAGTGCTGTTTTCCACATCAAGCGTCGCGACTCCACTGTCTCTGGCAACATTGGCGATTCCGGCGGAGCTGCCCGCCGAGTTTCCGCTGACGATGCTGTTGGTGAGAGTCAGCGTTGCATGGCCGGACGGAGCGGCAATGTTGAAGATACCACCCCCTGAACTGCTGAAGTTGAAAGCCTCCACCGCGGAATTACCGCTGATGACACAGTTATTCACGCTGAGGGCGGAGCGTTCGTTGAAGATGCCGGCTCCGGCATCAGGAGGGAATGAGAATTGGGGCGATCCGGTGGCCAAGCCATTGGCGATCGTGAAGCCGTCAATCGTCACCGTGAGCTCCGGGAAAATGCGGAAGACGCGGCCGGTTTGATTGCCATTGATGGTGAGACTGGCGGGGCCAGGGCCGAGAATGGTCACGCTCGTGGTCACCTCGAGCTGGCTGGAAGTCGAAGGTTGCGGCAGCAACGTAATGGTGCCGGTGATACCCTTGACGTCGATCGTGTCGCCGTTCACCGCCGCAGCGAGCGCTGCGCGCAGTGTGCCGGGTGAGCCGTCGTCGGCGGTGCTGGTGACGAGAATGGTGTCGGCGAGTGTGGTTTGAACGGCAGCCAGTGCACAAAAGAGCGCGGCGAGCGCATACGTGCGGGCGTGGTTTCCGGGACTTTGATTCGGAGTCTTCATGTCGATCCTTGGGGATGTTCGTGCTGGTTCGGTGTGTGATGCGGGTTGAATCCGTCACATACCCAAACGAGATCCCGGCGCGAAAAGGGCCAAAAACATCGCACACCCCGTGCGGGCGGGCTCCAGCACGCAATGTCCCTCAAGTTCCCGGGACCGCTACCGTGTCCGCGTGAGCTCCTGGAAAAGCCACGCGCGCGCGTAAGCCCAGCGGCGCTTGGCGGTGCGCTCGGAGATGCCAATGATCTCGGCGGCGGGTGCGATCTCGAATCCCCCGAAGAACCGGAGCTTTACGAGCTCCGCCGCTTCCAAGTCATGCGTGGCAAGCGCCTCGATGGCGTCGTTCACGCGCACGACGTTTTCATCCGTCGTCTCCGCTGCGACGGTGACGTCTTCCAACGACTGCCGCGAGAGTCCGCCGCCGTGGCGGACGGCCGCCTTGCGCCGCGCGCGGTCGACAAGGATGTGGCGCATCGCCTCGGCGGCGGCGAAAAAAAAGTGGCGGCGGTTGGTCCACGAGTGCTCTCCCTTGCCGAGAAGTTTTAGGTAAGCTTCATGCACCAACGCTGTCGCCTGAAGAGTGTGGCCCGGTGGCTGACCGGCCATCTTCGCGGCCGCGAGCCGGCGGAGCTCGTCGTAAACGAGTGGCAGGATTCGCTCCGCGGTCTTAGGGTCGAATTGGTCGGCCGCCTGAAGGATCTGCGTGATGTCGGCCACGCCGGGATTGAGTCAGCCAGGCGGCACCGCGACAAGCTCCCGGTCCTGGTAGAAAACTTGTGCGCGCGGCAGACGCGATCGTTTGCAGCGATCTCAGCTATTGCCGCGCGTCGACACGCGCGCTGGCGCCGCGAGGAGTTCTTCGACGACCTGCAAAAAATCCTTCGGAAGAAACGGCTTCGCGAGCACGCGGTCGGCTCCGACGGATTTCGCGAGGTTCAAATGCATGCTCTGGTCGACCCTGCCGCCACCCGAGATCGCCAGAATACGCATCGGGCGCTTCATCGCCCGGATCTCGAGGATGGTCTCGATGCCCTCCTTTTCGGGCATGATCAAGTCGGTGATGACGAGGTCGAACTCCTGCTCCTTGTAGAAGCGCATCGCCTCGCGTCCGTCGCACGCCTTCACGACCTGGAGGCCCTTGCGCTGGAGGACTAGCTGCAGCAATTCGCGGATCGCATCATCGTCATCGACGAGAAGGATTCGCGGCGGCTGTTCCTTGGAAACAGTTTCCATTTTGCTCGAGAGGGAGAGCTCCATCTTCTCCTATCGGCTCAATCCCCGGGGTTGTAAGGAAACAATGGCACTAAACCCGGCTCCTATTCGAGACCGAAGTAGGCAGCCGCGCTGGCACGGTCGGCCACAATCTGCACGCGCAATGCCTCCACAGACGGGAACCTGGCCTCGGCCCGCTCGAATCGGCACCATTCCACCCGAAGTCGGTCGCCCTCTCCTAACCCGCTCGATACCAGCAGGTGCGCCTCCAGCAGAGGCGCCTGGCGATCGCCGATCGTCGGACGCAGGCCGTAGTTCGCCACGGCCGGCAGGCGCTCGTCGCCCGCTGCGCTGGAAACGCGCACCTCATACACGCCAAGCGCGGGCCGGCACTCCGGCTCCCACGGCATGTTCAGCGTCGGAAAACCGATCGTGCGACCAAGCCGGCGTCCTGCGACGACTGTGCCGAATGAAGTATAGTCGTAGCCGAGGAGCGTATTCGCCTGCTCGATGCCGCCGGTCGCTATGAGCACGCGGATCCGCGTGCTGCTGATCGGCGAGCCGCCGGTGCTCACGCGCGGCGCGCTGAATAGCCGGATGCCGTGCGACTCGCAAAGCGTCTTGAGCAGCGCAGCGTCCCCTCCCCTGCCGTGGCCGAAGCGCCAGTTTTCCCCGACGTAAATTCCTGCGAGGTTCGGAATCCGCGCTGACAGATGCGAAACGAAATCACCCGCGGGGATCGCGGCGAACTCTGCGGTGAACGGCTCCTCAATCATGAAGTTGGCGCCCAGACGATCGAGAAGCAGCCAGCGTTTCACTTCAGGCGTGAGGATCAGTTCGGTCGCGCGAGAAGGCGTGAAGAGCCGGCTCGGGTGCGGGAAAAACGTGAGCACGCCCGCTGAGCCGCCATCGCGTCGCGCGAATTCGATCGCTGCGCCGATCACCGCCTTGTGCCCAAGGTGCACGCCGTCGAACATCCCGATCGCGAGGTGCACCGGGCCGCGCGCGGGCTTCGCATTGTCGAGCGAGTTGAAGAGCTCGTGCTTCGTCATTCCAGTCAGCCCTGTTGGATTGTCATTGCGAGAAGCCCTGGTTCCTGCCGGGGCGACGAAGCAATCCAGTCAGATGGATCGCCGCGGCGCCGCTTCGCGCCGCCTCGCGATGACAGAGCGGAAAGTTTTCCGCCCTGACAATTTCGCGGCATGAGCCCGATGTGCTTTCCGCAAACGTTCATTCGCGCAATCAGAGATGATGCATCGGCACCGAGCCGGCGACCGGCACAAGCCGCGCGTGCGCCTCGGCGAGCGGCAGCGCGTCGAACGCATCGAGCGTAATCGCGTTCTCAACGGAGAGTTCGCCCGACGCGACGCGGCGCAGCGCGCACAGGTGGCCGCCGCAGCCGAGCTTGCGGCCGAGGTCGTGCGCGAACGTGCGCACGTAGGTGCCCTTCGTGCAAAACATCCGGAAGCGCAGGTCGGGCGACTCGAAGCCGAGCGTCTCGAGCTTCGAGACACGGATGAACCGCGGCTCGCGCTCGATCTCCTCGCCCTTGCGCGCGAGTTTGTAGAGCGGCACGCCATCGACCTTGATCGCCGAGAACATCGGCGGCGTCTGATACTGGTCGCCGATGAAACTGTTCATCGCCTCCTCGATCTGCGCCGCGGTGAACGCGGGCACGGGCTGCGTCTCCATCACCTCGCCGTCGGCGTCCTGGCTGTTTGTTACGATGCCGAAGCGCACTGTGCCCTCGTAGACCTTGTCGGAGCCCATGAGATACTGCGACGCCTTCGTCGCCTTGCCGACGAGGATCACGAGCAGACCCGTGGCCATCGGATCCAGTGTGCCGGCGTGGCCGACGCGCTTGATGTGCAGCTTGCGCCGCACGTGGTAGACGACGTCGTGCGATGTGAGGCCACCGGGCTTGTCGATCAGGAGCAGCCCCTCGGGCTCACGCTGGGGTGCGAGGCTCATTGCGTGCGTTCCGCATCGGCCCGCGCGATCTGCGCGGCGAGCGCGATGAGTATCTGCGGGTAAATTTCCGCGAGCGGCGCGTTGTGATTGATGCCCGCGGCGCAAGCATGGCCGCCACCGGAGAATTTCGCCGCCACTTGATCGAGCCTGTAGATCGGATCGCGCGCGCGCAGACTGCCCTTCGTCATGCCGGGGCGCTCCTCCAGCAACACGCCGATGTCGACGCCGTCGATCGCTCGCGTGTAGTCGACGAGCCCCTCCGTGTCCTCGCCCGAGGTTCCTGTCTCGTCGAAGACGCCCGCGGGAAGGATGCCCACGCAAACGCGGCCGCCGCACTCGAGCTTGAGCGTAGAGAGAAACTTCTGAAGGAGCCGCATGCGGCCGAACGACTCGTGCTCGTAGATCTCGGCGCCGGCTTCCGACGGATCGGCACCGAGGTCGAGAAGGCGCGCGGTGATCTGAAAGACGCGGCGCGAGGTCGATGCGAAGCGGAACTGGCCCGTGTCGGTGAGGATTCCCGCGTAGAGCGCCTTCGCGGCGACAGCGTCGAGTTCGACGCCGAGATCGAGCGCCATGCCGGCGATCATCTCAGCGGTGGCCGCGGCCGCCGCGTCGACGAGATTCTCGACGGCACCGTGGTTGTTGGAAAGGTGATGATCGATGCTCGCGGCGGGTTTCGGGAAACGCTCGCCGAGCTTGCGGCCGATTCGGGAGAGGTCCGCGCAATCGACCAGCACCGCGGTCCACTCACCCGCAGGCAACGCATCGGGAAGAACGAAGGGCTCCTCCTTCACAAGGTAGGCGAGGCGCCGCGGCACGGGATCGCAATTCGCGCACACGACCTCGCGGCCGCTCGCGCGCAGGATGCGAGCGAGGCCGACTTGAGAGCCGATGCAATCGCCGTCGGGCCGCGAGTGGCCGATCACGACGAGTCGCTGCGGCAACGTGTCGATCAACACGCGCAGCCGGCCGGAGAGATCGGGGAAGAATCCGCTCATGGGGTCGGTTCGCCAGGGTTGAGCTCGTCGATGAGCTTGAGGATGCGCTCGGCGCGATCGGGATTATCGTCGTGCACGAACTCGAGCTTCGGCTGGAACTTCATCACGACATGTTTCGAGAGATGACGGCTGACGACGGGCAGCGTCGAGCGCAGCCACGTGCGCATGGTCTCGGGATCATCGCCGCCGCGCAGGATCGAGAAGTAGACCTTCGCGTTGTGGAGATCCTGTGCGACCTCGACCGACGTGATCGTGAGCATCGCCGCCTCGGTGCTGAACCGCGAGTGCAGCACCTGGCTGATCTCGCGCTTGAGGAGTTCGTTAATGCGGACGGTTCGGTTCGACATGGGATTTGCGAAGGGCGGGCCGCAGCCGCCGGATCGCTCGAGCCTGTTTTATCAGGCCGTCTTCCGCCGACTCCGGGCGCACCTTGTCAGAGGGTGGCGCGGATCTTCTGAACTTCGTAGCACTCGATGATGTCGCCCTGCTCGTAGCCGTCGAAGCCGTCGAGGCGGATGCCGCACTCGAGTCCAGCGCGGACCTCGTTGGCATCGTCCTTGAAGCGCCGCAGCGTGGAGACTGAGCTCTCGTGAATGATTTCCTTGCCGCGGCGCACGCGCGCCTTGGCGTTGCGGGTGATCTTCCCGTCGGTGACGAGGCAGCCGGCGACGAATCCCTTCGCGATCGGGAAAGTCGCGCGAACCTCGGCGCCGCCGAGCTTGACCTCCTTGAGGTCGGGCTCGAGCAGGTCGGCGAGCGCCTCCTTCACCTTGTCGGCGAGCTCGTAGATGATCTGGTAGTGCTGGACCGTGACGCCGTGGTGCTTCGCAAAAGCGACGGCGCCGCTCTCGTTCTTCGTGTTGAATCCGATGATGAGTGAACCCGACGTGCTCGCGAGCAGGACATCGTTCTTCGAGACGAGGCCCACCTCGGCGGCGACGACCTCGAGCCCGACCTTGTCGCTCTTGATTCCCTCGAGCATTCCGCGCACAGCCTCGACCGACCCGAAAACGTCGCACTTCAAGACGACCTTCAGCATCCGCTTCTGCGTGGCCGCGATCGAAGCGAAGAGCGCATCGATCGAAGTATCCTTCGGCACGGCGGCGTCGCCGGTGACGACATTCTTGAGCACCTGCGCCGATTCCTCGGCGATGTTCTTTGCCTCGCGCTCGTTCTTGACGGCCTTGAATTTCGCTCCCGCTTCCGGCGGCCCGGACCAGCCGATAACCTTGACCGGCGTCGCAGGACCCGCGGATTTCACGGCCTCGCCCTTGTCGTCGAAGAGCGCCTTCACCTTCGTGTAGACGGAGCCGCACACGAGTGCGTCGCCCATCTTGAGTGTTCCGCGCTCGACGATGACCGTCGCGGTGCTGCCGCGGCCGACCTCGATCTCGGCCTCGATGACGACACCGCTCGCGGGCGCCTTCGGGTTGGCCTTGAGCTCAAGGACGTCGGCCTGGAGGAGAATGTTCTCAAGGAGATTCTCGATGCCGTCGCCCTTGAGCGCGGACACGGGCACGGCAATCGTCTCGCCGCCCCAATCCTCGGACGGGATGCCGCGCTCCTGCATCTGGAGTTTCACGCGGTCGACGTTGGCGCCCTTCACGTCGGACTTGTTGATCGCGACGATGATCGCGACCTTCGCCTCCTTTGCATACTTGAGCGCCTCGTCGGTCTGCGGCATGAAGCCGTCGTCGGCTGCGACCACGAGGATGGCGATGTCGGTGCTGTTCGCGCCGCGCGAGCGCATTTTGTTGAACGCCGCGTGACCAGGAGTGTCGAGGAAGGTGATCTTGCGGCCGTTGCGGTCGACCTGGTAGGCGCCGATGTGCTGCGTGATGCCGCCGGCCTCGCCTGCTGCTACGTTTGCCTTGCGGATCGAGTCGAGGAGCGTCGTCTTGCCGTGGTCGACGTGGCCAAGGATGCACACGACCGGCGGACGCGGCTCAAGGAGCTTGGACTCGTCCTCTTCAACCGGCTTCTCCGCCTTCTTCTGCGTCGGTTGCACGGGCTGGACGTCGCCGCGATGCTTCACCTCGAGGAGAAAGCCGTGCTTCTCGGCGAGCTTGATTGCGACGGGCTCGTCGATCGCCTGGTTGAGCGATGCGAAGATGCCCACTTCCATCAACTCGGAGATGAGTTTGAACGGACGCAGGCCGATCGCCGTGGCGAACTCACGCACGATGATCGGCGTCTTCAGGCTGAGAAGCTTCACGTCGCCGCTCGCAGCGGGCTTCGCCTCGGCTTGGGGCGGAGGAGGCGGAGTCACCGGTGACGAGACCGTCGGAGCCACGGGCCGCGCCTGCGGCGGCGGCGGCGCCATGCGCGGTGCAGGCTGCGGAATGTGGACCGGAGCCGGCTGCGGCTGCGGTGCGGCAGCGGGCGCAACACGAGGCGCAGGCGAAACCGGGGCGATGCGCGATGCTGGAAGCGGCGAGATGATGGGACGCGGACGGGGTGCTGCCGAGAACGGCGCGCGCACTGCGGGAGGCGGCATCACAATCGCCTTCGGCTTGGCGGCTTCAATCGCAGCGCGCTCGCGCTCGATGTCGGAAGCGGTCTTGACGAACGCGCCTTGCGGCGGCCGCACGGCGACGGGCTGCGTTGGCGCAGCCTCGACTGGCGGCTCCTCGGTGGTCGTCGCAGTGGCCGCGGGTCGCGCGGATTTGAATTCCTTCTCGATCGACTCGGCGCTGATCGGGTCGATCGCACTCGAAGCCGTCTTCACTTCGAAGCCACGGGCCTTCAACAGGGCCAGAAGCTCCTTGTTGTCCATGTCGATTCGCTTGGCGAGTTCGTGGATTCTGACGCTCATCTATGAATTGGAGAAATTAGCATGCGCGGTTTATGATACTCAACCCCGTGTTCCGCGGTGCTCGCGGACTTTGCCAAGAATGCGCTCGGCTTCCTCTTCTGTGAATCCGCCGTCGACGAGGTCGCCGACTTCGACTCCCTCGAACGCCTCTAGGCTGACGAGCCCCATCGGCACGAGGCGGGCGGCCTCGGCGTCCTCGATGCCAGGAATGAGCGAAAGACCCGCAGCGGCCTCGCGCATGCGCTCTTGAAGTCCGGTGGGCGCGGTCTCGGCGCGAACGATGTCGATGCGCCAGCCGACGAGCTTCGAAGTGAGACGCGCATTCTGGCCGCGGCGGCCGATGGCGATCGCGAGATCCTCCTCGGCGACGTCGAGCACCATGCGCTTGCTCTTCTCGTCCATCTGAATGTGGCGCGGGACAACGGGCTTGAGCGCCTCGAGCAGCATCTCCTTCGGGTCTGCCTTCCAGACTACGATGTCAATTTTCTCGCCGCCGAGCTCACGCACGATGCTTTTCACGCGAGCGCCGCGAGCGCCGACACAGGCGCCGACGGGATCGACCTTCGAATCCGTGGAGGTGACTGCAATCTTGGTGCGGTAGCCCGGCTCGCGCGCGAATGCATCGATGCGCACAGTGCCATCGGCGATTTCGGCAACCTCAAGCTCGAACAAGCGACGCACGAAACGCGGGCTCGCGCGGCTGAGGATGAGTTCCGGACCGCGGCTCGTGGACTCGATCGCGAGCAACAGGCTGCGGATGCGCTCACCGGGAGTGTATTCCTCGCCCGGGATTTGTTCCTTG
>DATKCJ010000198.1:0-4163 GCA_035513275.1 Opitutaceae bacterium
GGCGCGCCGGGTGTGGGAGTGGGTCGACCGGATGGCGGCGGGAGGGCTGCCGGTCGCCGTGCTGTCGCCGGAGGGATTTCGGTCGCCGACGGTGACGTGCATAACACTCCCGCCGCAGCGCACCGGTCCGGATGTGACGAGCGCGATGAAGGCTCGCGGCTTCACGATCGGGAGTGGCTACGGCGCGCTCAAGGAAGGCTCGATTCGAATCGGGCACATGGGCGATCACTCCGTCGAATCCCTCGACACGCTCCTGGCAGAGCTGGAGGAGGTGCTGGTTCAATGACCGCCAAAGGACTGTTCCGGGTACTCATTGCCGACAAGATCTCCCTCGACGGCCTGGCACCGCTTCGCGATGATCCACGCTTTCAACTCAATGAGCAGCAGGGGTTGGCCGGCGAGGCGCTGGCCCGCGCGATCGAGCCCGTCGATGCCGTCATCGTGCGCAGCGCGACGAAGATTCCGCGTGAGGCACTCGCCTACGCAACGCGCCTCAAGGTGATCGGACGCGCCGGCGTAGGCGTCGACACGATCGACGTGGCCGCCGCCACCGAGCGCGGTATTGCCGTGCTCAACGCGCCGGCCGGAAACACCGTTTCGGCGGCCGAGCTCACATTCGCGTTGATGCTGGCCCGCGTACGCCGAATCGCCGCCGCCGATCGTTCGATGCGTGCCGGCGAGTGGGCGCGCAGCAATTTCGGCGGCACCGAGGTCTATGGAAAGAAATTGGGTCTGATCGGCGCCGGGCGCATCGGCGGTGAGGTTGCGCGGCGGGCGCGTGCCTTCGGTATGCAGGTGATCGTGTACGACCCGTATCTCACCGAGGAGCGTGCCGAGGCGCTCGACGTGCATCTCGGCAGTCTCGACGAGGTATTGTCGAGCGCCGATGTTCTCTCCCTGCACGTGCCGCTCACCGAGGCCACGACCGGACTGATTGGAAGGGATCAGTTCGCGCGCATGAAGCCGACGGCGATCATTGTGAACGCAGCGCGTGGAGAAGTCATCGATGAAGATGCCCTGGTCGAGGCGTTGAGGGAGAAGCGGATCGCCGGGGCGGCGCTCGATGTGTACGTCCACGAGCCGCTCCCCGCGGACCACCCGCTGAGATCGTTCGACACCGTCGTGCTCACTCCACACCTCGGAGCGTCCACCGCCGAGGCACAGGCCAACGTGGCGCTCGAGATTGCCGAAGCGGTGCGCGCCGCGCTGGTGGAGGGAGACCTGTCACGCGCCGTCAATGCACCGGCAATCGGGGGCGAGGCGGCTCGCCGGATGCGCCCGATGCTCGATCTGGCTCGCCGGCTTGGCGCACTCGCCGCGGCGATGGCCGAGGGGCCGGTACGGCGGGTGGACGTGCGTTATGCGGGCGAGGGCGATGATGCGCTCCGGCCGCTGGCGGCCACCGCCCTCGTCGGGGTGCTCGAGAACGTGGTCGGGTCGTCGTACGTCAACTACGTGAATGCCTTGCATCTGGCGACAGCGCGAGGTATCGACGTGCGGCAGACCCGCCTTGGACCTAACGTAGACTATGCCGAATATCTCGAGGTCCGGCTCGGGCACAAGGGCGATGAGATCCGCATCGGTGGCGCGCTCCTTGGGGCGCACGCGCGCCTTGTTGCAATCGGCGACTACCGGGTGAACATCGAGCCACGCGGCACCCTCGTGCTGCTTCGCAACCGGGACGTGCCCGGCGTGATCGGCCGTGTCGGTACGCTTCTCGGCAATGCCGGTGTCAACATCGCCGAGTATCATCAGGCGCGGCTCGAAGCCGGCGGCGTTGCCCTCGGCGCGATCAACGCCGACGGCCGGCTCTCGGCTGAAATATGCTCGGCCTTGCGCGCGCTCCCCGAGATGCTGGACGTGCGCCAGGTGCAGTTAGGCTAGGCCGAGCCGCCGGCGAGTAATATATCACGCTCGACGGGCACGCGCGCGGAGTCGCATACCGAGAGTGCTTGCCGACCGCCAGGGTTGCCGTCCCGCGAATTAGCCTTCAAACGTCCGGCGATCGTCATCGTTGCGTTCACAAGTCAGGCTCCGTTTGCGGATACGCGGCTCAACGCTCGGTCGTATCCGGCGTGAGGCCGGCAGTCAGAAAATTGCTTCCCGAGAGGTCGAGGTAGAGTCTGTCGGCGATGAGCCGATGTGCGCGGGGGTTTGGATGCCGGTCCCACGGCGCCACTTGAAGCGTTGCCTCGTCATGCCCGTCGTAGACGTCGACGAGGTTGAGGACTTGAAGGCCGGCTTCGGCGGCCATAGCAGTAAGCGAATCCACAGTTTCAGATTTGTTCCCGTCCTTGGGGTTGACCAGGTAGACATAGTAGGGAACGATACCTTGCTCACGGCAGATCTTGGCTATGCGCTCGTAGGTCCGACGGAGCACCTCGAACTCGTAGGGCCGCATGCGCGCGGCTGCTTCGGAACGATCCATGTCGCTCGTGATTCCGGCCTTACTAACGATCTCACGGAGGAAGTCGTAAGGAAGCGTGTCCCCCGCGGCTACCCGGCGCGCCAGATGCGCGGAGGTATTGACGGGATCACGGAGATGGCCAACGAAGAGCGCTGCGTTCGGCCGGAAAGACAGGACCTTCGATTCGAGCAACAGAAGCTGAATCGTGGGATGCTGCCAGGAGACCGCGAAGTTGAGAACCTCATATCGAGCGCCAGTCCGTGGATTCAGATCGTTGTTGAGGCGGTCTTCGAGCACCGACTCGAATGTCTCACCGTCGGCTACACTCTCTCCCATAACGTATGACTGTCCCATGACGGCCAGACGCACTGACCCCGGCGCTGGCGTCCGATCGTAATCCTTGTCCCGCATGCCCCATCGGTTCGTGCTCAAGGGTTCTCCATGATAAAGGAAGCTGAAGCTCGGACGCAGCTCCGGGCTCGCGAAGCTGTCTGAGTGCCGCATGACTTCCGTGATCATGATCGACGGCCACGCCCTCTTGCTTGGACGCGTCGCGTAAACTTCCCAGAGCTGGCTGCTGAATCGATTGGCACCGACCAGGTTCTCGTAGTATCCCTGTTGGAGAAGGCTTTCATCCCGCTGATTCAGCTCTCCTATGCGCACGTGGTGAACGACCTCCTGCAGTGCGACTGAGAATCGTCTGTTGACAGATGGCTCGGCGAGCGCGAAGACGAGCAGGAGTGGTGCGAGGGAAAGCACCGCGTCGCGGTAGAAAAGGAAGTTAAGGCCGTTCGGGGCACCGAGTCCGCCAGCGGTGCTGACTTGCTTGCGGAACAGAAAGGTGAAGACAAGGGAAGCCATCAGCACCCCGGCGAGAACGATCGCCAACTGGCTTGCTGCGGCGCTGTCGCGCATGACGCCGGCGTTCTGCCACAGCGCGCGGTAGCCTTCGAACGTTTCGCTCGTCCAGAGTGCCCAAAGCGAAGCGATCACGACGAACGTCCCTGCCGTTAACACGGTGCGTTTGATGAGCATTCGCGCGCTCCACTTCGGCGCGTGTAGCGTGCGCGATCGTCCATGCCGCAGCTCGGCAAGCGTATTCGCGACGAGAAGCCCCGCGAGGATGGCCCAGAACGCCACGTCCGTCCACGAAAGCAAAAACGTTCCGAGGATCCAAAACCACTGATAAGCGTGGAGGAACCATGTCGCGGCGAACACGAGCAGCGTCGCAATGACAAGTGCGGCGGTCTCGGCACCCTTGATCGCACCCGACTTCCGAAGCCGGAAGTAGGCGGGGTACTAGACCACCTTCATCATGAAGTCCTTCCAATAGATGTTGATCCGACGCCAGAACTCGGTGAAGCTGGGCGCGAGGAAGAAGAAGCGATGTGTCTCCGGGAGGCGAAAGCCGAAGAGGTGAAGTAGTCCCACGATTAGATGGAACTGGCCCGATACGCGCAAATACAGTAGAAAGTTCGCACCCACGTATTGCGCCAGGTCGAAGCCGTTCGTTATGTCGGAGGGAGTGATGACCAGATAGTGGTAGACCCACCGGTATACGAGCAGATGGATGATTCCGCGAATCATCCACTGCACTCCTTGCTGATAGATCAGTAATGCATCGCGGTCGTAGTACGTTTTGCGGAAGGTGGCGAAGTCGACGACGGGAAAAAGCGGAAAGGTCAGGTTTGGAAGAAGGAAGAAGTACGAGACCGTGCGCGCGGCGCCCATCGGCTCTTTACTGTGCCGCAAGTCG
>DATKCJ010000199.1:0-5578 GCA_035513275.1 Opitutaceae bacterium
ACCGACTGGTGATCCTCAAGAAGCCGTTCGACGCGATCGAGGTGGTGCAGTTGGCGAGCGCGCTGACCGAGAAGTGGCGGCTCGCGCGGCGATCGCGCTCGGCCACGGAAGACCTCGAGCACAGGGTCGCGGAGCGTACGAGCGAGCTGGAGCAGACGCTCGAGAAGCTTCGCCGAAGCGAAAGCCTCAAAGGGGCCATTCTCGAATCTTCCCTGGACGGCCTCATCACAGTAGACCATGAGGGGAAGATCGTCGAATTCAACCCCGCTGCCGAAGCCCAGTTCGGACTCACGCGGCAGCAGGTGCTTGGCGCGGAATTCGTGGAATTGATCGTTCCGCCCCGCCTGCGGGAGGCCCATCGCAGAGGGTTCGCCCGTTACCTCGCCACCGGCATGGGTCCTGTTCTCGGCAAGCGGCTCGAGCTCGCAGCGATTCGCGCGGACGGCACCGAGTTTCCGATCGAGCTGGCAATCACGAAGCTTCGGGGGGCATCGACCCCGATGTTCACCGGCTTCATTCGCGATATCACGGCGCGCATAGCGGCGGACGCAAAAATCATGCGACTGAGCCGGGTCCACGCCGTCCTTAGCGGAATCAATGCGCTCATCGTGCGCGTGCACGATCGTGAAGAGCTCTACAGGGAGGCTTGCCGCATCGCGGTCGAGGCAGGCAACTTCGGATTGGCCTGGATCGGGTCGTTCGATCCTGCGAGCGGGGACGTGACGCCCGTCGCGTGGGCGGGTGAAGGCGCGGAGGACGTTACAAGAGGCACATCTTCTTCGTCCCAGGACGCCACGCCGCGCGGAAAAGGAGCTGTCGGCAGGGCCATCCGCGAGCGGCGTCCGATATTCAACAACGACATCGCCGTGAGCGTTTTCGGCGGACCGCGTATGAAGGAGATCCTGAGGCTCGGATTCCGGTCGCAAATCACGCTGCCTTTGTACGACGATCAGGCAGTCGTGGGAGCTCTCACGATGTATGGCAGAGAGCCCGGCTTTTTCGACGAGGAAGAGGTGAGGCTGCTGACCGGGCTCGCGGGCGATATCTCGTTCGCGCTCGAGAACATCGAAAAAGAGAAAAAGATGGCCCGCCTCAGGCGGATCCAGGCAGTCACCGGCAGTATCAACGGGCTGATCGTGCGCGTGCACGACCGCAAGGAACTGTTCAGCGCCGCGTGCCGGATCGCCGTCGAAGAAGGGCGATTCCCTATGGCATGGATCGGCGTGCTCGATCCGGAAACGCAGGAGGTGGCCGCCGTAGCCTGGGCAGGTGAGAGCGCTGAGGCTTTCGTCGCAACCAACTCTTCCATTCAGGAGGATTTGCCACGAGGACAGGGGGTGGTCGGGCGCGCTCTCAGGTCAGGGCAACCCGTATTCAATAACGACCTCGTCGAGCACCACTACGGCGGATCGCGCCGCCAGGAAATCCTTACGCTCGGCTTCCATTCGCTCATTGCACTGCCGTTGTTCGACGGTGAGACCGCGGTGGGCACCCTCGCGCTGTGTGCGAGCGAGTCGAACTTCTTCGATGAAGAAGAGCTCCAGCTCCTGACCCAGCTCGCCGGAGACATTTCGTTTGCCCTCCAGAACATCAGCAGACAGCAGACACTGGACAGGCTCTCACGCGTGCGTACGATCTCGAGCGCGATCAACGCGGCGATCATCCGCATCCACGAGCGGAAGCCCCTGCTCGAGGAGGCCTGCCGGATCATATCAGAGCATGGAAGATTCGAAATGTCATGGATCGGCGCAATCGATCCCGCCAGGCGCGAGGTCACGGCGGTAGCCTGGGCGGGTTTTTCGGATGAGGCCGCGCATGCAGTGAGCTGGTCCAGCATCAGCTCCACAAAAGGCACTATGGCCGAGGCCATGCAGAGCCGCAGGCCTGCGGTCCGCTACAACGTCGACAGTAGTTTGGCGGGAGGCGTCCTCCGACAGGAGGCGCTGGAGCGCGGGTTCCGTTCCTCGCTATCCCTTCCGCTGATCGTGGACGACCACGTGACTGCCTTGATCGTCTTTTTCGCCGCCGGGCGGGGATTCTTCGACAAGGACGAGCTCGCGCTCCTGAGCGAAGTGACCTCGGACATCTCTCTGGCTCTGCAGGCCCTCAAGAAGCAGGAGCGGCTCGATTACCTGGCCTATTACGATGTGCTCAGCGGGCTCGCGAACCGCAATCTGTTTCTCGAACGGGTGGCGTCGTACACACGCAGTGCCGCCGGCGCCGGACACAACCTTGCCGTGTACGTAATCGACCTCGAGCGATTCAAGAACATCAACGACACCTTCGGACAGTCGGCCGGCGACGCCTTGTTGAAGCAGGTGGCGGAATGGCTGATAGGCAACCTCGGGGAGGAGACCCTGGTGGCGAGGGTGAGTGCGGATCAGTTTGCCGTCGTGCTGCCGGACGTACAGGACGCGCAGGACGCGGCAAGGCTCCTCGGGAAAACGCTGGAAGCGTTCATGGAGCATCCCTTCCACGTGGGTGACAGTGTCTTACGCGTCGCGGGCAAGGCGGGAATTGCGCTGTTTCCGGACGACGGTGCAAATGCCGACATGCTGTTCAGGAACGGCGAGGCCGCGCTGAAGAAGGCCAAAAGGAGCGGCGATCGATATCTGTTCTACACGCAGAAAATGACGGAGATGGTGGCGGGCACGCTCAACCTGGAGAACCATCTGCGCCAGGCCTTGGAGCGCGAGGAGTTCGTTCTGCACTTCCAGCCCAAAGTGGAAATCGACACCGGTGAAATAGCCGGCTTCGAAGCACTCCTGCGGTGGCAACCGCCGGAGGGCGGGCTCGTGCCGCCCGACCAGTTCATCCCGTTGCTGGAGGAGACCGGAATCATCGTGCCCGTGGGTGAATGGGTGCTCCGCCAGGCGTGCCGCCAGGTCAAAGCGTGGACTGACGCCCGCGTCCGCCCCGTGCCGATTGCCGTCAACCTCTCCGCGCGGCAAATCCACCAGCAGGACGTCGGTGCCATGGCCGCGAAAATGCTGCGGGAGCACGGAGTGTCGCCGCGCCTGATCGAATTCGAGATCACGGAAAGCGCAGCCATGCAGAATGCCGAAGCATCGATTGCCGCTTTGCAGGCGCTGAAAAAGCTCGGCGTAGGGCTTTCGATAGACGATTTCGGCACCGGATACTCGAGCCTGAGCTACCTCAAGCGCCTGCCGATCGACACGGTGAAGATCGACCGTTCGTTCGTCACCGACCTTGCGACCAACCCTGACGACGCGTCGATTGCGCAGGCGATCATCAACATGGCTCACAACCTGAACCTTCGCGTCGTCGCGGAGGGCGTCGAGACCGCGTCGCAGTTGTCTTTCCTCGCCTCACATGGATGCGACGAGATGCAAGGCTATTACTTTTCACCCCCGGTGCCCGCCCTCGAGGCGACTGCGATGCTCGCCCAGAACCGCCACCTGCAGCGCCCCGCGTCTGCCGGTGACGGAGAGCGCACCCTTCTGCTGCTCGACGATGAGCAGCCCATCCTGTCATCCCTGAAGCGGCTGCTGCGCCGGGACGACTACCAGATTCTCACGGCGACCAGCGCCCGGGAGGCTTTCGAGCTGCTGGCCAATAACAAGGTCGGCGTAATCGTTTCCGACCACCGCATGCCGGAAATGACGGGAGTCGAGTTCCTGCGCCGCGTAAAAGAGCTTTATCCGCGCTCCGTGCGCATGGCTCTCAGCGGCTACACCGACCTCGACACCGTCACCAACGCCGTGAACCAGGGCGCGATTTACCGCTTTCTTACCAAACCATGGGACGACAGTCTGCTGCGCGCTCACATCGCAGATGCTTTCCGCCAGTACGCGAAGCTCCAGGCCGTCGCGCTCAATCAGGAAGAGGCAAGCGCGAGGATAGCCGAGCTCTCGAAGGCAAACTGGATTCTCGAGAAAACCCTCGCGGATCTCGGTATCGCGCGGCAGCTCCCCGGGCCCGGGCGAAACCTCACCGAGGTGGACGCAGCATGAGCGATTTCACGACTATCGACGAAGGCGAAGCGTCGCCGCTCGTGCTCGTGGTCGACGACGAGCGCACATCGCGCCTGATTGCAGTCAAGGTGATCGAGGATGCTGGGCTCCGCGCCGAGGAAGCGGGAGATGGCGAGAGCGCCCTCCTCGCGTTCGGGCTGACGCAGCACGACGTCGTTCTGCTCGACGTGATGATGCCCGGTATCGACGGTTTCGAAGTGTGCCAAAGGTTGCGCAAGCTGCCCGGCGGTGCTACGACGCCGGTACTGATCATGACGGGTCTCACGGACACGGCGTCGATCGAGCGCGCGTACGAATGCGGTGCGACCGATTTCATCACGAAGCCGATCAACTGGCCGGTCCTCGGACACCGCCTGCGCTACATGCTGCGCGCTGGCCGCGCGGAGAATGCGCTGCGCCAGAGAAACGACGAGTTGAAACAGAGCAACGCTGAGCTGCAGGATACCCGCGACCAGCTTCTGCAATCCGAGAAAATGGCTTCCATTGGACAGCTCGCGGCGGGAGTCGCCCACGAAATCAACAATCCGATCGGCTATGTGAAGTCGAATTTCGGATCGCTGGACACCTACCTCTCGCAGATGTTCGAGCTCATCCGGATTTATCGGGATGAAGAAGCATTCATCGTCGATCCCGCGGCCCTTGCGCGTATCTCGGCGGCCCGGCAAAGCGTCGATCTCGAGTTCCTGTCCGAAGACGTGTTCGCCCTTCTGAAGGAGTCGCGCGAAGGCATCTCGCGCGTGGGCAAGATCGTGCAGGACCTCAAGGATTTCTCGCGTGTGGGCGCCGGAGACGAATGGGGATGGGCCGATCTTCACGAGGGTCTGGAAACCACGATCAACATCGTTAACAACGAGATCAAGTACAAGGCGCAGCTCGTGAAGGAGTACGGAGAGCTTCCGGAGATCGAGTGCCTTCCGTCGCAACTGAACCAGGTATTCATGAACCTCCTGGTCAATGCCGCGCATGCGATCGAGACCCAGGGCACGATCACCATTCGCAGCGGCGTGCAAGGCGGGGAGATCTGGATCGAAGTCTCCGATACCGGCAAGGGCATCGCGCCAGAGCACCTGAACCGCATTTTCGATCCGTTTTTCACGACGAAACTGGTCGGCAAAGGCACGGGGCTCGGGCTCGCGCTGTCCCATGGCATCGTACAGAAGCACCACGGTCGCATCGAAGTGCAGAGCGAAGTCGGGCACGGCACGACGTTTCGCGTATGCCTGCCCGTAAATCAGAAGGCCGTGCCCGCGGCCGCAACGGAGTCTCAATCATGAACGACATCGCATCCGCCGCCACGCTCGCGACCACAGCGCCTCTGTGCATTCTCTGCGTCGACGACGAAACGAACATCCTGAACGCCCTCCGGCGTCTGCTGCGGCCGCAGGGGTATCGCGTGCTCACCGCTCTGAGCGGTGCCGAAGGCCTCGCGATAATGGCAGACACCCGTGTCGATCTCGTGCTTTCCGACATGCGCATGCCCGAGATGGACGGCTCCGCCTTTCTCGAGCAGGTGAAAGCGCGATCGCCCGACACTATACGGATCCTCCTTACCGGCTACGCTGATCTCAACTCGACCATCGCCG
>DATKCJ010000200.1:0-2402 GCA_035513275.1 Opitutaceae bacterium
CTGCTCGGCGGCGGGTACGGCGGAGCACCGCGATGGGACCGACCGGACAACCAGGTTGACCTACCCCTCGTGACGTGGGCGATGATGCGGAGTCTCTCACGCTTCGCAACACGCCACACCAGAAGAGGTAGGTCATGGGGAACCGTAGCATGTTCGTAGGGATGGATGTCCACAAGGAAACGATCGACATCTCGGTCGCCGAAGGCGGCCGCCAGGGCGAGGTCCGGCATTATGGGGTGATCGCGCCCGATCTCGCGGCACTCGACAAGGTCGTGCATGCGTTGCAGGCGCCGAGCCGCGTCGTGCACGGTGTCGACGAGGCCGGCCCGTGTGGGTTCGGGATTCATCGACACCTCACGACAAAGCATGGTCTCGACTGCGTCGTGGTCAGTCCGTCCATGGTGCCGAAGCGAAGCGGGGATCGGATCAAGACCGATCGGCGGGACAGCGGGATGCTCGCACGTCTGCATCGCGCCGGCGAGCTGCGCGCGATTCACATTCCGGACGCCCTGGACGAAGCGATGCGCGACCTCGTCCGCGCGCGCGAAGATGCGGTGGTCGTCGGCACGCAGGCGAAGTATCGGCTGAAGGCCTTTCTGCTGCGGCAGGGACGCCGGTATCCGGGTCGCGAGGGGTGGACCATTCCGTACCGCCGCTGGTTGGCGGATCTCTCGTTCGCGAGCCCGGCGCAGCACATCACGTTGCAGGAGTATCGCGACACGATCGACGAGACGGAGCGACGCCTCACGCGCCTGACCGAGCAACTGCGGCAGCTCGCGCCGACCTGGCGGTGGGCACCGCTCGTCGCGGCTCTGCAAGCACTGCGTGGGGTGTCGTTCATCACGGCGATGGGCCTCGTCGCCGAACTCGGGGACCTGACGCGCTTCGGCCATCCGCGCGAACTGATGGCGTTCCTCGGGCTCGTGCCGTCGGAATAATTCCAGTGGCGCGAGTGTGCGACGCGGCGGGATCACCAAGGCGGGCAACCCGCACGTGCGGCGGCTCCTCGCGGAGTCGGCGTGGGCGTACCACGCGACGCCGCGGATTGGCCGGAAGCATCTGGATCGTCAGGAAGGACTTCCCAAGGTCGTCTGTGACATCGCATGGAAGGCGCAACTCCGGCTGACGGGACGCTTCCGGCGACTCGTGGCGCGTGGTAAGTCGAAACCGAAGGTGGCGACCGCGATCGCGCGCGAACTCGCCGGCTTCATCTGGGCGATTGCCCACGAGGTGCGCCCCGCGAGCGCGTGAGCCACCACACAGGGCGATCGTCGGGCATCGAGCTTCTCGGCGGCACGGTGATCAGGTGGAGAATCCTCGGGGACGTTAGGGACGTCGGCGCAAGCCGGGTATGTCCGTGTCTAGAGTGAGGCAGCTCCGCGACGCACAGAAGTCTGGCGGTAGCCAATCCGCGGATATCAGCAGCGTCAACCGTCGCTAAAACATCGTGCCGCCGGGAAGATCGATGCACGAGGACGAATATACGAGGGGACGGTTCACACGGGTGAACACAGGAGAGATCTGGCTACTTGACAAGTGACAGCCATATCAACGTTCCGGCTCACCCGCGCCGGCAAGCGGCGCGCGAGCGACGCGGCGGCGTCGGGTGCAGCCGGATGTTATGCCGTCACTCGTATGTTGTCGTGCAGGAACTCGGGCGCGATATCCGCGCCGTTGGCCCAGACCAACGTGTGAAACTCGGGGTGAACTTCAAACCGCCGGAACACCTCCGGGTCGCGCAACGGCTCAAAAACGGGGCCTTCCAGCGCGGACTTCAGGTCGATCTCGCCGCTCGTCCCGTCTCGAAAGCGGAGCCAGACGACGTGCCCGCCCTTGTAACGCGCCTCGACGACGTGATAATCCATCTTGTTCACTCCAACGGCGCTATGCGCTTCAGCGGCTGACCTTGCTTGGCCAGTTCCCAATTTTCCAACAGTTCCTGCGCGTGCAGACTCATCCATTCCAGGACGAGCTTCTGCGCCCGCGGCGGGAAATGCCCGTGCACTCTCAAGGTCTCGACCTCGACGGAGATCTCGTACTCCCCGTATACGGCGTGGATATGGGCAACTCCGTGTTCGCGATAAAACATGCCGATCACGATGCCAAGGAAGCAGCAGAGTTCCGGCATCGATCATTCCCTTCGCATTCTCATCTTGGCATAACGTCTCGGCTTCAGCCGCGGCGGCGTCATAATCGCACCCGCCGCCGCCGGCTGCAAGCCGTTGTTAGCCAGCCTCAAATCGTCGTCGCGAACGTGAGAATCCATCCCCGCACGAGGGCCCGTGCATCCTCCAATTCCGCGGTCGTGGCGATTCTCTGACTACCCACATGCTTTCCCCTATGACGACCCTGCGCGAGTGGCTCGACGTTCGCGAGAACTCCAAGCCGTTGCCAGTCCGTCT
>DATKCJ010000201.1:0-2916 GCA_035513275.1 Opitutaceae bacterium
GAGCATCTCGCTCGAGCTCGGCCCGCTCGAGGCGTCTGACTACGGTCCCATGGTTGCCGCGGGTTGCGAAGGTCTTGTCGTTTATCAGGAGACCTACCACGCGCCGACCTACGCCGAGTTGCACACGGCTGGGCCGAAGAAACATTTCCTCTGGCGGATGGACACCGGAGAGCGTGCTTACGCCGCGGGTTTCCGCCGCCTCGGCATCGGCGCGCTGCTCGGACTCCACGACTGGCGGCAGGACGCGATCGCCGTCGCAGCGCACGCGCAGCATTTGCTGAAGAATTGCTGGAAGTCCCAGATCACAATCAGCCTGCCGCGCCTCCGGCCGGCCGCCGGCGGATTCCAGCCACGCGATCCGATCTCCGATCGCGAGCTCGTGCAGGTCGTTGCCGCGTTTCGCCTTTTCCTCCCGCACGCCGGCATCGTGCTCTCGACGCGCGAGCCCGCGCGCCTGCGCGACGGCATGATTGCGGTGGGTGTCACACACATGAGCGCGGGCTCGAGCACCGAGCCCGGGGGGTATTCGCACTTCGACGAGTCGACATGGACGCCCGGCGAGCAACCTGCAGAGCAATTCCATATTGCCGACGAGCGGGCGCCCGAGGTCGTGGCCGATTCGATTCGCGCGCGCGGCTACGAGCCGGTTTGGAAAGATTTCGACCGCTCACTTGTCGCCGAAGAGCCGCGCCTCGCTGACGCGTCCGCGACGTGAACACACCCGTTCATAACATCAACGTCACCGCCAACGGTCGCACTTATGGCGTCGAGCCCGGTCGCACGGTCGCTGAGTTCGTGCGCGAGCGTGGCCTTGAGCCGCGGATGGTCGTCGTCGAGCGCAACGGCGAACCGCTCACACCGTCCGCGCTCCACTCCACGCGGCTCGACGATGGCGACCGCCTCGAGGTCGTGAAGGTTGTCGCCGGAGGCTGAGCCGCGATGAAGACCGAATCGCGGACAATTCCCGGAATCGAAGTCACTGTGAGCCGGGTCGTGCACTTCGAGGCAGGCGACAAACTACCGACAGGCCGGCCGCATGCTTTCGTGTATTTTATCACGGTGCAGAACGGATCGAGCGAGCGCATCACGCTCCTTGGGCGAAAGTGGATTGTTCACGGGCCAGGCGGTCGCCGCGAGGTGATCGAGGGCGACAAGATCGTCGGCAAGACGCCGTGCCTCTCACCGGGAGAGCATTTTTCCTACAACAGTTTTCACACCACGTCGGGCGACGCGCGCGCGGAAGGCAGCTTCCACGGTGTCGATGACTCGGGCGGGCGGGTGCACGTTTGCATCCCGCCGTTCGAGATGAACGTCCCGCGGGCTAATCTTGCATGAACACCCCACTCGAGTCACCCCGCCGCTTGCCGGGCCGGAATCCCCGACCCTGCGAATGAAGCTAATCGACCTGAACCCCAAAGGAGGCATCGGTGCGAACTCGATGTTCGTGGACATCGGCGGCGTGCGCCTGCTGATCGACTCGGGCCTCAATCCTAAGTTCGCCGGCCGCGAGGCGTTGCCGGATTTCTCACCGCTCCGCAGCACGGAGCTCGACGCTATCATCATCACGCACTGCCACCTCGATCACATCGGTTCGTTGCCGGTCGTGATGCGCGAGCATCCGCGCGTGCCGGTGATCATGAGCGTGCCGAGTGCAATGCTCATCGCGCGCATGCTCCACAACTCCGTCAACGTGATGGAGCGCCAGAAAGAGGAGCAAGGCATCCCTGAATACCCACTCTTCACGCACGGCGAGATCGATGCGCTTGAGCAGCGCTTCGTGCGCCTGCCGTTTGGGCAGGTGAAGAAACTCCGGTCCGGCAATGAAACACTGGAGATTACCTTGCACCCCGCCGGGCATATCGCGGGTGCCGCGGGAGTCGACATCCTGCACAAGCACCGGCGCATCTTCTTCACTGGCGACGTGCAGTTCGATGCTCAGCGCACGCTCAACGGCGCGCGATTCCCGATGGGGCACTACGACACGATCGTCATGGAGACGACCCGCGGCGCGACCGACCGGCCCGCGAGCAAGACCCGCGCGTCCGAGATCACGCGCCTGATCGAAACGATCAACAAGACGATCACCCGCGGCGGCTCGATTCTCATTCCAGTCTTCGCCCTCGGGCGCCAGCAGGAGCTGCTCACTGTCCTCAACGACGCGCGCGGCTTCGGCAAATTGGTGCAGTGCCCGATCATTTCGGGCGGCCTCGGCATGGACATCGTCGACTACTTCGACGAGATCGCCCACAAGACCGGCACGCTCAACTTCAACCGCAATGTCGTGCGCGAGTTGAAGGTGAAGCGCCCGTCGAAGAACCTCATCGCAGGCCGCGATCCGGGCGAAAATGCGCTCTACCTGCTCAGCAGCGGCATGGTCGTGGAAAACACACCCTCCTACATCGTCGCCTCGTGCCTGGCCGGGCACGCACGCAACACGATCGCGTTCGTCGGCTACTGCGATCCCGATACTCCCGGCGGCAAGCTTCTCGCGATCGGACACGGCGAGAAATTCCTCTTCGATGCGATCGACACCGTCGTGAAGGTCAACTGCCAGGTCGAGCGCCTCGAACTCAGTGGACACGCCGACCGCGATGAGCTGCTCGAGTTTGCGCTTCGGCGCGAGCCGCGCGCCATCGTGCTCACGCACGGAGATCCGCCGGCACGAGATTGGTTCGTCGAGGAGTTCAAGCGCGCTGATCCGTCGATCAAGGTGATCGACCCGGTGCCGCTGAAGCAGGTGGTGGTGTAGGACGCGGGCAAGTAGGGCAGGTCTTCGACCACAGGCGTCCCATAGCATGGGGCGGAAAGAGGTGGCTCGGCTGCCGGAAGTTTTCCTGCCAAGAGGCAGGGTGTGAAAAGAAAGACTACCAAACAGCCGAGCCGTTTGCAGCCTATGGTGCTGCGTCAGCTCGTCGA
>DATKCJ010000202.1:0-9948 GCA_035513275.1 Opitutaceae bacterium
CCGCACACGGCGCACGCGATGACAAGCAAGCTCGCTGCAGTGCTCGACCGCTGCGCGGCGACGTCGCCTTCCAGCTCCAGCGCAGCGCCCCAAACGCGATGACTGCGCTCGATCATTCAGCTCCGACGCGAGTGATGACGAACACCTTTCCGTTTCGTCCTCTCGCAAATGCCGCGAAAAACCAATGTCACCTATTAGGTGACATTCCCTCTGAAAATCGACTGTGTCTGCCAGGAACGCTTAACGGGGCATTGGTGGAGCACCGCTCGAGCACGGAGAAGGATTGAAGACCGCATGACGACCAATCTCCTCGAGACTCCGATTGGCACAATCCTCGGGGGCCGCAAGCGGAACATCGCGAACGCGATGCGCCTCGGCGCGTTTCTGCTCATCGTGCCGCTGCCGATGTTCTCCGGCCTTCCCCCGACCCACTTGTGGTGGGGCATCGCGATCTGCATCGCGTCGATGCTGCCTGGTTATCTGTGGTCGCTCGGGAAGGCACCGGGCATTCCGATCTTTCCGATTTTCGCGATCACGCACCTCTGGGCGTTCGGGCTGCCGCTGCTCACTGCCCATCCGATCATCATGAACTACCCGGCGGAGAACATCCAGATGGCCGCCGGCACTGTCGTCGGCTTCCTTTTGATCGCGACGATCGTCTGGCTGCGCGTTGCAAAGAATCCTTCCGAGCCAAGCTCGATGCGGGTAATCGATTCGCGCGCCGGCTCGGGACTCGTGTGGATTCCGCTCATCGCGTCGATCGCCTACAATCTGCTCACGCTCGCGGATCGCGCGGACATCCTCGGCCAGTTCAACTCGATCATCCGCGCTTCGATACTCGGGCTCAACACGCTCGCGGTGTTCATCCTTTGCATCCGCTGGGGAAACGGCCAGCTCACCCAGCGTGCGCGGCCGATCCTCGCGCTTATGATTTCGTTGCAGCTCGCAACCGATGCCGCGGGGCTGCTGCTGATCGGCGCGATGACGACGTTCCTGATCGCACTGGTCGCCTACACTGCCGGCAAGGGCCGTGTGCCCTACCTTGCTGCGATCGCGGTCATTCTCACCTTCACGTTTCTGCACGTCGGCAAGTCCGAGATGCGCGAGCGCTACTGGCACAACGACAACACCGTCGTCCTCGAGCCGCAGGAAATCCCCGGTTGGTATGGCGAGTGGATCGCAGCGAGCCTCGACGCGTCGACCGCCGACATGGGTGACCAGCTCATCGGCCGGCAGAAGGAGGAAGCGCAGCCCCTTTGGTGGCGATCGAGCACGTTGCAGTTGCTTCTGCTCGCGCAGGATCTCACGCCCTCGCAACTGCCGTTCATGGACGGCGAGACCTACGAGATCATTCCGCAGTTGATCATCCCGCGCATCCTGAATCCGAACAAGCTGCGCACGCACGAGGGCACGCACCGCCTCAACGTCCACTACGGCATGCAGCGCTACGAGGACACGTTCACCACGACGATCGGGTGGGGACTGCTCAACGAGGCCTTCGCCAACTTCGGCCTGAAGGGTGTCGCCGGGCTCGCAGTGATCATCGGCGCTCTCTACGGGTGGGTCACGCGTTTCTCCGCGCCCGGCTCACTGCTCTCGCTGCGCGTGCTCTCCGCCGTCCTCGTGATGAGCTACGCGTTCCAGACCGAGTTTAGTGCAGGCGTCTACATCTCCGCGTTGTTCCAATCGATCATCGCGCTGGTTGCGCTCTCGTTTGTGATCATGCGCCGTGAGTGGCTGCCCGCCGCGCGCGGCCGAATCGAAGAGGAGTAGAACCGCAAATGAACTCGAATGGGCACGAATCGAAAGAAGAACGGATGACTGAATTCAACACCGTCTCTGGCAGCTCAATCCGCAATCCGCATTCCGCAATCCGCAATCAAACCACTAGCGTCGACTAGCGGTTCTCCACTGCCGCAAACATGCCGCGCGTCGCCTTCATCAACACCCACCCGATTCAATACTACGCGCCGCTTCACCGCGCGCTCTCGGCGCGGCCGGGGTTGGACGTGCGAGTGTTCTTCACGTGGCATGGCGGTGGCCCGGCGGTCGACGCGGGCTTCCAGCGCGAGTTCGCGTGGGACGTGCCGCTCACCGAAGGTTACGAGTTCGAGGTCGTGCCCAACACTTCGCGCAAACCGGGTCCGCACCATCGCGCCGGCATCAAGAATCCCGAACTCGTCGCGCGCGTCGCCGCGTGGAAGCCCGACGCAGTCGTGCTCACAGGCTACAATTTTCCATCAAACCTCGACGCATTGCGAAACCTCTCGCGGATGGGGATACCCGTGCTTCTGCGCGGCGACTCGCACTTGCTCGACCGCGGCACCGACCGGCTCTGGTGGCTGAAGCGGCGGATTCTCGGCAGGTTGTTTCGCCAATGCGCGGCCGTGCTCTCCGTCGGGCTGAACAACCGCGACTACTTCACCGCATGCGGCGTGCCGCGCGAGCGGATCGTGCGCTGCCCGCACTCGATCGATCGCACGCGCTTCGCAGAGCCCGATGCGGCGCTCAACACCGAGGCAGCCGAGTGGCGAGCCACGCTCGGCTTCGGCGAGCGTCAAACAGTGCTGCTGTTCGCCGGCAAACTTGAGGCGCGGAAGCGTCCGGTCGAAATGCTCGAGGCGATCATCGCGGATGCCGACCCGCGGGTCGCGGTGCTCGTCGTCGGAACGGGGGAACTCGAGGGCCGCGTCAACACGATCGCCGCGGCGCACCCTGATCGCGTGAAGCACGTGCCGTTTCAAAATCAGTCGCGCATGCCCGTCGTCTATCGCGCGGGCGACTTGTTCGTCCTGCCTTCCGCATATGGCGAGACTTGGGGACTCGCTGTCAACGAGGCGCTCGCGTGCCACCGGCCGGTGCTCGTGTCGGACCGAGTGGGATGCGCGCCTGACGTTGTGAAACCAGGAAACAACGGCTGGGTGTTTCCCGCGGACGACTGGCGTGCATTTCTCGCGATCGTGAAAGACGCGACCACCGAGCGCGCGATGCTATCCGCGATGCGCCAGCGCGCGTCAGACTCGTCCATCGATTTTGACATCCCTGCCACGGCGTCCACGCTCGTCGCGGCGGTCGAACGCATCCTCGCGGAAAAATCGACAGCCCAAACATGACCGAGCCCGCACCTGCCTCCAGAAACTGGCTTGGAAGAAACAGCCCCTCGCCGTGGACGCGTGGCGAGCGTTTCAAACGCGCGCTGTGGCTGCTCGTTGAAACTCTGCTCTTCCGTCCGACTCCGCGCACCTGCCATCGCTGGCGGGTATGGCTGCTCAGCGTGTTCGGCGCGAAGATCGATGAACCGTCGACCGTGCGCGTGTTTCCGAACGCGCGCATTCACTTCCCGTGGAAACTCGAGCTGCGCCGCAACTGCATGGTCGGTCCCGGAGTGCTCATCTACAACCTCGACCGGGTGACGATCGGAGCGGGCGCAAATCTCAGCCGCAACATCCACGTGTGCGCCGGCAGTCACGACTTCAACCGCTGGAGCATGCCGCTCGTCACCGCGCCGATTGCCATCGGCGACAACGTCTGGATTGCGACCGACTGCTTCATCGGCCCCGGCGTCACGATCGGCGAACTATGTGTCGTCGGCGCGCGCTCTGTTGTCGTCGACGATCTGCCTGCGCGGAAGATTTGCGTCGGCCATCCGTGCCGGCCGGTGAAGGACCGCGTCGAACCCGCAGGATGAGGATTGCGCAACTCGTCGCGTCGCTCGATGCCCGCCATGGCGGGCCGTCGCGCTCCGTGCGCGCGACCGCCGAAGCGCTCGCCGCGCGCGGCCATGAGGTCGAGCTGCTCGCGACAAGCAGCGTCGAGCGCAGCGCCGCCGAGGGTGGTGTCGTCGTTCGCGAGTTTCGCCGCGAGTCGCCCGCAATGCTCGTCGTCTCGTCCGGGCTGCGGCGTCACCTCGCTTCAAACGCCTACGATGTCCTCCACGCGCACGGATTGTGGACGCGGCAGCTCGCCTACGCGCGCGCGGCCTCGGCCAACTTCGGATCGCGGTTCGTGATTTCGCCGCGCGGAATGCTCGCACCCTGGGCGCTGCGCCACCACCCGTTGCGCAAGCGACTCGCGCGACAGTTCGTGCATCCCGGCGCATTCAGCGGAGCCGACGGCTGGCATGCAACGAGCCCGGGCGAGGCAGGCGAGATCACCGCAGCGGGATTCACCCAGCCTGTGTGCGTGGCGCCAAACGGGGTCGACATCCCCAATGAGGCGGACCTCGCCGGTGCGCGCCGCTGGTGGCAAACCACCGAGCCCGCGCTCGCGTCGGGCAAACCGGTCGCGCTCTTTCACTCTCGCTTCCATAAAAAGAAACGTGTGCTCGAGCTCATCGATCTATGGGCCTCGCTGCCCGACACGGGCTGGCTGCTCGCGCTCGTCGGCATCCCGGAGGACTACAGTGTCGATGCGCTCAAGGAGAAAGTTTTCGAAGACGGTCTCGCGAATCGCGTCGTCGTCGACGACGGCACGGAGGCGCCTCAACCCTACGCGACGGCGGACCTGTTTCTTCTGCCGACGCATTCGGAGAATTTCGGGCTCGTCGTCGCCGAGGCTCTCGCCGCCGGAGTGCCTGCGCTCGTCACGGACACCGCGCCCTGGTCTGCGCTCGCCCCAAACGGCGCCGGCTGGTGCGTGTCGTGGGAGTCGTATCGCGAGACGCTCGCCACGGCTCTCGCGACGCCGCGCGAGCAGCTCGCTGCGATGGGCGCACGCGGACGCGCGTGGGTGGGCGAGTCGTTTCCATGGTCGCGCACAGCGCAGTTGCTCGAAGAATTCTACAAGCAGTTGGAATGAGAAGGCCGCTAACACGGTTGATTGCTTCCGCGCCATCGGCGGTCGAAGACCGCCAAGTAGGGGCGCGTGTCCCTACGCGCCCTCGACCGTGCGACCGCTGCAAAGGGCGGTTGGGGATCCTCCTTCGCCCAAGGGCTACGGAGGACACTGCAACCGCCCCTACCTTTTCAGAATGAAGTTTCCCGGCGCAAACCCGCGGCACACGACCGAGCTCGGCGACTGGGTCGTCCTCGGGCACGTCGGGGGAATGATCGTGATCACCTCGTGGAGCTTCGGTGGCCAGACGCCTTGGATGCGCGAGCTCGCCACGTTTTGGAGTCTCGCGGGCGGAATCGGAATCGCGGTTCGCGCGATGACAGCTCGTCCACGCGATCCGGCGCGCACGCCACGGCGCTACCTCGCGTTGCTGTGGCCATTGTTCGCGTTTGCGGCGCTCGCGATCGTGAGTGCGCTGAATCCCCTGTATGCGCCGATGCAGCTCGGCGGACAGGAAGTGCTCGTCGAGCAAAGGAGCATCGCGTGGCTGCCGGCGTCGGCTTCGCCGGGCGACACGCTGCGAGATCTCGCGCTCTTCGTCGGGATCGTGCTCTCGTGCTTCAACCTCTACTGGGCCGTGAATGACCGCCGCACGCTGCGCCGCCT
Source organism: Opitutaceae bacterium (assembly GCA_035513275.1). Lineage (GTDB taxonomy): Bacteria > Verrucomicrobiota > Verrucomicrobiia > Opitutales > Opitutaceae > DATKCJ01. The sequence goes on from DATKCJ010000202.1 coordinate 5,440, forward strand.
TTGCCTGCTGATCGCGGTGAACACCGTCGCACTCGCTGTGCTCGGAACCGTGCAGAAGCTGCTCGGCGCGACGCTCATGATCGGCGGCGTGCTCCCGCCGAACCTGAAATTTTTCTCGACCTTCATCTACCACAATCACTGGGGCGCGTTCACACTCGTCACGCTGTGCATGTGTGTCGCGTTGCTCTTCCAAAGCGCGCGTCACCGTCACGGGAGATTCTGGAGTTCGCCCGGTGTGTCGGGTCTCGTGGCCACGCTCTTCCTCGCGGCATCGCTTCCGATCTCGGAGTCGCGTTCGTCGACGGCGCTCGCAGTGCTTGTCGCGGGCGCCGCGTGCACACAAGTTGCATGGCTCGCTATCAAGCGTCGCACAGCGCTCAAGTCGCTCGCGATACCGGCGGCTATCTCGCTCACGCTGCTCGGCATCGCACTTGCCGCGATTACAATGCTGGCCCGACCGATGTTCGAAGCTCGCATTGCGCAAACACGTCAGCAGATGGTCGACATCCGCGAGGGCAACTGGGATGCGGTCGACGATCGGCCCGCGGTCTATCGCGACACGTTGCGGATGATCGCCGACAGGCCGCTGACCGGCTGGGGCCTTGAGAGCTACGGGCACGTGTTTCCGCTCTACAAGGGAAGCGACGTCGTCGGCCCGCGCTACGTGCACGCGCATTCGGACTGGCTGCAGACGGTCGCCGAGTGCGGCATCCTCGGCACGCTGCTGCTCGTCGTGTTTGCGGCGCGATTCCTTTGGCGGTTGCCGATCGGTGGCGGCGGGCCATTCGCTGCGTGGCTCTTCGCAGGCTGTGTGGTCGTGATCGTGTATGCGGCGCTCGAGTTCCCGTTCGCGAATCCCGCGGTGCAGATGGTGTTCTGGACGGCTTTCTTCGGCGCAGTGCGCTACGTGCGGTTGGTCGAGCGGCAAACCAGTCGCGAACAGTCGACCGCACTCGTCGCATGATCCCGGAAACTGCAGTTCACAGAAGGTAACAAAGGAAACAAAGTGGCATCATCCGCTCGATTGGTAGATGCAGGGAGACACATGCTCTCTTCCAAAGTTGGACAATCTGCGAGCTGTCATCCTGCCTCCGGGACCTTCGTTCTCTTCGTTTCCTTCTGTAAAATGCTGGTCCTTGCATGATCTCCATCGTGATCATCACGCGCAACGAGGAGCGCAACCTGCCCGGCTGCCTTGAGTCGATCCGTTGGTGCGACGACATCCTCGTGATCGACTCGTTTTCCACTGACGCGACGGTGCGGATCGCAACCGATGCGGGTGCGCGCGTCTTTCAACGGAAGTTCAAGGATTTCGCCGACCAGCGAAACTTCGCGCACGAGGCGCGGCTGCCGCGACACGCGTGGGTGTTTCATCTCGACGCCGACGAGCATTTCACACCCGAACTGCAAGCTGAGTGCCTCGCGGTCGCCGCGAAAGACGACCCGGAGGTCGACGGCTACTATACCGCACCGCGGATGATCTTCATGGATCGCTGGGTGCCGCACTGCACCGACTGGCCGGCGTTTCAGGCGCGGCTCACGCACCGCGGGCGTTTCCGCTTCGTCCAAGTCGGCCACGGGCAGCGCGAGGATGCCTCGATGCGGATGGGCCGGCTCGCGTCGGGCTACCTTCATATGATTTCATCAGGTACCGTCGGCGAGTGGGCGGCGAAGCACGCGCGCTACGCCCGCGAAGAAGCACGCGAGATCCGCGCCAACCCTGTGGCGCTCGCCACGCTCGTCTCGCGCGCGACAAGCGGACCGAAACTCGAACGCAGGCGTGCGTTGAAGCGACTCTGGTTTCACCTGCCAGCGCGGCCGCTGCTCAGGTTCGTGTATCAATACCTCGTGCGCGGTGGCGCCCTCGACGGCTACGCCGGCTATTGCTACTGCAGGCTGATCAGTCATTACGAATGGCTCATCGCCCGCGCGCTCGCCAACGAGCAGAAACCCTGAACCAAGGCACAGTCCTTGATGCCACAGATTACACTGATGGGCACAGATCAGATCTTCACAGGAGGTAGCAGAGGAAATGGAGCGTTCGGAACAATCCGCAATCCGCATTCCGCAATCCGCAATCGGGGCTTCGTGTCCTCTGTGACAATTCCTCCGTCGTTCCGCCCCTGACCATGTCCTCCGCACGCAAGTTCGCCATCTGGCTTGTGGTGTTCGACTCCATCGCGTTGACCGCGGTGTTCAACATCCTGGGCTGGGCGCGCGGCCTCTTTTGGTCGGGCGAGTTTCTCGTCGAGCCGTTCTTGCTGCCGCTCGGGGTGCTCGTCGTCGGGCTCTACTTGATCGACGGCTACAAGCTGCGCACCGACATGCTCGGCGTGAACTACACCAGCGAGCATACGATCGCGCTGCTGAGCGTGCTCGTGGTGATGAGCCTTATCACGTTCGTCTTTCTCACGGATTTCTATCTGCTGCAGCAAAGCCGTGGCGTGCTCGTCGCGGGTTACCTCATTCTCATCCCGCTCACGCTCGGCTACCGGCGGTTCCTCTACAGCCGGCTCATCCACGACCGCCGCGACTACTGCTTCCTGTTCCTTGGGCCGGAGGACGCGTTCAACAAGTTCTCGATCGAATATGCGGAATCGGGCACCACGCAACGACTCGTGCACGTATCGCAGGTCGAGGACTTGGGCGTGCCCGCCGGAGGCACGAGCCTGCGGCGTGCACTCGAGGACAACAAGGATCGCATCGACGGCATCATCATCCGCGAGGCGGGGTTCGAGCTACCCACTGACGTCGCGCAAGGTCTCGTTGAGCTGCACTTCTCCGGCGTGCCCAGCTACACGCTCGAGCTCTTCCACGAAGTCTACTGGCGGAAGATCCCGCTCTACCGGCTCAACCAGACGTGGCTCTTCCAAGAGGGATTCGCCGTGGCGCGCGAGCCGTTCTTCGAGCGTGCGAAGCGGATCTCCGACATCCTGTTTGCGCTGTTCGGGCTCGTGCTCGCGGTTCCGATCTTCGTCATCGTTCCCGTGCTCATCTGGATCGACGACCGCGGGCCGGTCTTTTTCCGTCAGTCGCGCACGGGTCTCAACCGGCAGTCGTTTCAACTGGCAAAGTTTCGCACGATGCGGAAGGACGGCGACCCGGACGGGCCTGTTTACACGCAAGTCGGCGACAAGCGGATCACGCGGATCGGCAATTTCCTGCGCAAGACGCGCATCGACGAGATCCCGCAGCTCTGGAACGTGTTCATGGGCGACATGAGCCTCATCGGCCCCCGCGCGGAGTGGACGCGGCTCGTCGACGACTACGAGCGCACGATCCCGTGCTACCACTTCCGACACCTTGTGCGCCCCGGCATCACAGGCTGGGCGCAGGTGAACTACCCCTACGGCGCAAGCCAGGAGGACGCGATGCGCAAGCTCGAATACGACCTCTACTACATCCGCCACTTCTCCTTCCGCCTCGACGCCTCGATCATCCTGAAAACGATCCACCTGATGCTCTTCGGCAAAGGCCGGTGATCTAGGGCAGGACGAAGTGCGCAGTGACGGGGCTACGCTTGTATCAATCCACATCATTGCGGTTGGGTTCCGCGCCTTCTCTCCTCCGGCCGTTTATTCTCGTCGGCGACCTTGTCTTCGGCCGCCTGTCCCAATCTTCCCTGGTTTCGGAGGCTATCGGCGCGAACGGATCGACACAGGCAAGGGGTCGCGCTTTGCAGGCGACTCCTGGGAACCAGCCAGGCCTGCGCTCCGCCCATTTGTAAGGCGTCACGATCTCACTCACGCCAGCATGCCCCAGCATCACGATATCTGGTCATCGGCGGCAGGGAGCGTCGGTTCACACTCGGCCCGTATCGACCCCCAAGCGCGTGGTGTGTGGATTTGACTGAAATTAGCGATCTTAGTGTTTTCTTGTAAACCATGGTAATTTCGCTACAAATGCCTTCGTGGACCCCGTTAAGAATCCCTACGCCCCAGGTGCAGGCACTCCTCCCCCTGAGCTGGCTGGTCGCGATGAGCTGAGAGAGATGGTGCGCATCGCTCTTGAGAGGGTTCGGGCAGGCAGGCCGGCCAAGAGCATCTTGATGGTGGGCCTCCGCGGGGTGGGAAAAACCGTGCTGCTCGACCGGCTTCGCGATGACGCCGAGGGAACCGGCCACCTGACGATTCGCATCGAAGCGCCGGAAAACAGATCGCTCCCAGCGATCCTCGCACCACAACTGCGCCAAGCTCTTCTGAGGCTTTCCCGAAACGAGCGGGTGAAGGAACTCGCCCAACGCGCTCTGCGCGGATTGGCGGGCTTCGCCAAGGCGCTCAAGGTGAAGTATAATGACATCGAAGTCGGCTTCGATTTCGAACCGGAACCTGGTTTGGCCGACAACGGCGATCTCGAGCACGACTTGCAGGCATTGCTCGAAGTCGCAGGATTCGCGGCGAAAGCTGCGGAAACTGCGTTGGTGATGTTTGTCGATGAGCTGCAATACGTCCAAGAAGACCAGCTCGCATCCTTAATCACCGCGTTGCACAGGACCGCACAGCGCAGCTT
>DATKCJ010000203.1:0-9876 GCA_035513275.1 Opitutaceae bacterium
CTGACGCTCGAGGTCGGAGATCCATTCGCGGTTGCCGCGCGTGAGCGCGAGCATGCGATCGAGTTCGGCGTCGTAGCCGTCGCGAATGATTCCGCCATCTTCGACCTGGCCGGGAAGCTCGTCGCGCAGGCCACGCCCGAGCAGCACGCGCAGTTGGGGCAGGGGATGAATGTTTCGACAGAATGCCGCGAGATCGGGACTGCCGGACCGCTCGAGTTTTTCCGCGATCGCCGGACACTGCTCGAGTGTCTCGCGCACGCCGCCGAGTTCGCGCGGATTGCGAAGGCGGTTCTGCAGACGGCCAAGGATGCGGTGGATGTCCCGCACTTTCCCGAGCGCTTCGCGAAGCTCCGCGAGGAGCGTGGAGCGGCCGACGAGCGCCTCGACTGCGCGTTGACGCCGGTGAATTTCGCCGAGTTCCAGCAGTGGCTCGGCGAGAAAGCGCTCGATCAGTCGTGCGCCGGGCGGTGTCACCGTGCGATCGATCGCGGCGAGCAAGCTGCCCAGCCGCGTGCCGGAGACAGATCGGAAAATCTCCAGGTTTCGAAGCGTGGCGGGGTCGAGCAGCACCGCGGCACCGCTGCGGTATTCCTCGATCTTGTGCAGATTGCCGGGCGCGGCGCAGAGGCTCTCCGTCGCGTAGTGCACGAGTGCGCCGGCCGCGCCCAGAGCTGGATGCTCAGGGCCGATACCAAAGCCTTGCAGATTGAGGACGCCGAGCGCCTCCATCACGGTGCGCGCGCCTTCGACAGTTTCGAAATGAAACGCGGGCAGCTCGTTGACGAGCCGGGCCTCGCAGAACGTAGCGAGCGCGTGCGTCGCGGTGTCGGCGTGCGGTGCGAGTTTCCACTTCGCCAAGGCTCCCTCCGCGACGATCACTTCCGAAGGAGCGATCGCGTGGAGCACGGGCAGCAGGTTCTCGGCGCCGGTGTCGGTCGCGAGTCGGAACTCGCCGCTCGTGAGGTCGAGCCAGGAGGCGTGCAAGCCGCGTGGGTCGCGGTGGAGCGCGCAGAGGAAGCGGTTGTGTTTCGCTTCGAGCTGCGCGGGCTCGAGTGTCGTGCCCGGACTGAGGATTCGCGAGAGCGCGCGCTTGACGAGCTTCCCGGACGTAGCGGGCTCGGCCTGATCGCAAATGGCAACCTTGCGTCCGGCCGCGAGGAGTTTGCCCACGTAGGCGTCGAGAGCGTGGTAGGGGATGCCCGCCATCGGGTAGTCTTGCCGCTTGGTCAGCGTGATGCCGAGCAGCCGCGAGCCTTCCTCGGCATCCTCGAAGAACATCTCGTAGAAATCACCGAGCCGAAAAAGCAGCAGCGTGTTCGCCGGGAGCGTGTTTCGCACCTCCCAATACTGCTGCATCATCGGGGTCTGCTTCGATTCGGACACGAGGGGAAAGTAGCGAGTAGCGTGTAGTGGGTAGCGAGCATGAAATGCACCTGTGCAAGCGCAGTTAAGGCAAGATTTCTACTCGCTACCCGCTACTCGTTTTGAACCTTGAGCCTGTCGAAAGGCTTCCCACTACTTCTTCACCGATGCAACTCTTCCACCGCGACCTTGGCGGCGAAGGCAAGCCGCCACTGGTTGTCCTCCACGGGCTCCTTGGTTCGTCGCGGAACTGGCTGACCACCGGCGCGGATCTCGCGACCGTGCGGCATGTGCTCGCGCCGGATTTGCGCAACCACGGCTCGTCGCCACACGCGCCTGAGCACACCTATGCGGCGATGGAAGCCGACGTGCTCGCCTGGCTCGGCGGACTCGGCATCGAGCGGTTCGACCTCATCGGCCACAGCATGGGAGGCAAGGTGGCGATGCATATCGCCTGCAACAACCCCGGCCGTGTGACGTCGCTGATCGCTGTCGACATCGCGCCGCGAAGCTACCGGCTCGATTCGCACACGCCGGAATTCACTGCAATGAACGCGCTCCACCCGGAGACATTGAACAGCAGGCAAGAGGCAGAGGATGCGTTCCTTGCCGCCGTCGGCGACCTCGGCACGGCAAAGTTCCTCGCGACCAACCTCGACCGTCGCGAAGAAGGCGGCTTCAAGTGGAAGATCAATCTTCCAGTGCTCACCGCGTCGGTCGCGACGCTTGGTCAATCACCACTCGCACCGACCGACCGATACGATGGCCCAGCGCTGTTCATCGCGGGAGAAGAATCGGGCTACGTCCGCGACATGGACGGCGATCCGATCGCGGCGCATTTTCCGAACGCCACGATCCACCGCATCCCCGGCGCCGGCCATAACCCGCACATCGATTCGCGGGCGGCGTTTGTGGAAGCGGTGAGGGGTTTTCTAGAGTCGGATTCCCTTCCGGGGTAGGAGCCTGCTTGCAGGCGATTTCAGCGCTGAGGTGCGGTCCATCGTCCCTCGTATCGCTTGCAAGCCCCTCGACTGGCTCGGGGCCTTGAGTCCCGCGACTCCGCTCGGGAAAGTCGAACACTTTCGAGCTACGACGCATCCGCACCGTAAATTCGAGTTGCGCGGAGAGCGAACGTGGGGACTGTAGAGAGGCCGGCGTGAACAAGATCGCGACCGACACCTGAATGAAACTACTCGCTTTGGGACAACATCTCGATCCTGCGCACGCGGGACGGGCACAAGGAAGTCCAGCCCTCGGCCGCGGATCTTCCGGATGCGGAAACGCGCGGAGGGGGCATGAAGAGCGTCCTTGATTTCGCCCGAGCCAAGGGCGCCGGCACCGCCATCTGCATGGTCACTGCGTATGACGCGCTGATGGCGCGTATCGCGGTCGACGCTGGCATCGATGCGCTGCTCGTCGGCGACAGCGTGGCGATGGTCGTGCACGGGCACGACTCCACGATCCACGCCGACATCGCGATGATGGAGCTGCACACACGAGCGGTTCGTCGCGGCGCGCCGGAGGCGTTCATCGTGGCCGACATGCCGTTTCTCACCCATCGCGTCGGGGTCGACTCGGCAATCTGCGATGCAGGCAGGCTGATGCGTGCCGGTGCAAGCGCGGTGAAGATCGAGGGACTCGCGGGGCACGAGGACGTGATTGCCCGAATCGTGGAGAGCGGGATTCCGGTGATGGGACACTTGGGACTCACACCGCAATCGGTTCACCAAATTGGCGGGTATCGACTGCAGGCACGTTCGCCCTCGGAAGCGGCGAGACTCCAGGAGGACGCAAAACGACTCGAGAAGATCGGCGCGTTCGCGGTTGTGCTCGAGTGCGTGCCCGAGGCGACTGCAGGTAGTGTGACGGAGGCGCTCTCGATCCCGACGATCGGCATCGGCTCCGGCGCGCGGACCTCAGGGCAGATTCTCGTCGTGACGGATCTCCTCGGTATGGACGATCGGTTCCGGCCGAAGTTTGCGCGACGCTATGCGGAAGGCGCGTCGATGGCGCACGAGGCCCTCGCGGCCTACGTGGCCGACGTGCGTGCGTGCCGTTTCCCCGCGCGGCAGGAGGTGCTCGCGTGAAGGCGACGCGGGCGCACGTCTTCACCGATCTCACGCAATGGCGCGAGGAGCGCGAGTCGGGCCGGTTCGCGAGCGGCGGGATCGGATTCGTCCCGACGATGGGTGCGCTCCACGAAGGTCACCGCTCGTTGCTGCGGCGCGCGCGGGCGGAGTGCGATCACGTCGTGATGAGCGTTTTCGTAAACCCGACGCAGTTCGACAACAAGAACGACCTCGCTGCCTATCCGCGGACGCTTGAGTCGGACGTTGAGTTTGCCGGCGACCTAGTCGACGCAGTCATCGTGCCGAGTGCCGCCGTGCTATACGCCGACGATTACCGCTATCGCGTCACAGAGACCGACCTGAGCCGCGTGATGGAAGGCGAGCAGAGACCGGGGCATTTCGACGGTGTGCTCACCGTGGTGATGAAGCTCTTCAGCATCGTGCAGCCTGAGCGCGCGTATTTCGGCCGGAAGGACTGGCAGCAACTGCAACTCGTGCGCGGCATGGTGTCGGCGTTCTTCCTGCCTGTGGAGATCGTGGAGTGTGAGACCGAGCGCGAACCGGACGGTCTCGCGATGAGTTCGAGAAACCGGCGGCTGTCGTCCGCGGCGCGAGTGCACGCGGCTGCATTCCCGAAGATTCTCTCTGCCGCCCGGGATCCGGCGGAAGCACGCAGCGCACTGAGTGCGGCTGGACTCGAGGTGGACTATGTCGAAGAGCGCGACGGCGTGCGACTCGGTGCGGTGCGTTTGGAGGGCGTTCGCCTGCTCGACAATGTCCGGCTCTAACATCCTGTTCCTCGTCAGCGGTTCCATCGCGGCCTACAAGGCATGCGACGTCGTTTCGCGACTCGTGCAGCGCGGCCACAGCGTCAGGGTCGCGATGACGGCGTCGGCGCAGCGATTCGTTGGCACGGCAACGTTCGAGGGACTCACGCTGCAGCCGGTGCTCGTCGACATGTTCGAGCCGGGACGCGCGCTGGATCACACGGAGCTAACGCGCTGGGCGCATGTGACCGTCGTTTGTCCGGCCACCGCAAACACAATCAATCGGATGGCGGCGGGAATCGGCGACGATCTCGTCGGCGCGATGCTGCTGGCTCATGACTGGAGGAAGCCGCTGCTCGTGGCGCCCGCGATGAATCCGCGGATGTGGAGCCACCCAGCGACGGTCGAAGCGGTGGCGCGCATCCAACAATGGGGCGCACGGATCATTGCACCGGAGGAAGGGAGAACAGCGTGCGGCGACGTCGGCGAGGGACGTCTCGCCGATCCGGAGCGGATCGTCGCGGCGATCGAAGCCGCGTGCGCGCCGCTGCAGATTCGCCGCCGGATTCTGATCACGAGCGGAGGAACGTCTGAGCCGTTGGACGGAATTCGCGTGCTGAGCAATCGTAGCACCGGCGCGACGGGAGCGGCGATCGCGCGGCGGCTCATCGACGCAGGTCATCGCGTGACTCTGCTGCGCGCGCGCTCCTCTGTGCCATGCGTAGGCGCCGAAGAAGTTTTGTTCGAGAGCCACGAAGAACTCAGCCGCGAGATCGGGCGAACGCTCAAGACAGGCGAGTTCGACACGGTCGTGCATGCTGCAGCGGTCGCGGATTTTCGGGTTGAGAGTGTCGATACTGGTGAAGGCGCGATTTCAGCCGGCACTGGGAAAATCAGCTCGGACGCGAAGCCGGTCATCAGGCTCGCGCCGCTACCGAAGCTGATCGGCAAGCTGCGCGACATGAGCCGCACACCGCTGGTGGTGTTAGGATTCAAGCTTACCGTCGGCGCGACTCCTGCGGAAAGAGTGAGTGCGGTCGGCGCCCTCTTTGCGGACTCCGGCGCGGATTTCATCGTGCACAACGATCTGCGCGACATCGGGGAGGACGGTCAGTTTCCCGCGACCATTCACGCGCGCCGCGGCGGCGAGCCTGTCCGCTGCGCAACGCGCGCTGCACTCGCCGATGCGATTGCGGGTTTGCTTGCCGGGCCCGTGCCAAGCGTCACTGAAGGAGACATTCCATGCTGATCTGCCTCGATATCGGAAACACGCACATCCACGCCGGCGTCTTCGAAGGAGACGCGCTTCGTTTTCAGTTTCGGAAGTCCACGCACCCGATCGGTTCGTCGGACGAGCTGGGAGTATTCTTCATGGCCGTGCTCCGCGAGAACGGCATTGAGCCGCACAGCATCGACGAAGTCGCAATCTGCTCGGTCGTGCCCGCGGTGCTCTACACGGTGCGAAGCGCGGCGAAGAAGTATTTCAAGAAGGTGCCGTTTGTCCTGCAGGCTGGCGTGAAGACGGGGCTCAAGATCCGCTACCGGAATCCCGCCGAAGTCGGCGCTGATCGCGTCGCTAACGTGATGGCCGCACGGCACCGGCATCCGGGGGTGCCCCTTATCGTCGTCGATTGCGGGACTGCGACTACGCTCGACGTGACCACCGCGTCCGGTGAATACCTCGGCGGCGCGATCATCCCCGGCATCGGCGTCTCAGCCGAAGCACTCTCGAGTCGCACGGCGCGTCTGCCGTCGGTCGAGATTGAGAAGCCGAAGTCGGCGCTCGGACGCACCACCGTTGAGAGCATCCAATCCGGACTCTTCCACGGACAATCCGGCGCGATCCGCGAACTCTGCGGGCTGCTCAGTCAGGAAGCGTTTGCCGGCGAAAAACCAATCGTCATCGGAACCGGCGGCTTCTCGCGCCTGCTGGAAGACGCAGGACTCTTCGACGAGATCGTTCCGGAACTTGTCCTCGAAGGGATCGCACTGGCGCATCGGATGAATCGGGAGGCGATGACCCCAACCGATTCTCGTTTGCCTGAATGAACGAACGTCCAACTTAAAACTGCTGGTCATGGATGTAGATGCGTCCGCGCGCCTGATCTATTACGACGAAAAACTCGTCCGCTCCGGGATATTCCCAGACTTCTCCCTCGACAGGTAATTCGTGCATGAACCACGACGGACAACCTCTTTTCAAGGTTATCTCAGATGCCTTCCTCTTCGACGGTTTCAAGAGTCCGTAGATTCCAATTGCCTGCCGCGACGCCCTTGAATCTTCGAGTTCGAAATAGTAACACCACTCATTCGTGAAGTGGGGAGCCCTTGAATAGTAGGAGTGGTGAACAATTACTCCGCCGGGTGTCGAAACGCCAAAGGCACGCTTCCAATTCTTTGGATCGTCACGCCACTCTCCGGCTAAAATGTAGCCGCACCCAGCCAGCAAAACGGTGAGCGAGACAAGAACTGACAGCCGAACTTTCACTTGTATTCCTAGGATGTCGTTGGACAACATTCGAGTGCGAGTCTCGAAATGAGTGCAAGCGACTAGTCTGCATTCCGTGTCTCGGCCCTGCGAGCTCCGTCCTTTGCTCCGCGCGTTAGGGACAACCCGCGCCACCTCGGAGTCGCGGCGTAAAGCCGCTCCTACAGTCGGAATCAAGAACGAGCTGATCCCGCACGCGCCCAGGCACGGAGGGAGGTGAGGAGAAAATCCTCGAGCGCGGCGGTGGTGCCGAGGTTGGCGCGGAGGAGGCCTGCGCAGCGTTCGAGTTTGCGCAGGACGGTGATCATTGGGCCGCGCAGATCGGCTGCGCTTCCTGAACCGGCGCGGGCGGCGACGAAGTCGCGCGTGGCGTGCTCGATCTCGGCGAGGAAATCCTGACGCACTCCGACGGAGAGGCCGGTCGTGAGCGCGTCGAGCTGGTCCTCGGTGAGGATCGTGCCTCGTGCGGTGAGTTCGTCGACACGCTCCTTTGTGCTCACCTCGGCCGCGGCGTCGAGGAGGCCTTCGAACTGCGCGATCAAGCCGTAGAGGCCAATCACTCCGGCGGTCACGTTCTTAGAATCGGCGAACGAACCCGCGGCGACTTTTCCAATCCACTCCGTGTAGGCGTCTAGCCAGGCACGCAGGCCGGGGTGTTCCTCGGCCGCGCGTCCGCGCGGAAAACGAAACTGGAGGCAGCGGCTGCGGATCGTGGTGAGGAGCGAGTAGGGGCGGGTGGTGAGGAGCAGGATCGTCGTGCTCAGCGGCGGCTCCTCGAGTGTCTTGAGGAAGACGTTTGCCGACGCGGTGTTCATCCGGTCGGCCTCGAAGATGATGGCGACCTTGCGCTCGCCGGCCTGCGGTGTGCGCTGGATATCGCCGATGGTCTCGCGAACGGTGTCGACGCCGATGATGCGCGCCTTGCCTTCGGGCCGGAGCACGAAGCAGTCGGGATGACGAAGCGCGCGCGCAGGTGCATCCGCTCCGGTGATGCCGAGCATGCGCGCGGCGATGGCGAGCGCGACTCCCTCGAGCATCTCGAGCGAGTCGGAGTGGAAGAGCAGGCTGTTGCCGAGGCGGTCGCGCGCGAGGGCCTTGTCGATGACACCCGCGGAAGGCGACTTGGCGACAGCGTCAGGCCAGACGATCATGGACGGCCTTCCAGATGAGTTTCTCAACCTTCTCGGCCGGCTGCGTGCCGTCGGCTACGAAAAACCGGTCGGGCAGGGAGCGCGCGAGGAGCAGGTAGCCGTCGCGGACGTTGCGGTAGAACTCGATGTTCTCCTTTTCCATGCGGTCGGGCAGGTCGGAGTGGCGCTTGCGGATGCGCGCCATGCTGACCTCGGCCGGCACGTCGAGGACGATCGTGAGGTCTGGCATCACGTTGCCGACTGCGAACTGGTTGATCTGCTGGACGGGATCGGGCGAGAGCTGGCGCGCGACGCCCTGATAGACGGTCGTCGAATCGAGGTAGCGATCGCAGATGACGACGCAGCCGGCCTTGAGCGAAGGCACAATGAGCTCGCGAACGAGCTGGGCGCGGGAGGCGGCGAAGAGGAGCAACTCGGCCTCGGGGCAGAGGAGGTTGCTCTTCGAGTTGTGGATGATGAGGTGGCGGATTTCCTCGCCGATCTCGGTGCCGCCGGGCTCACGGGTGACGACAGTCTTGAACTTCGCACTCTCGAGCCGGGCGAGGAGTCGGTTGATCTGCGTGGTCTTGCCGCTGCCCTCGGCTCCTTCGAACGAGATGAGTTTGCCTTTCGATTTGCGTTTCACGTATCGCGCAACCGTAGAGAAGACACGCGCGCGAGTCCAAGCCCGAAGCGTGGGGGCCAGGATGGCAGGTGTATGCGATGCCTGCAGCCCCTTGTAGGTTGCGCGCTTGTCGCGCAACTGTTTCGACCGTGGCGCGACGAGCGCGCCACCTACACCCGGCAACACTGACTTCAGATGCAGGCTGGAAGCCTGCGCTACTCACTCCCTCATTCCCTCACTCCCTCATTCGTCCCCTTTCACTCTCACTTTCACTCTCACTCGGGCGGGAGGAACATCCGCCCGACCGTTCTTTTCCGTTGATGACCGGGACATGGATTCCATGCTGCACGCAAATGCCGCTTTTCTCCGTCCTGATCGCCCAGATACCGCCCGCAGCCGAGCCGGGGTTGTTCACGTATTTCATCCAGTCGAACCTGGCGGGGCAGGTAATCATCTTCGCTCTGGCATTTTTCAGTCTCGTGGCGTGGACGATCATGTTTGGAAAATTCTTCGAGTTGCGGCGGATGCGGGACTTGAACCACTCGTTTGCGGCGCGGCTCGCGCCCGAGCCTTCGCTTCTGAATCTTCCGGAAGGCTACCGAAACCTGCGCGCCGTGCCCTACGCGGATCTGCTCGCGGAGGCGCTCGAAGCCTTTGCCAGGGCGGCTGAGTTTCGCAATTCGCAAGGCGTAGGCAACCGGCGCGCCGAACTCGAGCACGCCGAGAACGCGCTCCAACGCGGCGTCGCACGCCTGACGCTTCAGTATGAATCCTCGATGGTGATGCTCGCCTCGATCATTTCGGGCGCGCCGTTCTTCGGCCTGCTCGGCACGGTGTGGGGCGTGATGGACGCGTTTGGCGCGGTGGGCCTTCAGGCCTCGGCCACCATCCAGACGCTCGCGCCCGGAGTCTCGGGTGCGCTGCTCACGACTGTAGCCGGCCTGCTCGTTGCGATCCCGTCGCTCTTCGGCTACAATCTCCTCGTCGTGCGGACGCGGCAGATGATCACGGAACTTGAAAACTACGCGAGCCAGTTGGCGGACCGGCTCGAGCTCGAGGCGTCCTGAACCGCCGCACGCACGGATATGCCACGGAATTTCCACAGGAAGCGGCCGATGGGCGTGGTCGCCGAGTTGAACGTGACCAACATGGTCGACCTCGGCTTCTCGCTCCTGATCGTCTTCATGATCACGGCGCCGTTGCTGCACCAGGAGCAGACGATTCCGATCGACCTGCCGATCGAGAGCTCGCGGCCGCAGAGGCAGGACCGCGACGAATTCCAATCGGTCTCGATCGACCGCAACGGCGTTTACTACTGGGACGACCAGCGGGTGACTTTCCAGCAGGTGCAGTTGAACCTCGCCGCGATCGCGGCGCAGGCGAAACCGCCCGTGCTCCGCATCCGCGCGGATTTCACGCTGCAATACCAGCGGGT
>DATKCJ010000204.1:0-3645 GCA_035513275.1 Opitutaceae bacterium
CTTTGTCGTCCCGCGGGCGGGCCTCCTGCTCGCCATGACAGGCAGAGAGTTCATCGCCCTTCTACGCAAGACTCCTGTGAGTGCGTGAAACTCGGTGCCGCTCTTGCGGAGGATTTGCCTCATCCAAGGGCGAACGTGACCCCGCCTAGCCCTCACCGCCGCTTCAGTGACAGGCCTGCTCTTGAGAGGACCTCGGGGTGTTTCTCGAGGTAGCGGGTGATCTGCTCGATCGCGTGCCTTCACGATTCACGCAAGGGGATGTCGGGAGAGGGTAGGGCGCTCTGCTGGCCAGCGGTCCCGCCCTACCTTGAGAACAGAAACAATTAACAACCCCAGCCGCCCTCACCGCCGCTTCAGCGGCAGGCCGGCTTTTGAGAGGACCTCGGGGTGTTTCTCGAGGTAGCGGGTGAGCTGCTCGATCGCCTGGAAAGTTTGCGGGCTGATGTGGTGCTCCATTCCCTCGATGTCGCGCTGGACCGAGTCTTCGTCGATTCCGAGCAATCCGAGAAAATCTTCGAGGAGCCGGTGGCGATGCGCAATCTTCTGCGCGACTTCCTCGCCGCTCTCCGTGAGCACGGTGCCACGGTATTTCTCGTATTTGAGCAAGCCCTCGGCGTCGAGGCGCTGCACCATGTTCGTCACGCTCGCTTGCGAAATTCCGAGGCCGGCCGCGATGTCGACGACGCGCGCGTAGCCCTTGGTCTTGATCAGCTCCTGGATGCGCTCAAGGTAGTCCTCGACTGTGGCCGAGGTCCGCGGGGGCTGTGGGGTTGGGGTCGGATCAGGCACAGGAGAGTTATCGAACTTGGAAACACGTCATGAACAGATCAAGTTTTCGAATCCAGCTCCCAATCTCTTTAACAGAAGACAACGAAGGGAACGAAGAATAGAAAGACACACGACGACTTGGTGCTCTTCGTTCCCTTCGTTATCTTTTGTTCAAGTTCTGAGGACTTCCTCGTTAGGAGTCTTTCGGGCTTGGGTTCGATGGCCCTTGGGAAAATGCGGGCTAGTCTGTTCGCGCGGCCGGCCGCGATTATTTGCCCGAGGTTTCCTTCTGGCGGCGGTAGACGACGCGCAGGAGTTGCCATGCCATCCAGAACACGGCGGTCATGCACGAGGAGGTGAACGCCGCAAAGATACGGATGTTGGCCGGATCGTTCGACGGCACGTGGGAGCGCGCCACAAAGTAGAAGAGCACGAAGGCCCCGACCGTGAGGACGGCGTCGAACACGAGGTCTTTTCTCGAAACAAGAGGTTTGCTGCCTTCGGCCATGGATGGAGGGTGGGTAGGAGCCTGTGGGTTGTCGAAACTGAAAAACGGGAGGCGAGAAGCGAGTGAGACAAATGGTGGGGCGGTCGTCCAGCCCTTCGACGCGGACCTTTGGCCCTTGCTCAGGGCAGGCCCTTCGACGGGGAGGCCTGTGATCGGCGCGAACTGAAAGAGTTTCTAAGTTCGAGATCGCTGCAAATGCTCTCGTGACCGGCTGAGGTCGTGCAGATTGTCCAGATCACCGCGGATCAGCGCTTCCTTTTTTGCGCGAGACCAACGCTTAAGCTGGAGCTCACGACGAACTGCGTCTGCTGGGATGAGAGGTCCTTCGACGTGAACCAAGATGATCAGCGGATGATCGTGTGTGTGCTTGCTGCCAATGCCCAATCGGTGTTTGCGAAGCCGCTCTGGGACGTTCACCGAATGGCCGACGTAGTAGGTGCCGTCTGCCGATTGAAGGATGTAAACGAAAGCGAGTCCCTGGATCGGCTCCGGGGGAGAGACTAGGGGCAGCGTCATGGGGCGATCAGATCGAAAGCCCTTCGGCGCGCTTTGCTCGCTCAGGGCAGTCGACTCCGGCCGGGATTTGTCGGTAGACGGGCACATTCAGGGTTGAAATCGAATGGCCTGCCATGAGCGTAGGCCCACAGGGCCGGAGTCGAATGGCTGCCCGACTAGGATTTGAACCTAGACAGAACGAGTCAGAGTCGTTCGTGCTACCATTACACCATCGGGCAGTGAAGAGTCGAAAGAGGGCTCAACGTAGGCGCCGCCCGGGGCGGCTCAAGCGGAATTTTAAACCGTTCAGGCGACGCCCGTTCTGCGGTCATGGAAACGGTTATCGCCCCTCAGCCCAGCTTCTCCTTGAAGAACGCGATTGTGCGGGACCACGACAGCTCGGCGGCGTCCTTGTCGTAGCGCGGCGTGGTGTCGTTGTGGAAACCATGGTTCACACCGGGATAAAAGTGCGCCGTGTATTCGACGCCCGCGGCCTTCAATGCTTCCTCCCAGGCGGGCCAGCCAGCGTTCACTCGCGTATCGAGCTCGGCGAACTGCAACATCAGGGAGCCCTTGATCTTCGCGGCGTTCTCCGCGGACGGTTGGCCGCCGTAGTAAGGCACTGATGCCTTCACGAGATCAGGCAGCCGCCACGCGAGCGTGTTGGCCATCAAGCCGCCGAAACAGAATCCGACGACGCCGAGCGAGCCGTTGCAGTCGGGATGGGTGTGCAGGAACTTCGCCCCCGCGACGAAATCCTCGACGATCTTCTTCCCGTCGAGTGTCGCTTGGAGGGCGCGACCTTCGTCGTCGTTGCCCGGATAGCCGCCGACCGGGTAGAGCGCGTCCGGCGCGAACGCCACGAATCCAGCGAGCGCCACGCGGCGGGCGACGTCCTCTATGTAGGGATTGAGCCCGCGGTTTTCGTGCACCACGACGACGCCGGGCAACTTCCCGGTCGCGCCGGATGGCTTGGCGAACAGGCCGTGCATCTCGCCGCTGCCGTCGGGTGATGGATATTTGAGATACTCGGAACTTACGCGGTTGTCGTCCGCCGGCACTTGGGCCGCGAACGCATACTTCGGATTCAGCATTTCGAGCAGTGCGGCGGCGGTCAGCCCGCCCACCGCGAACTTTGCCGCGCGGTCGAGGAATCCGCGGCGGTCGATCCGGCCGTGGACGTAGTAGTCATAGAGGTCGAGGAGTTCCTGGTCGAATTCGGAGGCAGTGCGACGGTTCATGGCGGTTGGGGTTTGGGGCGGATTGGGAAACAAGAACGACGACCGGGAATGAGCCCGGGTTTCGCGGGGAGGCAAGACACGAGCAGCTTTCGCTATGCTCGCTTGTCGCCGACCGGGAAAGCCCTCCGTCGCTATGGAGGGCACTCTTCGCCTCGTTTCGTGCGTCAAAGCGCGAGTGAGCGAAGCGTCGCTCGGGAGCCTGCGTGGGGCAGGCCCTCCGTCGCCCTTTGGGCTATGGAGGGCACTCTTCGCATTGCGAAGAGTGGAGCCGGCACTCGGATTCGAACCGAGGACCTACGGTTTACAAATTCGGTCAGAAGCATTTGGTATTGAGAGGGTTAAATGACTCCAAGAGACTGAGTTTGAGCATGTAGTTAGATTCTGGATGTCAATCAGGAATCGCATGGAAACTGCAAAAGGACCTACGGTTTCTGCAATTTCTGGCCGCATCTGTGACCGCGAGAAGCGACCCGGTTGCATGGTGCCCACCCGCCAGATTGAGAACGCGTATGATTGGGTCGCATGCGTCTTGTTCGATGTGCGCACACGCTAGATGCCTCATCACTTTGCGAACGATCGATGCCGTCCGCAACTCAACCGACCTTGCGACACTGCTCGTGCATCCGGAGAACA
>DATKCJ010000205.1:0-4155 GCA_035513275.1 Opitutaceae bacterium
GTGTCGGGTCACCCGATGAACGCATGGGCCGGGCTCGCCGAGGCCGTGTCGAGTCACGCCGAGGACCAGCTCATGGAACTCGAGGACCGCACGCAGTTCCGCCTTTGCGGGATCGTCGGCAACATTGTGAAGAAACTCTCGCGAAAGGACAATCGCCCGTGGGCTGCGTTCACGCTCGCCACGCGCACAGGCTCGGTGGTGCTCAACATGTATGCCGAGGCCTACGAGACACACGCGAAGAACCTCGAGCCGGAGAAACCCGTCGCGGTGCTCGGCACCGTGTTGCGCAGCGCCGACGGAGTTCGGCTCAACGTGAAGGAGTGCCATCCGCTCGGCGTCTATCTGCCGAGCGTGGTGAAGAAAGTCACGTGGGTCCTGCGGCCCGATAAAGCGGAGAACGACACCTTCATCCGCGCACTCCGCGAAGAACTCGAAGGCGCGAAGGGCGACGTCGAGACGGACGTAGGCTTCTACTTTGGAAACGGCGACCAGCAGGGCGACATCGCGATCTCCGAGGTCGCATCCGCGCTCGGCTGGAAGCTGACCGCCCCAGCCTACCAGGCACTTCGCCGCCACCCCGCCGTAGTCGGCTCCGTCGTCGACACCCGCCCGATCGAGATCAAGGAAACCCGCCGCTGGGCGAAGCGGTGAGCCCGACTCCCGTAGCCCTGCGCGGAAGCGCAGGGAATGCCGACGTCTCGTCCCGCCGCTCACGCGGCGGGCTACATTCGGACCGGAACGTGGCCCTGCGCGTGAGCGCGGGGATGTTGCTCTGACTGTAGGAGCACGCCGTTTCGACAAGCTCAAGGCCCCGAGCCTGTCGAGGGGCTCGCGGGTGATTCGTAAGTTGCGTGCTCGCCGCGAACAACCAGGAATCTGTCGGGCGCCCGTAAAGCCCGACACCTCTGGAAGCTTGCCCTCCCCCGCCGCGCCTTGTCCCCTAACCCCTCCCATGCCTCATTCGTCCAGCATCCGAACCGCCGCCACGGTGATCCGCCAGGTCCGACCCGGGAGTCACGCGGACGGCGCGTTGCGCGCCGCGTTCAAGGAAGGCCGCGCGATGCAACCCGCCGAACGCCGCGCGATCGCAGCGGCGACGTTCGCGTATTTCCGGTGGAGCCGCTGGCTCGACGCACGGATGAAACTCGAGGATCGAGTCGCGCGGGCGGTCGAACTACAGCGGCGCTTCGACACCGACGGCGAGATTCCCGGTGACTCTCGTCCGCTCACGCTCGCTGCGCCGGACTGGGTGTTGGACGAAATCGACTTCGGCGAAGGCGCCGAAGGCCAGAGTCGACGCGACGACTGGGCTCGCTCGCTACAAAGCGCCGCGCCTCTCTGGATCCGCGCGCGTCCGTCGACCGCTGTCGCACTGGCCGGGGCGCTTGGCGATTGCGACCCGCCGGAGGACCCGCTCGCGATCCTCTGCGCCGATGCACTGCGCTACACCGGAACGAAAGATCTCTTCAAGACGCCGCAGTTCAACGCGGGTGAATTCGAGATTCAGGACATCGCTTCGCAGGCAGTCGGCGCAGTGTGCGCCCCAAAGCCGGGCGAGACTTGGTGGGACGCCTGCGCCGGTGAAGGCGGCAAGTCGCTCCACCTCGCCGACCAGATGGCCAACAAGGGTGTCGTGTGGTGCACCGACAGATCTTCGCGCCGTGCAGCCGTGCTGAAGAAGCGATTCGGACGCGCGAAACTTTTCAACTACCGGCTCGCTCCGTGGGACGGCACCGAGCGGCTCCCCACGCGCACGAAGTTCGACGGCATTCTCATCGACGCGCCCTGCAGCGGCATCGGCACGTGGCGTCGCAATCCCGACGCGCGCTGGACAACCCACCCGGCCGACGTCGCAGAACTCGCCGTCGTGCAGCGCCGGATGCTCGACGCCGTCGCCGGCTCGCTGAAGCCCGGAGGGAGACTCATCTACGCCGTTTGCACGCTCACGCGCAACGAGACGACGGAGGTCGCGAGCGCATTCACCGTCGCGCACCCAGAGTTGGAGGCGATCGCGCTGGTCCCAGGATGCCCAACCCAAGACCCTGGACCCGAGACCCGAGACCCAATGACGCTGTGGCCGCAGGAAACCGGCGGAAACGGAATGTTCATCGCTGCATGGAGGAAGAAATAATCCGTCATGCGGTGTGCCGGTTCCTCGGGTAGGAGCACGCTTGCGGGCGATTCCGATTCTTCCTTCAGCCCGCTGCGGGAGGAGCGGGACAAGGGCGCGATAGCGACAACGCGCCCCACCACTCCCGAAGCAAATCGCCCGCAAGCGGGCTCCTACCTCAAGCCACACAGAGATTCTGATAATACCAGCTTCCCTTAACAAATGGACTGTCATTGCAGGAGGCCCGCCCGGCGGGACGACGAAGCAACCAGCTGGATCGCCGCGGCGCGCTTCCTCCTTCGCCAAAGCTTCGGCGGACACGTCGCGCACCTCGCGATGACACAGTCTAAAACATTTGGGCGCTTGGTATAAGACCCCCACTGCGATTCCCGCATGACCGACTCAAAGATCACCTCCGCCACCGTCCGCGACGACTTCAATTCGATCGAAGCAGTCCTCCACTACACACGTGCGGCAGTGTCACTGGGCTTGTGGGAGTCGGAACGCATCCTCATCGAACGCTACTTCACTGACCACACCGCGCCGCTCCTGGAAGCAGGCTGCGGCGCCGGCCGCGCGACGCTCGGCCTCTGGTCGCTCGGCTACCGCGACATCACAGCATTCGACTTCGCCAGCGAACTCCTCGAACAGGCCCAGAGTCTCGCCCGCGAGCGCGACGCACACTCAATCCGCTTCCTCCTGGCCGACGCGACACGTCTCGATCAATGTCACCTAATAGGTGACATTCCCTCTGGGGCGGCTGGGAAGCGTCTGAACGAATGTCACTTAATAGGTGACATTCAATCAGGGCCTACTTCCGCGGAGAGCGGCGGTCTTAGCTTCGGCGGTGCGCTGTTTCTCTTCAACGGGCTGATGCAGATTCCGGGCCGCGCGAATCGCCGCGCGGCGCTCGCGGGACTGCACAGCGCGTGTCGCACCGGCGCACCGCTGATCTTTACGACGCACGATCGCGACGCTTGTCCCGAGGAGGCGGAACTCTGGGCGCGCGAGCGCGCTGCGTGGCAGGCGGGCATGCATGACCCGCGCCTCGTCGAGTTCGGCGATCGCTACATGACTTCGACCGAAGGGCGCATCTTCATGCATCTGCCCGACGTGACCGAGATCCGCGAAGACCTCGCGGCGACCGGCTGGCAGTTCGAGTTCACGGCGATGCGTCGCGAAATCGCACGGGAGTCGCGAGCCGTCCGCGAATTTTCGGACGAGTGTCGGTTCTGGGTGGCGCGGCGAAAATAGGATCCGAGGTAGGGGCGCTTATCCCTAAGCGCCCTTTCTGTTTCGCGTGTGACGGTCGATGCGGAAGAAAGGGCGGCTAGGGATAGCCGCCCCTACCCTCAGAAACGTTCCCTTCGCGCCCCTCGGAGAGGGTCGCGGTACCTCAAACCACTGAAACCTGATCCCGCTCCTCACGGAGCGGGCTACAACTCGATCGCGGACGCTCCAACCCCATCCTCCCCAAGCTTGAATGCCTTCCCGCATCCGGTTTGATGGACAAACCATGGACTTCCCGACGATCGCGGATCGCGACCTGATTGCGCTGGCAGCGCTTTGCTACGGGTTGGGCTTTCTCCATGGCACGATTTCGCTCGTCCGACGCAGGCGGCACTCGCGCTGGCTGATGTTTGCCGCGATGTGCACGGGCTTCGCACTTCAGACATGGGGCCTGCTCCTGCGCGGCATGGAAACCAAAGGCTGCCCCCTCGGAAACACTTTTGAACTCGTCCAGTTCACGGTCTGGTCGTGCATCCTCGTTTATCTCGTCGTGGGCCCGACGTTCCGGTTGAGCCTGCTCGGCTTCTTCACGGGCGGTCTCGCCGCGGCACTGAGCATCATCTCGATGATCGCGCCCGGGTGGGACTCCGATGTTCGCACACGCATCTTCGGCGAAAACCCGTGGATCGAGTTCCACGCGGCGCTCGCGCTCTTCAGCTACGGCGTCTTCGGCCTGCTCGCACTCACCTCGGTAATGTATCTGTTGCAGGATCATTATCTGAAACAAAAGCGCCGCCCGGCGATGTTCGGCTATC
>DATKCJ010000206.1:0-4106 GCA_035513275.1 Opitutaceae bacterium
TTGCATCGCCGGTTCTCAATGGACATGGTGTCAGCGTCCGCGAAGATCCCCTCAGCACTTTGTTCATTGGTGTACGGTCGGCATCCAAGTTTCTCGCTCAAACGACGATGCACGGCGCATCGATGGTTGTGTACGCTCGCCCGAGGGCGGTGATGACGCGGTCGCCTCGTCCTTCGGCCGGACCGAGATCGACGAATAGCACCTGGTCTTCCTTGTGATGGATGATGTCGGCCAGTTCGGCCCGCAACTTCGCCAGGTCCATGCGCGTCAACTGACATTCGAACACCGAAAGCTGCAAATGGTCCCCCCACCCGCGCATGGTCTTGAAGACTTGACGCAGCCGCTTGGGGTCCGAGATGTCGTAGGAAACGATGTAGGAGTTGCGCATGTTAGTCGTCGTGGGCGGGAAGGAACAATCCCATCCCGAAGTGCGAGGAATGACCCAAGGCGATTGGGCCGCGAATCGGTTCCGGGAAACGCAGCCTGAAGAAACCGGACAGTCTACGACCGCCGTCGTCCGATTTCTTGCGAGAGCGAAAGCGCTTGAACTCGAGAGCCAGCCGTTCCGGGCCTGTCGCCCCCTGTTTCCATAGCGCAGGGCCGGTGCGAAATACGCCACTCTTGTCTAGCGGCTCGCTCTCTGGCATAGGGATGCCGCGGCGGCTGGCCAACCGCTCGAGCTCCTCGCGAAGCGCCGCCTCGACGAACTTTTTCGGATCATGCAGCAACTCTGGCGGATCACGCCGAACACCGTTCTTCTTGGGGTGGCGAGTTGCGATGAAGGGGGTTGCCGAGACCCAGGTCTTTGCGGGGCCAAGAGGCGGAACCCGCAACTGACGCTGCTCGGCGATCGCAAATAAGAGGAGCCGAGTCTCGTGCTCATCGTCTTTGGGTTTGAGGACTCGCAGATGGTCGAGTGCTCGTAGCTCGTCGTCGCCAAAGCCGTCCTGGGCGAAAACTGTCAGATGATCCAGACGGCCGTCCCCGTCTTCATCCGTGGGCAAGAAATAAGCGTGACCATGTCCGACCAGCGGGGTTCCGTCAGTGTCCTTGCCGGAGAAGATCCTCGAACGGCGTCGCTGGTCGCCATCCTTGGGCATTCTTGCCATGAGGGCGGCTCGTGCTCTCTCGGCTATGGGTAGCGTTGTTGTTACGAGCGGAAGGACGGTCGAGTCAAGTGCATAGCGGGCGACTTGCATCCTCGGCCGCTGTGGCCTTCGCCTGACTTTCGTGGACCGGGGATGAAAGCAATCCGCCGGGCGGGTGTATGTTACCCATTGCGAGCCCGGAGGGTCAGACCACTTCTCGGCGTGCAACTGCCCGGTCTCAATTGCGAGATGCCAAGCCGGGTCGGAGACCGGGCGTTTTTTCTTCCCTGCCGCTCTTACGTGCTCATCAGAAAACGCCGTGTTAGGGTCGGCACAAAGCACCCGCACCAACTCTTCGCGGGACGTAGGACCATCTCGATCACCCAATGTGCGGCAATTGAGCTGCTCTGGTGACAGCCCCTCATCAAGTAAGCGGCCTTCGCACCACGACTCCGCCCGGCCCAGAGTGTTCATGTTGCCAAGGATGCGCGCAAAAATTTCGCGATCCGTGCCACAAAGCGAGTCCTGTGGCCAACGAACGAGCACTGCTGCGTCGCGCGGGACAGCAACGTAGGCGTCGAAAACGAGGGTTCGGGGGTGTCGCTTGGTATGGCTCCAGCCTTTGTCCCACGGCATGAAGTGCCGTGCATGCCCGGTGGAGGCAGGCGGAAGGACAAACTCTGGCGGCATAGCCAATTTGCGCAAGATCGGTTCGACCTGATCCTGAGGAAGATCGGGCTGCGTGCGCTTCCAAGCGGCAATCAGCGCGCGGAGAATTCGCCACGGCGAGGGCGGCCATTCGACGGCGCCCTCGTTCACGTGCCGACCCCACGGTGTAGCGTGGTACCGGCCGGCCAGGAATCGAAAGGAGATGACGATCACGATAGATCATCTCCGTCGTTGTCAACTTCCGCTTTAGCGTCATCGCTGCCGGATTGCTGTCTACTCAACGCCTCATCGATCGCGGCTGCTACTTCGTTGTTGTCCTGAAACAGGGCCTTGGCCTTCCCTGCAAGTTCTTCTGTCAATGTCTTCTTGAACTTCAGCACTGGCGGCTTTCGCGTGGTTCCCTGCTTCCACTCGATCTGTTCCTTGATGTCGTTGGGAATCGTGGGTTCAGGAGTATCTCGGGGAAGCTTGACCTCGACCGGTTTCTCTTTTTGCTTCCACTCAACCTGGGTAATCGGAGGATCGGCGAAAACACTCTTGCACTTGCCGATTAGTTCGGTGCATTCCTTCAGAAGTTCGTCCGAGGACGGGACCATAAAGCCCTCTGGCCTGGTGACGGTCGGTTTGCCATCCTCCATCTCCAGATCGCATGCAGTCCGCAGCCGAAGGCCAGTGGAGAGGAACCGCTGGACCTTGAACAAGTGATAGAGCAATCACCAGTTTCGTCGCGTCGTCGCCTAGGCTATAGCCGCGTAGGAGAGCCAAGTCGAGGTTGAAGTACGCCTTGATCTCGCCAGTGAATTCGGTGCGTGGAAAAGGGACATTGCCAAAACCTTCCTTACTGCTCTGGCCCTCATCGCCCTTTCCCGGATTCACTCGGTCGTTCTTCACTCCACCACTTTCGGCAGGCCGCACGTTTGATGCCTCGATGAAGCCGCTAAGGAGGCGCGATAGCCGGAGGCGACCGCCAGCAAGATCGCTCTTGGCGAGAAAAACACCGTGAATGACGGCGTTGGGATCGTACTCCAGGATCAGTTTGGCTAGCGCTCGGATGTCGACGGCTCCGGTCTCCATCCCGGCTGCCCGCTGCTTAAGTTTGTTGAAGACGCTCTTATCGTCGCCTTCGAGAATGTATGGGGAGTTAATCCGGTGCGCTTCGAGAACAGAGTTAGTCAGCGTCCCGTTATTCGATCTCTTCACTCGGATGTACGGCAGCCCCTTGAGTCCGTCGATCAGATCGTCGCTGGCCGTGTCCCAGCAGGCCAGCTCCATGCGGTTAGCGACAGACTGGGCGGACTCGACCAGGAGCATCTCCGCGCCGTCGGGGAGTGTGTAACGCGCCGGGCCGAGGTGGGCGAAGCCAGTAGGTTGAAAGCGGTGGCCCTGAAGGGGTTTCAGTTTCGCTTCCATCAGCAGACGCGGGGCGTCCTTGAGTTGGTCATAGGCGATGGTCATGAGGGTATGTCTCCTTCTGAATCTATTGCGGCAACGGGTTCGGTCCCCTCGTCCTCGATCTCGTCGCCGCGGATGACAAGGCGGACGAGCTTGCTTACGGCGTCATCAGGGATCGGGATCAGCAGAGCAGCGGCGAGGCGAAGTGCATTTATGCCGGCATCACCCATACGGTCCAGTTCCCGCCACTCGTCATCGCGGACACGACGGCCTCGGATAGGTTTGGGCATCGGGTCGAGGCCCGAAGCTCGAAGGCGACGCATGGCAATGGCGCACGCTTCACCGAGACGGCCAGCACGGAGCAGGTGCAAGACCGACGGCTCGGGGCGGATGATAATTCCGCCGTCTTCGTTGTTCCCGATCAAGTGGGCGGCAACTGTGCCGTCACCCGATCGTTCGACAACCAGCGGGCGGGGGAGGAACAAAAGCCTCAGCAGCGCGAATGCGCGCGGCACGTCGATGCAATTCGTTCCCCGATAGTCGCGACTCTGATTGGTACGCCGGGTATCAACGAGCATCAAGCCCCAGATCAGGTCTTCGATGCGGTCGTCGTCGAGTTCGCCCGCGATGAACGCCACGACAGTGTCGAGCGGAGCGGTGCAGCGTGAGGTTAGGGGAAGGCGCTCACAGCTGGCACGGTCGCCGTCCATCAGGCGACGCTGGAGTACGTTGGCGAGGTTAGTCGCCAGGTCTGCGGTGTTCCAAACCACGGCGCGGTCCTTTTCGGCCCACGTGCGGTAAAGCTTCCTCCAGTCCACGGGCTCGAGGTTGGAACGGAGCGGACCGACCTTCTGCGCGGCATCGTGGATCGATGCGAGCGCCAGGGCGAGTGAGAACTCGGGCGAACCGTCGTTCGCCGCATCGATCCATTCTTGCCGCAGCCCGGAAATCGGCTTG
>DATKCJ010000207.1:0-2078 GCA_035513275.1 Opitutaceae bacterium
CAACTGCTCGCGCGTGTCCGTGTTCGCTGTCATCTTCTTGGTCAGACGGGTCATGGTCCTTCTTTCGTTGGTGGTTTTAGGCTTCATCACCAAACCACCTACCATGATCCGTCTTTTTGCTGAACTCTCCGGACACTACCGTTTCGTCCGATCGGAAATACTCAAACCCGCGCTCGGGGATCGCGGACTACCCCCACCTCACGCGCGGCTGCGGTGGAACCGTGCGACCGAGAACGCCAGCACCACCACGCCGAGCGCGACCAGGGAGACAAATTGCGGCCACAGGATCTCGAACCCAGTTCCCTTCAGGAAGACGCCGCGGATGATGATCAGAAAGTGGCGCAGCGGGTTGAGGTGCGTCAGCCACTGGATCGCCTCGGGCATGTTTGCGATCGGGTAGACGAATCCCGAGAGCAGCATCGCGGGGAAGAAGAAGAAGAACGTCGTCATCATCGCCTGCTGTTGCGTCGAGGAGACAGTCGAGATGAACAGCCCGATGCCGAGGCATGGCATCAGGAAACACGCGACGCCCCCGAGAAGCAGCCAGAAGCTTCCGCGGATCGGAATCTCGAACCAAAACACGCCGACCGCGGCCACGAGGATCACATCGAGAAACCCGATCACCGCAAAAGGCGCGCACTTGCCAAGGATGAACTCGATCGGCCGGATCGGCGTAACAGCGAGCTGCTCCATCGTGCCGACCTCGCGCTCGCGCACGATAGCCATGCCGGTGAGCATGAGCGTGACGAGCATCACGAGCACGGCCATCACCCCGGGCACAAAATAGTTCCGGCTCTCGAGGTCCTCGTTGAACCATGCGCGCGAGCGCAGGTCGACCGTGCCCGGCATTGGCGCGGCGCCCCGGCGCGCGTTGATGATTTCGGTCGCGACGCCCGCGGTCGCACCCTGGGCATAGGCGACGACGAGCCGCGCCGTGTTCGAGTCGGAGCCGTCGACGATGAACTGCACGGGTGCGGTGCGCCCCCCGTCGATGTTTGCGCCGTAGCCCGGGTTGATTCGCAACACGGCGCTCACTTTGACCGCGTCGATCCAACGCGACGCCTCCTCGGAATCCTGCGTGTGGCCGACGATCCTGAAGTAACCCGAGCCATCAAACGCGGCGACGAGGGCACGGCTCGCGGGGGTTGCGTCCATGTCGACGACTGCGAGGTGGACGTTGCGCACGTCCATTGTCACCGCGTAACCGAATACGAGCGTCTGGATGATCGGCACACCGAAAATCACGAAGCGCATCCGCGGATCGCGCAGCACCTGGCGGAACTCCTTGCGAAGCAAGTGGAGGATTCGGCGCAGCATGGTCAGTCGAGTCGTTTGCGGAAGCGGAGCACCGCCGCGGAGGTCGCGACGAGCGCGAACACGAGCAGGAACACGGCGTCGAGCCACAGCGTGCCGA
Organism: Opitutaceae bacterium; assembly: GCA_035513275.1. Classification (GTDB taxonomy): domain Bacteria; phylum Verrucomicrobiota; class Verrucomicrobiia; order Opitutales; family Opitutaceae; genus DATKCJ01. Next base: position 1,415 of record DATKCJ010000207.1, read on the forward strand.
GGCCCGAGCCGCGCAGGAAGATGCCCTTCACGAGTTCCACGTAGTAGCGCGCGGGCACGATGTAGGTGATGCCTTGCACGACGGGCGGCATGTTCGAAATCGCAAACATGAATCCCGAGAGGAGAAACGCGGGCAGAAACGTCGACACCATCGCGAACTGGCTGGCGATGAGCTGCGCGCGCGCAACGACGCTGATGAGAATTCCCTGCGCGAGCGTGCCGATGATGAACAGCGCCGACACGCCGAAGAGCAGCGGCACGCTCCCGCGAAGCGGCACGTCGAAGAGGAAAACCGCCATGAGCACAGCGATCACCACGTCGAGCATCCCAATCACGAAGTAGGGCGCGAGTTTCCCGAGGATGAGCTCCGCCGGGCGGATCGGCGTGCTGATGAGCTGCTCCATCGTGCCGGTCTCCCACTCGCGCGCGACCGTGAGGGAAGTCAGCAGCGCCGCGATCAACCCGAGGATCACAGCCGTGATTCCGGGAATGATGTAGTTGCGAGACTCGAGGCTGGAGTTGAACCACACGCGGATCCGCACATCCAGCGGCGGCTCGCCACCACCGGCGGCGAGAAGGATCCGCTCGTTGAACGCGGTCGCGACCACGCGCGCGTAGCCGATGGCGATCGCCGCGGTGTTCGAGTCGCTCCCATCGGCGATGAG
>DATKCJ010000208.1:0-2599 GCA_035513275.1 Opitutaceae bacterium
AAGCTGCCCTTGGAACTCCACGTCAATCGGCGTGCCCGTGAACCGTTCATCCCGAACTTCGGGCCGGACCTTGTGGGCCTCGAGAAGTGCCAACGTCTCGGTCAGGCATCCGCGAGGTACCGCGATGTGCTGGGGAAATTCCTCGCCGCATGCAATCACGCGCGGCTTGTCATAGGTCGAGAGCCGCATAGCCTGAGCCTTGTAGAACTCGGGGTTCTGAAACGCCGCCAGCCGGAGTAGCCGATTCAGCATTGCGGGTGGCAGTTCCTTCTTCGCGACGTACACAAGATTCGCGCGAACGATCTGAACGCTCTTTGGCAACGGCCCCTCGATCGGCCGCTCTTTCCGCTTGCGGGACGGTGGCAGCGTCCACGGGTCTTGGGCATCCTCGTCGTCAGCACCGCTAATCCGAACTCCGATGAGATCGCCTTTGCGCTGAGCTTTGGCGACAATCTCTTCCGCGACGTCGGCTGGCATTCGTCGAACCGTCGAAAGGAACTCCCATTGGTCAGGGTACGGCTGGAAGTCGGAGTCGATGAAAACACTATTCCCAGATTTGCGAGGTAGAAATTGTAACGGGAGGGCGATCAGGTTCCCGAGCCCGCCCTTGGGCATCGTGTCCTGGTTAGGGAAGAAGCGGTCGTAGGAATCCAGACCGAGTTGATGTCGGCGCTCCATGGTTCGCGTGAGAATCACGCACCCGAGTTTGCGCGCGGTGATCGCTGGCAGCGTACGCTCAAAGAAGATCCAAACGTGGCCGCCCTTTCCGGAACGAGAACGCTCCAAGGCAGCGGGCACACACAGCCTCTGGCAAGTTTCAAGGAAAGCCTGCGCGTCATATTCCCACGTCTTCTTGTCGAAGTCCGCCGCCAGAAACCAGCACGTCTCGTCGGACAGGAGGGGATACACACCAACGGTTTCTCTGCCCAAAAGGTGGTTCTCGATGACAGCGTCGGTGACCGGGAGCAACTTCCGTGTTTTCTGCTCGATTTTCTTCCGTTCCTCCGGCCGGCTCTTGTTGATCGCCTTCCAGTCCTTTATGACCGCCGGCGCATATCCGGAACGCCCGTCCGAGCTCTCCCACCGCCGCGCGTAGACATCTTCCCTCCCGCGAAACAGGCTCCGAAAGAGTGCGATTCGCTTTTTGGCTCGTTCTTCCTTCTCCACCGGCGCCATCTCGGCGGTTTTGGCTAGAAGCGGGTCCGCGGTCGTGAACTGGGGAATCGCGATGCTGTGAACGGCCAGCAGCCGCCGCAGGCGAGCATTCTCCTCGCGAAGGCGAGTGTTTTCTTGCTCCAGCGACTCGAATGGCAGCGATCCTGACTCGTTCTCGGTCATGCGCGTTCACCGCTCCGTGGGTGTGCCAGTACCTCTTCAAGATACGCCTGCACCCCCGCAAACACTGCGCCGATGTCAGTCGGGAGCCCACATTCTTGCGCCAGGGCCTGGAATGCGATCTGCCAATCAACTGGCGGGGAAGGCAAACCCACCGGCAGATCGTGTGTTCCTCTCCGCTCGAAGGTCAGACGCAGAGCATCATGAATCCTCCGCTGATTCAGTTGGCCCAAGCCAATCAGGAGAGCCAGATCCACCAGGTCCTTCACTCTGCTGTTCGCAGAACTCCGCGGGAGCGTGTAGGCGTGAACCTTCTCGGCGAACTGTTGTTCCCCGGCGATCATCCGAACGCGTGCCGTTTCGATGCCAGCGAAGCCCAGCCAGTCACGGCAGACGATCGTCTCAAGCGGCTGCATGACCACGTCGCCAACGCCGGCGTCCAGGTGGAATCGGGCAAAGATCCGTTCGTCCATTCGAGCTTCGACGGGATAGCGCGCGCCGCCGTATGGCACCGCGGCCAGATCCATGGCAGGTGCTCCGATCGCGTATTCAAACCAGTCACCGAGAGGGATGTCGGCCGCGTTCTGCAGCAACTCCCGTACCACCTGGTTCACGTCACGACCCGCCGATTTGGTCAGATCCACCCGCTGCAACGTGAGGTCAATGTCAACTGTTGATCGAGCAGCCTTGAAGCGAAGTTCGAGCGCGTACCCACCCTTCAATGCCCACGGTGCGGCTTCTTCCCGAAACAGTCTCGCCAGCAGACGATCGAACGATACTTGCCGCCGGAGACGGTTGAGATCGGTCTGGTCCGTCACAGATGCCCTCTTCAGGCGTTCTTCGAGAGCCCTGCGGAATGCTCCCGCAGTCGTATATGTTCTGGGTACCGGCTTCATGCGGCGCGCCGCAGCACATCCTCCACAATCTTGCGCGCAGGTCCGCTCATTCGCATGTTCCGAATCTGTTGGCGAGTGATCAGACCACGGTCAACAGCCTGCCTGAGTGCCTGGCGGATGAAGTTCCGCTCGACCGTACCGACCTCGATCAGGTCAAGGATCGTCCGCAGAGGGCGAGTAAACTTGAAGCCTTGAGCCGCCTGTACATCGCTTTCGGGCAGATCGGCATAGTGAAGGACGAGGATGCCAGGAACATCGCTGTTGCGCCGGAATCCCTTCGGAACGGTCATGTGAAGCTTTGCCGGGTTCAGATCGGACAGGTCGTAAAGGCTGAGCGCCGTTTGATGGCTGTACACACCCTCCACCTC
>DATKCJ010000209.1:0-30323 GCA_035513275.1 Opitutaceae bacterium
CGGCGGCGTGATCGTCGCACTCGTCCAGGCCATCCGGCTGTCCTGACCGCGACCAAGCAGGGGCTGCCCCGCGAGCCAGACGGACTGGCCGATGTTTTCCCACTCGATGAGGTTCTTGTTGCCATCATGGACGACATGCCAGATGCAGAGGCCGTTCGAAGGGAGGTCGTCCTCGTAGCCGAGGCTCCCTGTGTTGATTTGGTTGGTGCGGTATTCGAGGAGAAAAAACTCATCCGTGCCGTGCGCCGGATCGTAGAGGATGACAGGGGCGTCCGTGGCGGTGGGCGACTGGGCCGCGGTGATCGTCTCGACCACGCTCGCACTGATCTCGCGGATACGCGGCTCGACCCAGCCGAGCTGCATCTTGTGCCAAGCGTCGAGGTGGAAGGTGTTGAACTCTTGGGTCGCCAAGTCGGCCGGTTCGAGGATCGTGCAGCTCATCACCGTGTATTTTCCGCCGTAGCACGTTTTCTGCCCCCAAATGCCGTAGAGATCCTTCGCGCCGAGCAGGTGGATGAGCTCGTGACAGAGCGTGGCGAAGCTCACGTTTTGCGTGAGAATCACAGTGTGTACCAGCATCGAAACGCTCGATCCCGGCGGGGTAAAGGCGTTGAACGTGGTGTCCGGGTTGAGGCCGGTGGGATTCGCCGCGCGCGCCGCACCGGAATCCTCCGTGCTGGAATTGTCGAAGATGAGAATCAGTAGCTCGTCGGTGGTCACGCGTCCGTTGCCGTCGCTGTCGAACGGGGCAAAGTTGAAACCTGCGAGTGCCGCGGCATTGATCGCGAGGCCGGCCTTCTTGACGTCGTCGCCTAACGCCGCCATCCGGTCGCTGTCCGAAAGCTGCACTGGACCGACGATTCCCACTCCGGCGGGCGCGATGCTGAATCGCCCGTGCGAGTTCGCGAGCAGGAAGCCATTCGCGCTGCGCACCCCTGCAGTGGTCGTGTTGGACGGATTGAAGACGTATTCGCCGTAGTAGGAACTCGGGTGCGAGAACGTGCCGCTGTTCGCCAGGTCCAGCAGGATGATGACCGCGGGCCGGACGCCGAGCGCGGCCTTGCCGTTGACCGTCATGTTTTCATGGCCGAAGTCGGCGAGCGTCGCGGCCGTGCCGGCAGTCGCGAAAAAAGGAATCGCGGCACACCACAGAGCGCGGCGCAGGCGACGGACGAAGAACAGTGCGACCGCAGGCGCGCGAGGGGGAGGAGGATGTGGGTGTGTCATGGAGGTCTCCAGGCCGTGTCTATAGCTTCAGATGCGAAGGCGTCTTGCCGCGGATTCGCGCAAAGTTGCTGCGAAACACATTCATGGGAAAATGAGTTTGAATGGGTGAGTGGATCCGGGCCGGGCCCGACCTCTGCGAGTGGTGCCTCCCTCTAATAGTGGAAAGTCCGGCGCCTATTTCACCGAATCGCGGCGGTCGGTTAACCCGCCAAAGGCAATGACTTGCCGTCTGCTTCGAATTTGCTGACATCGCCGCGGTGAAGAAATTCGTCGCGTTCGCCCTCACCGTCGTCGCCGTTTGGTTCTTCTGGCGCGAACCCGTCGCCGACTGGCAAGGGATGCCTGCCGCGAGGGAACCGGTGCAAACGGCATCGAATCTTCCTCCCGCTTTTCAGCACGAGGACTACACCGTGACTCCGCTCGCGCGCTACACCGTGACCGCGGTTGTGCTCGGCCGTGAGCGCTATCGCTACGATCGCGAGGCGGGTTTGTCGCCGGTGGACCTCGCCCTGGGCTGGGGCTCCATGTCGATGGCTGGCGTGATCAACGAGCTCAAGATCAGCCAGTCGGGCCGCTGGTATGAATACCGGTGGCCCGACGAACCGCCGCTTGAGCTGGGGCAGATCGCGACGCTTTCCGCGAACACACACTGCCTTCCTGCAACAAAGGAAGTGCGCAGCGAATTGCTTTCGGTGAAGCGGCATGAACTCGTCACGCTCGAGGGCTACCTTGTGGAGATCACCGGACCCAAAGGCTACCGCTGGCGCTCGTCGCTTACGCGCGCCGACTCGGGAGCCCGCTCATGCGAGGTGCTGTGGGTGACGGGTGTGACGCGGAAGACGCTGTGATTTGAATCGATCTCGTTCTCGTACTCCCAATCGTTCTCTCGGAATTCAGAAACGAGAGAACGAGAGAGATAACGATTACGAGAACGATTCCCGATCGTGGGACCGAAACCCGCGCCCGGAGGTCGCGGGCTACCAACGGAGGTCTGTTTGCAGGTAGCCAGGGCTCTCCGAGCACGGGTCCAAAGCAGCGGATGCGTTCATCCCAACAACGCCTCGAACTTCGCCGCGTCCTCCAGCGTGTCGACGCCGACCGACGGATCCTCCGTGATTTCGACCGCGATCGTTTGACCGTTCTCAAGCGCGCGGAGTTGCTCGAGCTTTTCGATCGATTCGAGCCGGCCCGGCGGCAGTTTCGTGAACGCCTCGAGGAAGTCCGCGCGGTAGGCGTAGAGGCCGAGGTGCTTGAAACATGCGTGCGCCTCGAGCCACGCGGCGTCGGGCACTCCGCCTCGCTCGCGCGGAAACGGAATTGGCGAGCGCGAGAAGTAGAGGGCGCTCCCGTCGTGGCCCACGACGACCTTCACCTGGTTCGGATTGGCGAAGTCGGCAGGATTGCGGAATCGCGCGGCGAGCGTCGCCATCGGTGCACCGCCGCGAATCATCCGCTCCAGCGCGAGCAACTGGCCGCGCGTGACGAGCGGCTCGTCGGCCTGCACGTTGAGGATGAACTTCGCGCCGATCGTGCGGTTTGCCTCGGCTAGACGATCGGTGCCGCTCTCGTGCCGCGGGTCGGTGAGCACCCACTTGAAGCCCGCGGCCTCGAGCGGCCGTGCGAGCAATTCATCATCGACCGCGAAGACCGCAGGCATCGCGGGCGCCTCGGTGGCGAGTCGCTCGGCGACCCAGAGGATCAACGGCTTCCCGCGAATCGGGTGCAGGAGCTTTCTTGGGAAACGGGTCGACTCGAGCCGGCATGGGACGAGGATGGAGAGGTCGGGCATCGGGGGCGTGCGGGAGAATTGATTTGCCAGTGGAAGCGGCGTCGAAGGGAATTTACCAGCCTCGACACAGAACTAGCCGAACCCGACACCCTCGCAATGGAGAAAGCCGACTCACCCGCACAGCACGTAAAGGAACTCACCGTGCTGAACAAGATGGGCATTCATGCCCGCCCTGCGGCTATGATCGTGCGGATCACCAACAAGTTCAAAGCTGAGGTGTTCGTGGAAAAGGACGACGAGCAGGTGAACGGAAAGAGCATCATGGGCCTCATGATGCTGGCCGCCGGCAAGGGCTCGGCGATCAAGTTCATCGCCACCGGCGACGACGCGCCCGAGATGCTCGCCGAGCTCGAGGCACTGTTCGCGCGGAAGTTCGAGGAGGTGTGAGGAAAAGGGCAGACCGTTTTCCTAAGTCCTCTCCGAGGTAGCGCGACCCTCGCCGAGGGGCGCGAACTGGTTCACGACTGCAAGCGGAACGCGCCTCTCGGCGAGAGGCGCGCTACCTCGCTACCTCCGTCGGCACTGTCACTTCACACCAGCCCAAAAAACCGCACAGAGTTCCGCGTCGCGACGGCCGATGCCTCGTCCACAGACACGCCCAGCGTCGCCGCTGCGCAGTCCGCGGTGAAACGCACCCAGGCCGGCTCGTTCGGCTTGCCGCGGTTCGGGACTGGCGCCAGGTAGGGCGCGTCGGTCTCGACCATGAGCCGGTCGATCCCCTGCAGACGGCACGCGGCGCGGATCGGCTCTGCATTCTTGTACGTCAGGATGCCGGTGAAAGATCCGAAACCGCCGCGCTCCATCAGCGCACGCATCTCCGCCTCGCCATCCGAGAAACAGTGAAAGACGACTCGCGACCAGTCCGCGCCCGACGCATCGATCATCGCGACACAGTCATTGAACGCACCGCGCGAATGCACGACAACCGGGAGATCCCGCCGCTTCGCGATCGCGAGCTGCGCAGCAAACGCCTCGCGCTGCATCGCGAAGAGGCGGTCCGCCTCCGCAGCATCCTTCGGCAGATGGAACCGATCGAGCCCGCACTCGCCGATGGCGACCGGCAGCGGCGTACGTTCGAAATAGGGCTCGATGCCCGCGACAGCACTCTCCCACCCCGCGTCGACCGAGCATGGGTGCAGCCCGACCGTGAAACTGATCGCGCCGCCGAGCGTCGGCACGAGCTCTGCATAGAGCGCCCAATCCTCCGGCTCGGTGCCGATCGTGACGATCCGGTCCACCCGCGCGTCGCGCGCCCGCGCGAGCACGGCGTCGAGCGAACCGCTCTTGTGGAAGCGGTCGAGGTGCGCGTGCGTGTCGATCAGCGGCGTCATGCAGTGGAAACAGTTTCCCGGAGGCGCGAGTCGCGCAACGCCGATTTGGCTTCGAGGGCGCCTGAAAGGACGATAGGCGATCTCAGACAAATAATGCTATGAATGCATGTGCCTAGTGTGTGTCGGGTTTTGCGCCCGACTCCGATTCCGACGTAGGGCAGGTCTCTGACCTGCCAGATCTCGCGGGTCGGAGACCCGCGCTACGGCGGCAAATACCCGCGTAACCGATTCGCTACCAAATTGTCCTTTCCTTCACGTCACACTTGCACCTGAAATATCCGCCCATGCCCGCCCCAGTTGAAAACGTCACGATCATCGGCACCGGTTGCGCCGGCCTCACCGCGGCCATTTACGCCGCGCGCTCCAACCTGGCGCCACTCGTTCTCGAAGGCGTGCAGCCCGGCGGCCAGCTCACGACGACTTCCGAGGTCGAAAACTTTCCCGGATTTCCCGAGGGCATCGACGGATTCATGCTGATGGACAACCTGCGCAAGCAGGCCGCGCGTTTCGGCGCGCGCTTCGAGAGCGGGCTCGTCGAGTCGGTCGATTTCTCCTCGATGCCGCGCGTGTTGAAACTCTCCGACCGCGAGATTCACACGAAGACAGTGATCATCGCCACCGGCGCGTCGCCGCGCATGACCGGCGTGCCCGGCGAAAAGGAATTTTTCGGCGGCAAGGGCGTGACGACGTGCGCGACCTGCGACGGCGCGTTCTACCGCAACATGGAAGTTATCGTGGTCGGCGGCGGCGACAGCGCGGCCGAAGAGGCGCTGTTCCTTACGCGTTTCGCGAGCAAAGTGCGCCTCGTTCACCGCCGCGACGAACTGCGCGCATCGAAGATCATGGCCGACCGCGCGCTCGCGCACCCGAAGATCGAGGCGGTGTGGGACACCGTGCCGCTCGAGGTGCTCGGCGATGGAGCCGGCGTCTCTGGCATGCGCGTGAAAAACGTGAAGACCGGCGCGGAGTCCGTAATCCCTGCGAAGGGCGTCTTTGTCGCCATCGGCCACAAGCCGAACACCTCGGCTTTCGCCGGCGCGCTCCCGCTCGATGCCAACGGCTACTTCCTGCCCGAGACCGGCAGTCAGGTGCGCACCGCTGTGCCCGGCGTCTATGTCGCAGGCGACTGCGCCGATCACATCTACCGGCAGGCGATCACAGCCGCGGGCATGGGCTGCCAGGCCGCGATCGACGCGGAGCGCTGGCTAGCCGAGCACGAGGGCTGACGAGCGCGCCATGCGAGTCGTCGTCTTCAGCACCAAGCCGCACGACCGCGTCTTCCTGAGCGAGGCCAACGCGGGCCGGCACGAACTTGTGTTTCTCGAGCCGCGTCTCGTCATCGAGACGGCGAGTCTCGCAGCGGGAGCACAGGCGGTGTGTCTTTTCGTGCACGATCACGCAGACGAGCCGATCCTCGCCTCGCTCGCTGGGATGGGCGTACGACATATCGCGCTGCGTTGCGCGGGGTTCAACAACATCGATCTCGCGAGTGCTGCGAAGCACGGCATCTCGGTCGCTCGCGTGCCCGCCTACTCGCCGCATGGCGTGGCCGAGCACGCCGCGGCGCTGTTGATGACGCTCAACCGCCGCGTGCACCGCGCTTACCTGCGCGTGCGCGACGGCAACTTCTCACTCGACGGCCTGCTCGGCTTCGACCTTCACGGCAAGACGGTCGGCGTCGTCGGCACCGGCAAGATCGGCGTATGCTTCGCGGCGATCATGCGCGGCTTCGGATGCAAGGTGCTCGCCCACGACATCGCGCAAAATCCCGAGGCGGTCGCGCTCGGTGTCGAGTATTGCCTGCTCGACCGGCTCTTCGCAGAGAGCCACGTGATCAGCCTGCACTGCCCACTCACGCCGCAGACGCGTCACATCATCAACTCCGCCTCGCTCGCGCGCATGAGAAACGGCGTCTTCATCATCAACACAGGCCGCGGCCCGCTCATCGACACGGCGGCGGTGATCCGCGGACTGAAGTCTGGCAAGATCGGCGCGCTCGCGATCGACGTCTACGAGGAGGAGGAAGGCGTGTTCTACGAGGATCTCTCCGGCGGCATTCTCGCCGACGACCAGCTCGCTCGGCTGCTCACGTTTCCAAACGTGCTCGTGACGAGCCACCAGGCTTTCTTCACACGCGAGGCGATTCTCGCAATCGCGAAGACCACGATCGGCAACCTCGATGACTTCGCCGCGGGCCGCCCGTGCCCGAATGCGCTGAAGGCTTGAGCCTCCCGGGGATGGCGCGATTCGGGTCCGACTCGAGGACACGCGCCGCACCCCCATGATCTTCACCCCCCTTGCAAGCCGGTAAGTCAAGTAATGGTTGACTAGTTGGCCTGGGTTGAAGCCGTGAGGAGCCATGGTGTGAATGTGCCGTGGAGGACTCGGCCGCGCTCAACTCGCCGCGGCGGGCGCGTGCTGTTCGCGTGCTTCGCGCCACACGGGCGCGAGTTCATCCGCGGCGCGCGACCACACTTCGCGGTGCAATCGGTCGACAGAGTCGGCATCGCTCAGGAGCGCGATCTTCTCTTGCGATTTCATTGCATCGGGCCCTTCGCGCAGCACGAGTTCCTGCATCATGTTGAAATAATCGCGGATCGGTTTCGCACGGTTCGGCCGGTCGCGCAGGAGGCAACGGTGCACGGCGTTGACGTAAGGGTCGACGATCGCCGCCGTTACGCCGGCGCCTTTCGAACCTCTCGGGACGGCCCCGCCTGGCTTGCGCTTGAGCGAGTCCTCGAGGTCGCGCAACTCGATCGACGGAGCGATTTCTTCCGGAGTGCAAAACAGACCGGCGCGCCTCGCGGCGGCGCCCGCTTCGGCAGAAGCCGTGAACGCAGAAAATGGAATCGAGAACACCAAGCCCGCGAGCACGAGGCTCGTCCACGGGAGCAACGCAGGCGCGAACAACGCGAGCACCACTGTCCAAATGACGCCGATGAGTGTCTGCGACCAGTGCATCGCGATCGCTTCGCGCCACTGCGGGCCGCCTGCGACGCCGCGCCGCTGTGTCACCCAGCGCACGCCCTTGCCGAGCACGACGGACACGACGAATCGCGCCTGGAAAAGCATCAGCACCGGCGCGAGCAGGACCGAGTGTAGAATCTCGATGCCGACTCCCGCGAGCGCCTTGCGCATGCCGCCGAATTGGGCGGTCCGCTCCTTGTCGAGCCCGAGGTCGATGAGTGCGAGAATCTTCGAGAGAAAAAGCAGGACCACCGTGAACAGCGCCAGGAGCGCCGCCTGGCTGCCTGCGCCGAGTCCAGCGAGTCCGGCAAGGCCCGGGGTCGGCAGCCAACTGAGGTCCGTGGACTTGAAGCCGATTGTCACGAGCGTGCCGATGATGAGGGAAACGAACCAGAAAAGCGAAGATGCGTAGGACATGATGCCCATGAACAGATGCACTCGGCTCGCACCGTGCAGTCCCTTCGCGAAGAGCAGCCATGTGTGCTGCATGTTACCCTGGCTCCAGCGGCGGTCGCGCTTCGCAAAGTCGGCCAGCGTGGGCGGCCCTTCCTCGTAAGTGCCGTCGAGATCGGGCGCGAGCCACACTTCGTAACCGGCCCGGCGAAGCAACGCGGCCTCGACGAAGTCGTGGCTCAGGATGCGGCCGCCGAACGGCTCGCGGCCAGGGAGCTGCGGGAGGGAGCAGTGGTCCATGAACGCGCCCGTGCGGATGATGGCGTTGTGCCCCCAGTAGTTTCCCTCGCCCTGCTGCCAGTAGTTGAGGCCTGCGAGAAACATCGGCCCGTAGAGGCGCGCGGAGAACTGCTGCACGCGCGCGAAGAGCGTCTCGGCGCGCATCAGCGCGGGCGCAGTCTGGATCAGGCCCGCGGCGGGATTGCACTCCATCAGACGCACGAGTTGCACGATCGTGACGCCCGACATGATGCTGTCGGCATCGAGCACGACGAAGTAGCGGTAGCGGCGGCCCCAGCGGCGCAGGAAGTCGACGATGTTGCCGGCCTTCTTGTTCGTGTTGAGGCGGCGCTTGCGATAGAACATGCGGCCGCGCGCACCGAGCTCCCGGCTGAGCTCGACCCAGCGCAACTCCTCCTCGACCCACTGGTCGGGATTCGTCGAATCGCTTAGAATGTAGAAATCGAAGTTTGCCAGGTGTCCGCTGCGCTCGACCGAGCGGTAGATCGCACGCAATCCGGCGAAGATGCGCTCGGGGTCCTCGTTGTAGACGGGCAGAAGGATCGCGGTCGGTGCAAGCGGCACGGTCGAGGGATCCTCGGGCAGCGTGCGCATGACCGCCGAAAGATTTCCGCGGCGCCGGCGAGAGAGAAACCCGAAGAATGCCTGCGAAGCGCCAAATGCGATCTGCGAAAAAAGCAGGGTGAACAGCGCCCACACCACCCACGCCCACCACGCGATCGGCATGCCCCAGAGAAGATCGCCCATCAGGAACGAGCCCGCGGCAGTCACCACAATGATAAACGACACAACACTCAGGCGGCGGCGCGTCAGGCGCGAAGGCGACCGCAATTCGAAGAGCAGGGGGGTCGTGGGCGCGCTCATTGCCTCAGGGCCGGACCGCGGCAAACGCCAGCGCGAGCAGCGAGATGTAGATCGCCCAGATCGCGAACGCCCGGAGCAGAGGCAGCTTGTCGAGTGTGCGCCACGTGGAGCCCGCAGCTTCCGAAACCGGGCCGAGATCGATCGGGCGCGAGGCCATGCGGGAAAACTCCAGATCGGGCCCTGCCATCACATAGGTGGAGCGCAGGCGCGCGGCCAATTCCGCTGGCACCTTGCCGGAGCTCAGGAAATGCTGCGGCCACGTCCTCGGAATCTGCGCCAGGTGCACCGACGCGCGCTCATGCGCGAACCGACGGCCCGCCGGTTCGCCCTGCCCGCTGCCGACGATGTGGTAGATCCACGCGTCGATGAGAGTCATCGCCGATTCGATCGCCAGCGCGGACGGATGACGCCCCGGTTCGGCGGTGGCCCGGTCTCTTGCCAGCAAGATGATCTGGCCGGATAATTCCTCGAGCACGGGCGATGCAACTCCGTGCGCGCCAAGGTAGGCGCGAACCCGGGCCATCGCCTCATCCCATTCGGGTTCGACGGCATTCGCTTCCGTCGCACTCATCGTTTCCATCGCGCGAGCCAGGTCTCCGTGACATCGCGATCGCCCACTGTGAGCCGGGCGGTGAGATCGCACGGCGGAGAGTCCGGTGGCGCGTTGAATGTCATCGAGAGCCGCCACGAACCGTCGTGCTCATTCCGAATGAGCTGATGCTCGGTGACGGTCGCCGGCGGGTTTGCCGTGATCACGGCGTTGACCGCCTCGCCCGGAGCGATGCCAGCCATCGAGCCGCCGTCGAAGTCGACAATGTAGCGGGTGCTTCCGCTGCCGGCGCCGTCAAACGACTGCCGTGTCGACCGCACCCAGCCCGGGGGTCCGCCGAACGTTGCATTCGTGGCCCAGCTCAGCCGCCAACTCATCTCAACTGGAACTCCCGGTTTGAACGGCTCCTCCGGCGCCCAGAATGCCACGATGTTATCGGCATACTCGTTGCCTGTGGGAATCTCGACGAGACGCACGCGGCCGGCTGGCCATTGTCCGACGGGCTCTACCCAGAGTCCCGGCCTGAGGTTGTAGAGTGCCTCGAGGTCCTCGTAGCTGCGCAGGTTGCGATCGCGTTGCAGGAGTCCGAACCCCGCGAGCTTCGTGACGACGAAATCCGTGCGCTGCAAATCGGGAGGATTCGTCAACGCGCGCCACATCCGCGTTTGCGCGTCGGTCGCGACGAGCAACCCGTCGGAATCATGAACCTCGGGTCGGAAATCCCCATACCGATTCTGCGACGCTTCCCCGAACCAGAACATGCTGCTCATTGGAGCGAACCCGACGTTCTGGATCTCCTCGCGGAAGAAGAGGGTCGTTTGCACGTCGACGTGGGTCGTCCCGCCGGGCGAAACCACAAAAGTGTAGGCGCCGGTCACGCGCTCGCTCGCGAGGAGCGCGTGGATGGTGATGTTGCGGCCGTCTGGCGCCGGTTTGCCGAGCCAAAACTCGACGAAGCTCGGAAACTCCTCCGCGCCCGGGCCGCCGGAGTTGATCGCGAGCCCGCGGGCGGAGATTCCATAGCGCTGGCCCTGCCCGAGTGCTCGGAAGTAACTCGCGCCGAGGAACGAGATGACCTCGTCCCACTTGTCTGGTTGATTGAGCGGAGTGAGCAGGCGAAAACCCGAGAATCCCAGACCGCGCCGGCTCCAAAAAGGCACGCGGAGGTTCTGATAGTCGAACATCTGGTTCGAGAATGGGATCGGCTGCACATGCGTGTCGGTGAACTCCGACAAGTCGACCGTCTGCAGGTGAATCGAGCCGGGATGGAAGAACTGCACCTGAAAGGGCAGTTTCTCATCGCGCCACAAGGCGCGCTCAGGCCTGAAGCGTATCAGCCTGAACTTGTCATAGCTGAGCGAGCGAAAGAACCGCGGCACGAGCGAAGGCGGCGGCTCAAACGGCTCCGCCGCGATCTCGGCGGCCAGGCCGCGAACATACTCGTGGTCGATGTGCTGCCGATCGATCGAAGCCGCGACGGCGGAGATCCCGGCAAGCAGTGCGACCGCGAAACAAACTCGAATCCCTATTTGCATTGTCTTCGTGCGGAACGAACGAGGCCCGGCCTGGCGCTCGTGCTCGGACAGCGCACCCCCGGGCTTCATTCCTGTTGGCTGATGAAATGGCTCAGCAGGCCGGCACGCGCGATACCTAAACAGACCTCCATCGCGAACAGCGCATGAGAGCGCCGGTTGCGACGGCGTGGACGGCGCAGACAAAGAAATCTGGTGGACCTTGGACGACACAGTTTGGAACAATCGGAGCCGAACTGACCACAAATTGGGGCGTCGGTTCGGGTTTCTCCGCAAGATATTCGCCAATACCGCTTTGCAGTTGCTCGAAACCTCGCGCGGAGCAGTGCCTGCAACTTAGAATAATTCCAATTCTCAGTTGCCTTCTGGAATGATTCTAACCTATTTGTGCCCTCCCACGTGAAGACCGAACAAACAAACGCTGACGATACGGGCCGAACACTCGCGGACTCCGGCGTGCGCTCGACGCCGCAGCGCGAAGTGATCTTCCAAGTGCTCCTCGAAGAGCGCGACCACCCGACCGCTGAGGAGCTTTTCAACCGCGTGAAGACGCGCCTGCCGTCGATCTCACTCGCGACGGTCTACAACTGCCTCGAAACGCTCGAGCAGTGTGGCCTCGTCAAGCCGGTCAACTTCGAGCGCGAGTCCACCCGCTTCTGTCCGAACCGCCGCGAACACGCCCATCTCATGGATGCCGCCACCGGCAAGGTGCGCGATGTAGAAGTGCCCCCGGACTTGCTGGAACGACTCAAGGCCGCGATCCCGCCGGGATTCAAACTGGACCAGATCGAAATCAACTTCCGCGGTTCCTCGGCAGCCACCCGCTGAACCGCCTCACCGCACGAATTTTCTCCGACATGCAATCACTGGAAATCAAGGACCTGAACATCAGCATTGGCGACAAGCCGATCGTCAACGGCTTCAACCTCACCGTGAATCGCGGCGAGGTTCACGCAGTCATGGGCCCAAACGGCACAGGCAAGAGCACGCTCGCCAAGGCGATCGCCGGCCACCCCGACTACACGATCACCTCGGGTGATGTGCTCGTCGACGGCGCGAGCATTCTCCCGATGGAGCCCGACGAGCGCGCGCGCGCCGGCGTCTTCCTGGCTTTCCAATACCCGAGCGAGATCCCCGGCGTCTCCATCGCCAACTTCATCCGCGCTGCACTCCAGAGCCGCCTCCCCGAGGGCGAGGAACTCGAGGCCACCAAATACTACAAGAATCTCTACGCAAAGATGGACGCCCTGAAGATCGACCGGAAGTTCACCTCCCGCTCGGTCAACGACGGCTTCTCCGGCGGAGAGAAGAAGCGCTGCGAAATTCTCCAGATGGCGATGCTCGAGCCGACCTACGCAATCATGGACGAGACCGACTCCGGCCTCGACATCGATGCGATGAAGGTCGTCGCCGAGGGCGTCAACGCGCTGCGCGGCCCGAAGCTCGGCATCCTCCTCATCACCCATTACCAGCGTCTCCTCGACTACATCGTGCCCGACTACGTGCACGTCATGTGGGACGGCCGCATCGTGAAGAGCGGCGACAAATCCCTCGCGCTGGAGCTCGAGGCCAAGGGCTACGACTGGGTCAAAAAGGAATTCGCCACTGCGAATGCCTGATCACGCACTCGTCGCCACACGGGAACACACACTTTGCCATGATTCCGCCAAACAATCCTGAAGCACTGATCGCCAACGTAGATGAAACGGCGACGAATCCCGTCGAAGGCATCGACCAGGAGGTCGGCAACTTCCAATACGACGTGAAGTATGACTTCGACGCCGGCTCGGGCCTTACCGCGGATACGGTCAACTACATCAGCCAGGTCAAGAAGGAGCCCGAGTGGATCCGCGAATTCCGCCAGAAGGCGCTGAAGGTCTTCGAATCAAAGCCGCTGCCGACGCATTGGGCATCGAATGATCTCGAGAACATCGATTTCAACAAGATCCGCTACTACCTCTCGCAGGGACAGAAATCGAAGCGGAGTTGGGACGACGTGCCCGACGACATCAAGAAGACCTTCGAGCGGCTCGGCATTCCGGAGCAGGAGCGCAAGTTTCTTGCCGGCGTCGAGGCCCAATTCGACAGCGAGGCCGCCTACTCAAACATCAAGGAAGCCGTCTCCAAGCAAGGCGTCATCTTCATGAGCTCGACCGAGGCGCTCATGGAGCACCCGGAGATTTTCCGGAAGTGGTTCGGCAAGGTCATCCCGACCGGCGACAACAAGTTCTCCGCTCTCAACAGCGCGGTCTTCTCCGGCGGCTCCTTCATCTACATCCCGCCGGGCGTGAAAGTCTCGCACCCGCTGCAAGCCTACTTCCGGATCAACGCAGAGAACTTCGGCCAGTTCGAGCGCACGCTCATCATCGCCGACGAGGGCGCCGAGGTCACCTACATGGAGGGCTGCACCGCGCCGAAATTCTCCACCGCCACGCTGCACAGCGCGGTTGTCGAGCTGGTGGCGATGAAGGGCGCGAAGATCCAATACATCACCGTCCAGAACTGGTCGGCCAACGTCTTCAACCTCGTCACCAAACGCGGTCTCGCGCACGAGGACGCCACGATCAAGTGGATCGACTGCAACATCGGCTCGCGCCTCACGATGAAGTATCCGGGCGTGGTGCTGAAGGGCGAACGCGCTCGCGGCGAGGTGCTCTCGATCGCGCTTGCCAACGACGGCCAGCACCAGGACACCGGCGCCAAGATGGTCCACGCGGCAAACAACACCACGTCGAACATCATCGCCAAGTCGATCTCCGTCGGCCAGGGCCGCTCGACCTACCGCGGGCTGGTGCATATCCCGAAGCACCTGACGGGCTGCAAAAGCAACACCGAGTGCGACGCGCTGCTCATCAACACGAACAGCCGCACCGACACCTACCCGGCGATCACCGTCAAGGGCGACCGCAACTCCGTGCAGCACGAGGCGAGCGTCTCGAAGATCAGCGAGGAAATGATCTTTTACATGCAGCAGCGCGGCCTCAGCGAGGCCGAGGCGATGAGCCTCGCCGTGAACGGATTCGTCAACGACCTCGTGCGCGAGTTCCCGATGGAATACTCCGTCGAGCTCAAGCGCCTCATCGACCTCGAGATGGAAGGGTCAGTGGGCTGACGCCCACATTTTCGATTTGGGATTCTCGATTTTCGATTCACCGGAAATCGCGGTCCCAATCGAAAATCGAAAATTGAAAATCGAAAATTCGATGTCCGCTCAAACATCTTCAAACACGTCAGTCTCCGGCTCCTTCACCCGCGAGGCGTTCGAGGCCCACCTGGCGCAGGTCTCGCACCTGCCCGCGTGGTGGCTCGACCGCAAGCGCGCCGCCTACGAGCGGTTCGCATCGCTGCCGATGCCCGTGCGCTCCGACGAATTCTGGCGCTTCAGCAATCTCTCTCGTCTCACACTCGACGGTTTCGCGCCCGCTGCGCCGGTCGATTTCAAGGACATCGTCCACGAGTCCGTGGGCGTCAGCGGCGCAGGTCACCTTGTTCTTGCGAACGGCCGCCTCGTCGCCTCCGAGCCGCTGAAGGCGGAAATCACGGCGCGCGGCGTAGTTTTCGACACGATCCAGAACGCGTTTGCGAAACACGGCGACCTCGTGCGCGAGCACCTGCTCGCCCAGCCGGCGCGCCTTGGCTCCGAGAAATTTGCAGCGCTGCACGAGGCGTTCCTCGAGGATGGTGCCTTCATCTACGTCCCGAAGGGTGTCGAGGTGGAGCTACCCGTTGCCGTCTTTCACTACGCGGTCGGCGCTGGCGCCGCGGTCTTCCCTCACACGCTCGTCATCGCGGGTGAGAATTCGAAAATCACCGTCTCCGATTTTTTCCGGTCAGCCGCGCCGAAGCCTGGCGAAGGCGGGTCTTCGCGTGGACCCGAGACCCGGGACCCAGGACCCCAATTCGCGTGCGGTGGCAACGACCTCTATGCCGGCCACGGCTCGCAGGTCGAATACATCGCGATGCAGGATTGGAGCCGCGACACGCTCTCGTTCCAGTTCAACGCCACGGTCGCCCGCCGTGATGCGCGCGTGCTCTCGCTCAACCTGCACTCCGGCGGCCGCCAGTCGCGCCACGAGAGTTTCTCGCAGCTCCAGGCTCCCGGCGCGCACTCCGAGATGCTCGCGCTCACCATTGCGCACGGCGACCAGGAGTTCGACCAACGCACGCTGCAGATCCACCAGGCGCCGAACACGAGCTCGAATCTCCTCTACAAGAACGCGCTCCTCGAGACCTCGAGGACAATCTTCTCCGGGCTCATCATCGTCGATCCCGACGCGCAGAAGACCGACGCCTACCAGAGCAACCGCAACCTCATCCTCAGCGACGACGCCGAGGCTAACTCGCTCCCTGGCCTCGAGATTCAAGCCAACGACGTCCGCTGCACGCACGGCGCCACCTCGTCGCGCATTCCCGCCGAGCAGGAATTCTACCTGCGCTCGCGCGGCATCAACCCGGCGCTCGCGAAGGAGCTGATCGTTTTCGGTTTCTTCGAGGAGATCATCGGAAAGATCACCAACTCCGAGCTACACGACCAGCTCGCCGCGATTATCCGCAGGAAATTCAAGGAGCAGTAGTGAGTAGCGGGTAGCGAGTAGCGAGCATCTCCGATTCCGAAATCCGGTCTACTCGCTACCCGCTACTCGCTATTTCCCAACACTCGCTACCCGCTACTTCGAGGCACTCGCTACCCCTTTTTTGCCGACCCTCCGTCCTACTCGCTACTCGCTACCCACTACTCGCTACTTTCCATGAACGACCGCACACTCTCCCGCGCCGTTGAGGCGATCCAGATTCCCTACGGCACCAAGGTCACCATTCCCGAGGGCGCGAATGTCGTCATTACGCAAAAGCTCGGCGGCGCGTTCACCGTCATGGGTGACTTCGGCCTTGCGCGAATCGACGGTGCCGATGCCGACGCGATCGGTGAAGAGAAGACTGCCAGTCCCGCGGCGCTCGCCGCGTCGAAGCCGGGCGAAGGCGGGCCGGACCCCGAGCTCGTGTGGACGCAGCTTCGCGCCGTTTACGATCCGGAGATTCCCGTGAACATCGTCGACCTCGGACTTGTTTACGCGATGGACATCAAGCCCGCCGAGGGCGGTCATCGCATCGATGTGCAGATGACGCTCACCGCGCCAGGTTGCGGCATGGGCCCGGCGATCGCGGCCGACGCGAAGTCGAAGATTCTCCAGGTGCCCGGCGTCGTCGATGCCGAGGTCGCGCTCGTTTGGGAGCCGGCCTGGAACCAAGGCATGATCAGCGAGGAAGGTAAGATGATTCTCGGGCTCATTTGATTGGCCCACGTCCGCGCATGGCCGAAGATCCGACCGATGCCGCATTCTGGGACAAGCGCTACGAGGCGCACCGCATGCCGTGGGACTTCCATGGAGTGCCGGGTGATCTGAAGCGTTTCCTCGCCGCGCAATCGTCGACGCGTGGCCGCGTGTTGATCCCTGGTTGTGGGAGCGGCTACGAAGTCACGGCATTCGCGAAAGCCGGGTGGGACGTCATCGCGATTGACTTCAGCGCCGCAGCGGTGGTGCGCGCGCGAGACGTCGTCGGTCCTGCGCTCGCCGATCGGATCGTGCTTGGAGATTTCTTCGCGCATCCATTTGCGCCTGCGTCGTTCGATGCGATTTACGAGCGCACGTTTCTCTGTGCGCTGCCGCCGGCGCGTTGGCCAGAAATAGCGACGCGGCTCGCGACACTGCTGAAACCCGGCGGCCTGCTTTTCGGCTTCTACCTGTTCGCCGGGAAGGAGGACGGCCCACCGTTCGGGCTCAAGCCGGACGAGACTACAGCGTTGTTCGACGGCCCCTTCACGCTCGTCGCCGACGAGGCGGTTGCCGACTCCCTCCCGCTGTTTCAAGGCGCCGAGCGGTGGCAGGTCCGGCAGCGGGTCGGTTGAGGGGTCTCGCAGCCCGACCAAGTCGCAGACAGCCAAGGGATTGTCGTATCGACGCAAAAGGCGCTCGCGACAGCGCCATCGGATTCAGGGGAGGCGAATTGTGCCGATGTAGATGGACCAAGCTGAAATGTCTCCGCTTCCGAAGTCTCCCACGTCCCGATCCCGTTCCTTCCGGCTGGCCGTTCTGGTGGGCGCGTGCGTCGCGGTCATCGGCATCGGAGGGGCAATATTTTTCCAGCGCGGAACGAAGCTTACCGCCAAAGTCCAGATCCGCGCCGAGCTCGAGCGCCTGGCCACGGCTGCCGCGCACGCGATCGACGGCGATCTTCACCGTGATCTCCCACAAGATGTCACGATCGAAGATCCGCGCTACCAACAGCTCGTCGCTCCGCTCGCAGCGTTTCACCGCTCGTTCCCGCAACTTTACTACGTCTACACGGCGCGCCTGCAACCGCAGGTCAACTTCCGGTTCGTTTTGGACACGGCGACTGTGCTCACGGGCGAGTTTCCCGACCGCGAAATGGATCCATCGCTCCCGGGCGACGCCTACGACTTTCCCGATCCTGCGATGCTTGAGTGTGCCGAAACTGGCAGGCCCTCCTCGAGCAAGGAGCCGGTCGCCGACGAGTTCGGCACGTTCCTTACCGGCTGCGCGCCGATTCGTGATTCGTCCGGCGCGATCAACGGAATCATCGGTGTCGACATCTCGATGGCTGATTACGAGGCCAGCCTCACCTGGACGCAGTGGGTACTCTGGGGCGGCATCTTCCTCGCGCTTTTTTGCGGCGGTGCCGTCGGCCTGCTCACGTGGACCATCGCGCGGAGGTCAGCGCGCGCCGAGGCACTCGCATTTGATGTGCTCGAGAGCCACACGGGCCTGGTGATGCGAGTGCGGCACGACGGAGTCATAATTTTCGCGAACCGCGCGTTCGCATCTCTCCTTGGCAGTGGCGACAAGCGAGCGATGGACGCCAACCTCGGCGATCTGCTCCATCCGGAGGACGCGGCGTTGATGCAGGCGTTCACCGGCGTCTCACCGGCAAACGGCGGCAAGCTTGAATTCGAATCTCCGCTTCACGGTCCCGATGGCTCCGCGAAGAACTTCCGCTGGCACTGCCGTGCCGAGAGCGGCGACGATGGCGACGGCGCTTTCGTGCAGATCGTCGGCGACGACATCACCGAACTGCGCGCGGCGCAGGAGAAACTCACGGAGAGCGAGCAACGCCATCGCCTGATTGTCGAGGGTGCGTCGGACATCGTGACGATGATGGATCGCGACGGCGTGTTCACCTATCAATCGCCATCCATCCGCCACGTGCTGGGCTACGTCGAGGGTGAACTCGTCGGGCACAACGTCTTCGAGATTGTGCACCCGGACGACGCGAAGAGCATCCGCTGGGCCCTCTCATTCATCACAAAGGGCCGCGACATCTCCGGCAGGCGCTGGCGCGTCCGCTTCCGTCATAAGTCCGGCACATGGGTCCTGCTCGAGTCCATCGGGAGCAACCGCCTGGATCACCCCGCATTTCGCGCGATTGTCGTGAACTCCCGCGACGTCACAGAGCGCGAGCGCATGATCGAGGAACGCGATCGCCAGAACCGGCTGCTCGTCCTCTCCCAATCCGCAGCGCGGATCGGCGGAGTGTCGTTCGAGAGTGCCACCGGGGCGCTCTTCTGGACTGAGGAGACCTACAACATCTTTGAAGTTTCGGCAGATCGCTTCGAGCTCACGCTCGAGTCCGGCCTTTCATTCTTCCACGGCCGCTCGCGCCTGAAGCTGATGGCCGCGATGCGGCGCTGCGCAACGAAAGGCCGCCCGTTTGACGTCGTCGTGCCAGCTCGGACTGCGAAGGGTCGTGATGTCGTCTTGCACTGCGTCGGGCTGCCACGGATGCGCGGCAGCGACATCGCCGGAATCTACGGCTCGATGCAGGACATCACGGAAATACACCGCCAGCAGCAGGAGAGCGCGCGCTTCGACGCACAGATGCGCCAGACCCAGCGCCTCGAAAGCCTCGGCGTGCTCGCGGGAGGCATCGCGCACGATTTCAACAACATCCTCACCGGCATCCTCGGCAACGCCAGCCTCCTCGCCCTCGATGTCGCCCCAGGCCATCAACCCCCGCGAGCGCTCACGCAAATCGAGTTATCTGCACGCCGCGCGGCCGACCTCTGCCGCCAGCTCGTCTCCTACTCCGGCCAGCGCGCGGTGGACTCAAAGCCTGTGAACATGGACGACCTCATCGGCGAGACCTCGAGCCTCGTCGCTCACACGATCAGCAAGCAGGCGAAACTCTCGATCGTGCAGAACGCATCCGGCGCGACCGTCCTCGCCGATGCGACCCAGATCCAGCAGGTGATCATGAACCTCGTGATCAACGCGTCCGAGGCGCTGCCCAATGGCGAGGGCGATATCTCGGTGCACACCGCCATCGTCGACGCCTCCACGGTGTCGCTCGCAGGCTATCACCTCGCACCGTTCGAGTTCACCGGAAAATACCTCTCGATCGAAGTGACCGACAACGGCTCGGGCATGCAGCCCGACACGCTCCAGCGCGTTTTCGATCCGTTCTTCACCACAAAGTTCACCGGTCGCGGCCTCGGCCTCGCGGCGGTGCGTGGCATCGTGCAGGCCCATCGAGGCGCATTGAGCGTCACCTCCGCGCCGTGCATCGGCTCGACGTTCAAGGTCCTCCTTCCCCTGTATGGCGCGCCCGCGCCCGCGAAACTCGAGGAGCCCGCTGCCCGGATCACCCACGCGGCCATGTCATGGAAGAGCGACGGTGAGGTCCTCCTCTCCGACGACGAGGAGACGATCCGCACGCTCACCCGGCGGTTGCTCAAACGACACGGGTTCAACGTGCACTCCACCAGCAATGGCGAGGAAGCGCTTGAGACTTTCTACGCGCGCGACGGCGCCTTCACAGCCGCGGTGCTCGACATGACGATGCCCAAGCTCGGCGGCGAGGAAGTGCTCAAGGCCATCCGCGCCACCCACCCCATCCTGCCCGTGCTCATGATCAGTGGCTACAGCGAGGGCGCCAAGCGGCTCGAGGCCATGCGCGACAGACACACTGCGTTTCTCTCCAAACCATTCTCGGCCTCGGACTTCACCAAGTCCCTCAGGGAAGTGATGGCATCACAGCCGCTGAATTGAAGAGCGCGCAAGAACCCGCTCGCTTCTCTCAGCGCTCCTGAATCGAGAATGTGCCGCTGTTCTTGTTCACAATGGTGAAGCTCTCGCCACCCGTAGAGGACTTGAACCGGCTCTCGATCATGTACTCGCCACTCCCTCGCTTGATCGCCACTCGCAGAGCGTCCATCGCAACGCCGCTCGAGACCTGCACCTTCAACACGCGAGACACGACGCCAAGCTGCGGCAATGCGTAGGTGTCTGTCGCGGAGGCATCGCCGATGTGATTCCCATCGACGTAAATCTTGTGTGTCTCCCCCTCGACCAAGGTCGGGTAGATCTCTTCGTTTGAGATCTGGAGGGTGAAGACCGCCTCCGATCCGGCAACGGTCGCGTCCGCAATCGAGATATTCACGATGCCGATGTGCAGCGCCGCGCGATCGGTGTTCGTGCAGCCGGCGAGAAACAATAGTGGCAGGAGAATCAGTCGTGTGGTCGGGCTCACGTCCTCAGGTATGCCCCCGTCGTGCAGCGGTGCAAGTTCGCATCGCCCGGTGCGAGCGTCTGGCGCATGCCTCCGAGGTGGGGCGTCCCGCCTCGGCGGGATCCCTAACGCGCCCTCCGACAGGCACACCCGGTGCGCTTGCCGCCGCATCGCGCGGCTCACACAGTCCTCCCCGTGCGCGTCCTCATCGCATTCGACAAGTTCAAAGACTCGATGACCGCGGCTCGCGCCTGCGAGGTCGCCGCGTGCGAACTCCGCGCGCTCCACCGCGACTGGCAGATCGACATCGCGCCGCTGAGCGACGGTGGCGACGGGTTCTGCGAGATCCTCGGCCGCGCCGTCGGCGCGGAAATGATTCCATGTCGCACAACGGGTCCGAGAGGCGGCGGACTTGAAACGCCTGTCGCGCTTCTGCCATGGAGCCTAGTGCCCGAGGCCGCGCACGCGATTCTCGCGCAAGGTTTGAAAACTTCGCTCGCACCCGGCGACACGATCGCCGTCGTCGAGATGGCCGCAGCAAGCGGACTCGCGCTTCTCGCGAAGGAGCTTCGCGATCCATGGCACGCCACGTCCTACGGCACCGGCCAGTTGATCCGCGCCGCTGCAGAGCTAGGCGCGAAAGGGATCGTGCTCGGTGTCGGTGGCAGCGCCACAAGCGATCTCGGCATCGGTGCGCTTGCAGCGCTTGGGCTGGAGTTCCTTAGCGAGGAAGGCGTGCGTTTCCACACCGCGACTCCCTCCGAGTGGCACGCCATCACACGGATCGAAGGCGGCGTGTTCCCGTCGATTCCCCCGGTGTGGATCGCGTGCGATGTCGATAATCCGCTCCTCGGCCCGCGCGGCGCAGCCGCAATCTACGGCCCGCAAAAAGGACTCGCCGCAGAAGACGTCCCGAAACTCGACGCCGCAGCGGCGAAGATGGCCGCGTTACTCTGTCTGCACACCGGTCGACCCAACTCGCTCGCAGCAGAGTCCGGCGCAGGTGCCGCCGGCGGCATCGCGTTCGGCCTGCGCGCCTCGGCGCGTGCTGCGCTCGTGCCCGGGGCCGCGCTCGTCTCCGCGTGGCTGCGAATCGAGGAGCGGATCGCCGCAGCCGACATCGTGATCACCGGTGAAGGCCGCTTCGACGCGACGTCGCTCTCGGGGAAGATTCCCGGCTCGATCGCGAGTCGCGCGCGCGAGCTCGGCAAACAGATCCACGTCTTCGCCGGCTCGGTTGGCCTCGAATCTCTCCCCGGAGCACACCTCCACGCCATCTCGCCGCCTGAACTCCCGCTCGACGCCGCCCTGAGCGAAGGTCCGCAGCGACTAGCGGCCGCAGTTCGGGATCAGTTCGCCTGAGTCTCGTCGCTCTAGCGCAGCCGTTGTCGGCAATTTAGCGATTCAGGCGTTGCTTCCAGTAGCCTGGCTCTCGCTTGAGTGGCATCACCGCGACGATCCAAACAAATTCCGGTTCGTCGAGGTAGACGACCGCGAAGGGAAAGTCCGCGGCAAGGTGGCGTCGGGCAGGCGGATCGAAGGCGCGGAACAAACGTGGCCGTTCCCGGATCTCTGCGATGAGCTTCTCGATTTCATCGAAGAACCGTCCGCCCAGCTCCAGGCTGACCTGCGCATAGTCCCCCGCCGCGTCGGCGTATTCTTGGTCCGCTGCAGGGTGGAACAGATACGGCTTCACCGGCCTACGATCTTGCGAACCCGCGCTGAAACTTCCTCACCTGACACGCCTGCGACTTTCCCACCCTGAATCTCTTCCACACGTCGGGCGACTTCCTCATGCCATAGCGCTTCCGTGTGCGGCTCGATTCCGCCGTGTTTCGCCAGGAGAATGCGGTCCACCAGTTCGGCCACCACATCGGCGGGCCACTGGCTGGTTTCCTCCACGATCTGGTCAACGGTCATTCGCATTCCGGGAGAATAGCGAGCGGTTAAACGGATTCAATCCCAGTGGTGCGGTTGCAGCATATTCTCACCCGGTCTGGACTCGGCACGGTCGTTTGCAGCCAGCACGAGCGTAAGCGCAATCTCACGGCCCGACCTTCCGCTCGAAGCCGGCCTGCGGGAGGGACCTCAGCGGATGCGGCGGAAGTTAGCAGCGGGTTCGCCTGATCGGTTCGCAGAAGCTCCGAGCTCACTCCGTGGAGGCATCGGGAGATACACGTTGCCGGCACGCATCTGCCGATTAGCGTTCCTCCGTGCCAGTCAGCTCCGAGCTCGTTTCCCGTCTCCGTCGACTTTCTCCGCGAGAAAAGGCCGCGGTGGCCGATCATCTTTGGCGGGAAGCTGAGTCGAAGATTGGACCGACTGCATCCCAATTGGGCCGGCTCGACGCACGTGCGGTCAAGGCATTGCGGAGTCCGGGATCGCTGAATCCGGCAGGTGATGCGCTGCGCCGGCTTCGGCAATGAGACCTTTCAATTTTGGAGGCGTGATCTCAACGGTTTAGCATCCAGATTCGACTCAAACCACGTCGCTAGTTTGCGAAGCGGGTGGCGGGAGTAGACTACGTCTGTTGCACGAGCAATGCTTCGCAGTGCCCGACCGGCAGCATTGCGTCTGGCGAGGACGTGAATCATTACGTCATAGGGCTAAGAATGAGAACGGCACAAAAACTAGGCATGCTGTTTTGTATCACGGCTGCATCGCTGACGGCATCACCCAAACACGAAGCTCATCTCCTCCTGGAACAGGGTAAGGCAAAGGAGAACCTTGGAGATCGCTCAGGAGCAAATGCGGACTATTCGACGGCCATCGAAATTGACCCACACTTCGCGAAAGCACTCGTGCAAAGAGGCGGGCTTTACCTATTGGAGAAGAATTACTCCCTCGCTATCGATGACCTTACGAAGGTCATCAATCTAGAGCCGGAGAACCACGGCGCTTACTACCTGCGTGCTGCCACGTATCTCGGCAGAGGTGAACTAGACCCAGCGACAAAAGACGTCGAACAGGCCATTTCGCTGAATCCAAAGTTCGCTTGGTCGTTCAGCTTGCTGGGCTTGATCCTCAGTGCACAGGAAGAGTGGGAGAAAGCTGAAGATACATTCAGTCAGGGCATCGCGCTCGATCAAGGAGTGAATGAGCTCTACACGAATCGCGCTGGAGTCAGGCTCGTATTGGGAGACGCCGACGGAGCATTCGCCGATGCAGATCATGCAGTGCACTTGGATCCCCGTGACTCGAACGCATATTCCAATCGAGGAAGCGCGAAAGTTATGAAAGGTGATCTTGCAGGCGCGCTTCTCGACTTAAAAAGAGCGCTTGAATTGGATCCGAAGAATCAGAGAGCAATCGAAACATTGGAAAGCGTGCACCAGTTCAAAGGAGCAGAGCCCGACCATGAGAGTTCTGTGACACCGTAGCACAACACTGGATCATGCGGGGACGGGAATCTACAAGTCCTTGGTGCAGGGAAAGCCGGAAGGCCTTAGGGAAGAGTGCTTGGCTGAAGCGAGGCCGGGAACGAGAATCTCGCATACACGGATGAGCAACACGAGCGATGTCCCCGGCGAACCTACGACGATCGAACGCCTGATCGCGCTTGAGCGGGAGGGCGTGGCGTATGTGCTGGTGACGCTTGTCGAGGCGCTCGGGAGCACGCCGCAGGATACGGGGGCGAAGATGATCGTCACCGCCTCGGGCCGTCACTCGGGCACCGTCGGTGGCGGCAAGGTCGAGGGCAAGGCGCTTGCACTTGCCGTTCAGATCCTCGCCGAGCCCGGCCAGCCGGTGCCGCGGCTTGTGAACTGGACGCTCAAGGGAGACGTGGGCATGACCTGCGGAGGCTCGGTGAAGCTTTTCTTCGATCCGCACCGGCCGCAGTCGTGGCCGATCGTGATCTTCGGCGCCGGCCACATCGCGCAGGCGCTCGTGCCGGTGATCGCGCCGCTCGCGTGCGAGATCACATGCATCGACCCGCGGCAGGAGTGGCTCGACCGGCTTCCCGTCGCGCGCAACCTCCGCGCGATCCGGAGCGACGATCCATCTGCGCTCATCCCGACGCTGCCCGACGATGCATTCGTGCTCTTCATGACGCAGGGGCACTCGACCGACCGGCCGATCCTCCAGCGAGCGCTCGAAACGCGCGACTTTCCCTTCATCGGCGTGATCGGCAGCGCCGCAAAGGCCGCTGTGCTCCGCAAGGAACTCACCGAAACCGGCGTGCCCGCTCAGCGAGCGGCGGGCTTCCACTGCCCTGTCGGTCTCGATTTCGGCACGAACCATCCGCATGAAATCGCGCTCTCGATCGCCGCGCAGTTGCTAACGGAACGCGACAAGCGCCGCGAGACGCGGCGCTAATGCGGATTTCGGATTGCGGACTGCGGAATAATCCGGAACCGACCTTTGAGACACGAATTCCACGAATTGGCAGGAATTGCAGTCAAGGAGCTCGGAGATAAAAGGGGAGAGACCCTTCGTGGAAATTCGTGCAATTCGTGTCTCGTCCGCTGAATCGAAAATCCAAAATCGAAAATCCCTCACTCCCCACCCTACCCCTCTCACTCTCACTCCTCCGGAGTAACAGTTCTGTTACTTGCGACCGCTTTCCCAGTCCATAGGCTGGCGCGAAGATTCGCACCGTGCGACCCGTGAATTCCAAGACAACCTGCTGGCTGCTGATCCTGCTCCTCGAGCTGGCGCATCCGCGCCTCGCACGCACGGAGGACGCGGTGAGCTACAAGTATCAAGACTACCGCGAGTCCGGCGACCGCATCGCGGTGCAGGTGCACGGCGCGATGATCGAGAAGGATCTCGGCACGGCGACGAAGCTGAAGGTTCACGGCGTGATCGACACGATCGCCGGCGCCACGCCGACGGGCGAGCCACCGCGCACGCCCGGTGCAGACGTGCCGCTTTCAATGATGGAAGAGGAGCGCAAAGCTTGGGGCGCCGACCTCTCGCGCCAGTTCGGCGATCTCACGCTCTCAGCCGGCATCGCGAACAGCCGCGAGAGCGACTACGTGTCGAACGGCTGGTCGCTAAACGCGCTCCGGGATTTCAACTCACGCAACACCACCCTCGCCCTCGGCATTGCGGGCACGAGCGACGACGTGAAGGTTTTCTACCAACTGGAGCCTGCGGACAAGCGCTCGCTCGACGTCATCGCGGGCATCACGCAGCTCCTCGACCCTCGCACGTCGGTCTCGCTCAACGTTACGCGCAGCCACGCGTCAGGCTACCTGAGTGATCCCTACAAGCTCGTCGAGCAGATCGGCGAGGTGTTTCCCGGCATCTTCCTGCGGCAGACGTTTCCCGAAAACCGGCCCGACTCGCGCACGAAGTGGATCGTGCTCGGCTCGATCAACCGCTCCCTGCCCGCGCTGCACGCGGCGATCGACGCGAGCTATCGTTTCCACGACGACGACTTCGGCATCACATCGCACACGCTCAACCTCGAGTGGTATCAGAAGCTCGGGGAGCGCGTGACACTGCGCCCGCACTTCCGTGTGATGCAGCAATCCGCAGCCGATTTCTACCGGGTGACGTTTACGGGCGCATCGTTCACGCCGTCGAATGACCCGACTGGGACCGCTCCGTTCTACTCGGCCGACTACAGGCTGTCGGATCTGCGCACGACGAACTACGGCCTGAAGCTCGTGTGGGAGCTGCGGCCGAATCTTCAGTTCGATGCAGCACTCGAGAAATACGACATGAAAGGCCGCGACGGCATGACCTCCGCGAGCGCCTATCCGCAGGCGACGATCTTCACAGTCGGAGGGAGGTTCGCGTTTTGAAACTCGCACAATCCAGCACCACGGCCCTGCCGCCACCCTCGTCGACGGATGGAGCCCTTCGTCGCGTGGAGTTTCACGCGATGGGAACGCGTTGCTCGCTGCAATTTACCTGCGCCGATTCGGAACGCGCGCGCGCGTTCGAGCGGCGCGCGGTCTCGTGGGTGCAGGCGTTCGAGGCGAAGTATTCACGCTTCCAGCCCGACAGCCTCATCAGCCGGATCAACGCCGCCGCCGGGCGCGAGTGGGTGCCCGTGGACGCCAAGACAGAGGCACTCTTCGAGCTTTGCGACACGCTTCACCAGTTCACGCGCGGCATTCTCGATCCGACGATGCTGCCGTTGATCCGCCTCTGGGACTACAAGGCAAAATCGCCTGTGATTCCAGACGCGGATGCGATCGCCGCGTCGCTCGAACTCACCGGCTGGAGAAAAGTCCGCCGCACCGCGGGGCGCGTAATGCTGCCGCGCGAAGGCATGGCTCTCGATCTCGGCGGATTCGGCAAGGAATACGCCGTGGATATGGTTGCAGGGCTCGCCGCGGAGCATGGCATCAACGGCGTCCTTGTTGATTTCGGCCACGACTTGTTCGCGCTCGGCAGCCCGCACGACGCGGCGCTCTGGCACATCGGCCTCGAGGATCCCGCGCACCCCGGCACGCACAACGCCAGCATCGCAATCACGAACAAGGGTGTCGCCTCCTCGGGTGATTATCTGCGCTGCTTCGTCGTCAACGGCACGCGCTACGGCCACATCATCGATCCGCGCGACGGCCGGCCCGTATCCAACGGCTGCACTCAGGCAACCGTCGTCGCGGACAATTGCCTGCTCGCCGGCGTTCTATCGACGACTGCGTTCGTGCTCGGCGCGCGGACGGGCCTCGAGTTCATCGAGGATTTCCCCGGCGCCGAAGGGCTCATCACAACGACGGTCGCCCGCGCACAGACGAAAGGATTTTTCAATTATGTCGTCGCACACTAGACTCCGCGCGATACTCGCCGTCGCATTCGCGCTCGCCGCTGCGTGCGGCCGCGCGGAGCTCAAACCCGGCGATCCTCTGCCGGCGTCGGTGTCGGGTGCCACGGGAGTTCCGCAGACCGCCGGCCGCGTCGTGGTGCTCGATTTCTGGGCGTCGTGGTGCGCGCCGTGCAAGGCGTCGTTTCCAGTGTTCGCACGTCTGCACGAAGAGTTCGCAGCACGCGGGCTTGTGATCGTCGCGGTTGGGATCGACGACAAGGAGACTGCGCACGAGGCATTCCTCAAGAAACTCAAGCCGCCTTTCTTCACGATGCGCGACGCGGCCAAGACGATCGTCACCGAGGTGCGGCCGCCCGCGATGCCTACCTCTTATCTCTTCGGGCGCGATGGCCGGCTGCGCTCGGTCCACACCGGATTTCACGGCAGACAAACCGAGGCCGAGCTGCGCGAAGAGCTCGAGGCACTGCTCAAGGAGGAAAGCTGACATGAGAATCTTCACCCGCACCCTGCTTCTCAAGCTCAGCGCCGCCGCCCTCCTCGCCGCGCTCGCCTCCGGCTGCTCGACCGTGAAAGTGCAACCGTGGGAGCGCGGCACGTTTACCGAATACTCCATGAGGCCGGACCGCGACCCGCTCGCCTCGGCCATGGGCGAGCACACCTTCTTTTCGCGCGAGGCGACCGGCGGCGGGCGAAGCGTCGGCGGCAGCGCTTGTGGTTGCAATTGAACTCCCGGGCGGTCGTGCCCACCCTTCCGCACCGGCGGACCATTGTTCGCCGGCACCCCAAACCGGCAGCCAGCAACCGCCGCACATCGAATCCATGCGCATCCTGATCATCGAGGACGAGGCGGACCTCGCGCGCCACATCGCTCGGGCGCTCACGCGAAACAACCACCTTGTGTCGACGCGGCACGACGGCACCGAGGGTCTCGCTGTCGCGTTGCGCGAGTCGCCCGACTTGATCGTGCTCGATCTCAGCCTGCCCGGCATGGACGGACTCGAGGTGCTCGCGGAGTTGAAGAAGGCCGACTGCCCGGCGCGCGTATTCATCCTCACCGCGCGCGGCGACGTGGAACACCGCGTGAAAGGCCTGAAGGCCGGTGCCGACGACTATCTCGCGAAACCGTTCTCGCTCGACGAGCTGATTGCGCGCGTTGAGGCGCTTGGCCGGCGCGGCGCGGCGGCGCAGCCGGGGGACTTGTTGCGAACCGCCGACCTCGTAATGGACGTGCAACATCGACGCGTCGCCCGCGCAGGTCGCGCGATCGCGCTCTCGCCGCGCGAGTTCGATGTGCTGCAGGTGCTCATGCAGGAGCCCGGCCGCGTGTTCTCGCGCACGGAACTATGCGAACGCGTCTGGCGCAGGGAACACGAATACGACACGCGCACCGTGGAAATTTTCATCGCGAGGCTTCGCAAGAAGGTGGACCTCGATTTTGATCCACACCTCATCCTGACCGAGCGCGGTGTCGGCTACGCCATCCGCGCGCCCGCCGCGACCCACTCATGAATCCAACCGCCATGATCCGCTCCGCTGCTCCGCTGTTTCTCGCGCTCGCAATCGTCTCGCACGCCTCGGGCGCCACGATCGAAGGCCGCGTCGAGCTTCCGACAGCGGGCGCCGCGACGGTGATCAACAAGCGCTACCAGATCATCTCGCAGGGCGGCGTGCTGAGCCCGAGCCCGCCGGTGGCGGTTGTCTACGTCGAGGGCGATTTCCCGGCGCCCGCGGAGCCACCGGTCACTCAAGTCGAGCAGAAGGATCTCATGTTCTCGCCGTCTCTGCTCCCGATCCGGACGGGCACGCGCGTCGAGTTTCCGAACATGGACGACACGTATCACAACGTGTTCTCGTATTCGCCGCCGAAGCGTTTCGACCTTGGCCGCTTCCGCGCCGACGAGCGGCCCGTGCCGTCGCAGGTGTTCGAGGAGTCCGGGCTCGTGACGCTGCGCTGCGACATCCATGACCACATGCGTGCGCTCATCCTCGTGCTCGACACGCCGCACTTCGTCGTCACCGGCGAGGACGGGCGTTTCGCACTCGAGGGAATTCCGCCGGGCCGACACGTGGTGAAGGCGTGGATCGACAGCCGCACGGTGCGCGAGCAGACGGTCGAGATCGGTAGCGACGGCAGCATGGTCCGCGTGGATTTTCCGCGATGAGGAAACGCGAGCCCGCGAGTGCGTTCCCCACCGGCTTCCGTGTGAAGCTGATGGCGGCGATGATGCTCGTCGTCTCGGTAATCACCGCACTCGCACTCTACGTCGCGAACCGGAACCTCGAGCACAGCGTCGAGGCGAATCTCCAGGAACAGTTTCGCGCCGAGCTCACTGCACTTCACAACATCCAGCAACTGCGACTCGCCGCACTCGTCGAGCGCTGTCGCACGCTTGTGAGGCGGCCGCGCATCCAGGCGGCGCTCGAGGATGACGCACTTGATCTCCTCTACCCCAGCGCGCGCGACGAGTTGCGCGACCTTGTGCAAACGGGGCTGGAGCCTTCCGGCGACAATTCCGAACTGACGCTTCGCGCCGAGTTTTACCGCTTCCTCGATCGCGACGGCGCGCTCATTCCGCCACGGGCGAGAGACGATGCCGGCCCGCTGTTTGCGGGACTAGAAGACCGGATCGCACTCTCCGCGTTGCCTGAGCGGCAACAGATCGGCTACCTCGCTGCAACCGACGCCAACGGGCCGCCGGTTCTCTCCGAGGTCATGGCGATGCCGATCATTTCACTCGAGAGCGGCGAGCCCATCGCAGCGCTTGTGCTCGGGTTCACTCCCGTGGATCCGCCCGATGCGGGGCCTGCGGCGACGGGGATTATGCGCGGAATTCTCGTCGACGGACGCCTCTTCATGGCCGGTATCGAGAGCGCGGCGAACGAAAATCTCGCGCACCGAGTGACCGCGGCAATCAGAACCGGCGGCGATTCGGAAGGCGGCCTCACGTTCGAGCTCGATGGTGCTCCGAATCAAATCTTCTACAAACGGCTCAATCCCGACTCGCTCTATCCGGCCGCGCACGAGGTGTGCGTGTATCCGCTCGCCAACCTCGTGGCGCGCCAGCGTCAGTTGCGGTGGAGCGTACTCGCCGCGGGCGGGGCGTTGCTGCTGGTGGCGCTC
>DATKCJ010000210.1:0-2264 GCA_035513275.1 Opitutaceae bacterium
ATGTTTCCAAACGCGTCGTTCAGAACCCCTTTACTTTAAAGAGGCTCGTGACGCTGCGGTTCGAGGAGATGCGGAGGATGGCCTCGCCGAGGATGCCAGCGACGCTCAATTGGGTGATCGGCAACCCGCGAGTGTCGAGCGGCACGGTATCCGTGGTGATGAGTTCGTCGATCAAGCCCTGCTGGAGACGCTGGTATGCGAGGTCGCTCAGGATACAGTGGCTGACTGCGGCGCGAATCGAGACGGCGCCGTTGTCGCGAAGGAGCCTGGCGGCCGCGGTGAGCGTGCCGGCTGTCTCGGTGATGTCATCGACAAGCAGCACATCGCAGCCGCTCACGTCGCCGACGAGACTGATCGCCTCGACGGTCGTTGAGGTCGTGCGCTTCTTGCCGACCATGCCCAGGCCGGCTCCGAGGACCTCGGCGTAGGCGGCGGCCATCTTCATCCCACCGACATCGGGCGACACGACCATGAGTTTGCCGGTCTTGATGTTGTTGGTGAGATATTCGAAGAAAACCGGCGAGGCGTAGAGGTGATCGACCGGGATGTCGAAGAAGCCCTGGATCTGCTGGCTGTGCAGATCCATCGTGAGAACGCGGTTGGTGCCGGCGGCGACGAGGAGATTCGCGACGAGCTTCGCGGTGATCGGCACGCGGGGCTGGTCCTTGCGATCCTGCCGCGCGTATCCGTAAAACGGAAGCACCGCGGTGATTCGATTGGCCGACGCGCGGCGCGCCGCATCAATCATGATGAGGAGCTCGACGAGGTGGTGATTCGTCGGCGGGCAGGTGGACTGGATGATGAAGACGTCCTGGCCGCGGACGTTTTCGTTGATCTTCACGAACGACTCGCCGTCCGGAAACGTGGTGACGGTCGCATCGCCCAGCGGCATGTCGATGGAGCGACAGATGGCCTCGGAGAGGGCGCGATTCGAGTTTCCGGAAAAGATCTTGAGGTTGGATTCCATCGTAGGTCCCCGGATTGTGTCGCCACCCCAGTCAGGTGGAAGGGTTTTTTGGCAGCCCTAGCGCCGATTCCAGTTTCCCTACCCTGCGGAAGAGCTCAGGGAGGCGAACTTGGAGGAGACCGGCCTTCTGGGCCGCGATAATGGGAATCGCCGGCGTGCCCCATACCGCGACTCCCGGCTCGAGATCGCTTGTGATGCCTGTCTGACCTCCGGCCTTCACGCCGTCGCCGATCTTGATGTGCCCTGCGACTCCGACCTGGCCGCCCAGGACGACATTGTCGCCGATGACGGTGCTGCCGGAGATGCCGACCTGCGCGACGATGAGGCAGTTCTTGCCGATGACGACGTTGTGGCCGACGTGGACTAGGTTGTCCAACTTCGTGCCTTCGCCTATCAACGTCTTGCTGAAGCGCGCGCGGTCGATCGTGCATCCGGCGCCGACTTCGACGTCGTCCTCGAGTTCCGCGATGCCAAGTTGAGGGATCTTCTCGTGGCGGCCGGCGACCGTGTTGTAGCCGTAGCCGTCGCCTCCGATGATGACGCCGGGTTGCAACCGCACGCGCTTGCCGAGCACACAGTGTGCACCGACGACCGAGCGCGGACCGAGCCAGCAGTCTTCGCCGATCCGCGCGTCGTGACCGATGAAAGAGCCAGCCTCGATGACGGCGTTTGCGCCGATCATGGCACCCGATTCGACCACGCAAAGGGGCCCGATGTGCGCAGTCGCGGCCACTGTTGCGTGAGGGTCGATGATCGACGAGGTATGCATGCCGGGCGCAGGCCGCGGGCGGAGCACTGCCTCGAGGTGACTGCAAAGCCGTGTGAGCGCGACCGAAGGATCGTCTACAAGCACCCACCGCTGCCCGGGCGGCGGCTCGCCCTCGAAGTCCGCAGGGAGGAGGATGAGCGACGCAGCGCACTTGGCGACGGATGCGCGGTATTTCGGGTTGGCGAGGAAAGCGAGATCACCCGGGCCCGCGGATTCGAGAGCGGCTATGCCACGGATCAGGGAGTCCGTGGAGCCCGCGACCTTGAGTGGCTTTACGAGCGCCTCGATCTCCGCCGGGGTGAAACTGAGATCCATTTGTGGCAGCTTGTCCGTTCGCATTGCAGCCGGAAACAAAAAAACCCCTCCGGCTGCCGGAGGGGTTTCAAGAATCGAAACCGTGTCTTTCTTACGGAGTCTTCGCCGGGGTCGCTGCGGCGGGCGGAGCGTCCTTGTTGATCGCCGTCAAGACCTCCTCGGTGACGTCGTAGGATGCATCGGCATACAGGATCGGCGGGATGCCGAGCTGCG
>DATKCJ010000211.1:0-4528 GCA_035513275.1 Opitutaceae bacterium
TGCCAGCGTGAGGACCGTGCCGCTCGCGCCGAACCCGAGCAGCGCGAGCGCAATCACGAGGTAGGCGAAGTGATACCAACCCACCCAGCCGAGCGCCTGCATCAGCACGATCTGCCACGCCGTCACGCCCGCCGAAACCAGCGCGAGCCCGGGCCCGTCCCGGCGAAGTGCGGCTTCAGGGGCGGCGTTGTTCATCGGCAGCGTTGTGTCGCGCGTTCTGGCGCGCTGCCTTATCGCCTCGTGAGCGGGACGAACCGCACGGGCAGGATCTGCTTCGTGCGGACGCGATCGCCTTGCTTCGTCACAAGCAGAAGGAACTGGTCGCCCAGCGGAGGCCCGACTGGGATGATCATCCGCCCGCCGTCCGCGAGCTGCTCGATGAGCGGCGGCGGAATCCGGTCGGCGGCGGCGGTGACGATGATCGCGTCGAACGGCGCTTTCTCAGGCCAGCCAAAGTAGCCGTCGCCCTCGCGCGTCTCGATGTCGGGGTAGCCGATTTCGCGCAGATCCACAGCGGCGCGGCGCGCGAGTTCGGGGACGATCTCGATCGTGAAAACCTTCGCGCCCATCTCGGCGAGCACGGCGGCCTGGTAACCGCTGCCCGTGCCTATCTCGAGCACGCGGTCGCCCTCCTTCACTCCAAGGATCTCGCTCATGAACGCCACGATGTAGGGCTGCGAAATCGTCTGCCCGTGGCCGATCGGCACCGGGTGGTCGCCGTGCGCCTCACGCCGGTAACGCTCCGGGATGAGCAAGTGGCGCGGCACGGTTCGCATCGCCTTCAGAACGCGTGGATCCGTCACTCCGCGGGCCTCGATCGTCGTGCGCACGAGCCTTTCGCGCTGTCGTGTCTCGTCGCCGGAAGACGCGGCGGCCATCGCAAGCGGCACCACGGCGATCAGCATGATCGCCACAGCTATGCGTGTCGTTCCAGCGCGCATGGTCGGAAACTATCTCACAACCGACCCCCGCACAAGCGCCCTCGGCCCGGTTCCGACCTTGCATGCCCCTTGACGGACACGCCCCGTGGTAACATGTTACCCGGCAGTCGCGCCATTATGAAGCCTCGCAACCAATCCAAATCCCCAACCGCCAAAATGCGCGAGTATCGAGAGCGCCTTCGTGGTCAAGGGCTCCGCCCCGTGCAAATCTGGGTGCCGGATCCCAAGTCGCCGCTCTTTCGCCGCGAGCTTCGGCGTCAGGTGGCACGACTTGGTGCGGCCCATGAGGTCGAGACGCTGGCATTCATCGCGTCCGCCGCTGACTCGAGTTCCTGATGCGCCGCGGCGACGTCGTGACTGTGGCGGCACCCGGCGACTTCGGAAAGCCTAGGCCCGCGGTTGTGGTTCAAGCAGACGCGTTGACGGATGCCGGTGCGAGGAGCGTCGTTCTGTGTCTGGTGACGAGCCACCTCGTCGATGCCCCAGCCTTCCGCATCCCGATGTCTGCCGGCCCGGGAACCGGCCTGGCGCGGGATTCACAAATCATGGTGGACAAGTTGCTGACCGTGCCACGCGAGCGTGTTGGAGGAATTGTCGGGCATCTCGACGATGAGACATTGCTTCGACTGAATCGAACGCTGGCATTCGTCGTTGGGCTAGGGCAATAGCCCCCCGCCTCACTTCACCGTCGAGCCCTTCGCGAGCCACCACGGGTGGACTTCGACGACGAGCCGGCCCGCTTTCACCATGGGATCCGCGGATGCAAGCGCCTCCGCTTCCTCGATCGTCGCGACGTTGTAGACGGAAAACCCGCGGATTTCACCCGGGCCACCGGTCGGGCCGTTGAGGTTGACGATGCCCTTCTCGTAGAGACCGCCGAGATAGGCGAGGTGCTGCTTCTGCAACCCGGCTGCCTCCTCCTTGTCCTGGCTGCGTGTCGGCCCGGTTTTCAGGAAGACGATAAAGTATTTCTGCATCGTGTAGTTCTTCCCTGCCCACTCGTAGTCGAAAGTCTCAGGCGCCTTCGGCTCGGCGGTTTCGGCGTGAATCGCGGACATGATAAGCAGGGCTGCGACGGCGGCGGTGAGTTTCTTGAACATGACGAATGGGGTTGGCTTTCCGGATACTCCCGCACCGGCGGGCGTGATCGCGGCCGGCACTATGCGCATCGGCTCAACAGAGGCAACCCGCGCGGCGCGAGGGAACTTCGGTTCGCAAAAGCGCATCTCATCCCCAACACTTCTCATCTCCATCATGAAAACCTCACGACTCCTTGCCTGCGCACTGCTGCTCTCGACGACCGCCATCGCCGGGTGGGCCGAAGCTGAAAAGGCCGACAAACGCATCCTCACCGTCACCGCGCAGGACAGCGTGTCGATCCCCGCGACGCATGCTCGCGTCTCCGTGATGATCGAGTCGCGCGACAAGACCGCCAGCGCCGCATCGTCCAAGACGGGCGCTGCGTCGCAGAAGGTCCTCGACTTCCTCAAGTCGTCGAATGCCGGCCGGCTTCAAACCGGCGGGCTCGCGGTAAATCCGATCTTCACGCCCAAGAAAGTAATCTCGTCCTACTCCGGTGAGGAGACTGAGATATCCGGTTACCTTGCGCAGTGGACCGCCTCGTTTGAGGTTCCGGTCGAGCGTGCTGGCGACATCGTTTCGGACGCTATCGAGCTCGGCGTGAGCCGAGTCACCCAGTTCGAGCTTGCAGCCACCGATGAGGCGACGGCTGCCGCACAACGCGAGGCGCTCAAGCTCGCCGCGAAGCGTGCACGCGCCGATGCGGACGCGGTGCTCGAGGCGCTCGGCTACGAGGCCACGGGGATTGTGAAGATCCATGTAAGCGGGTCTTCACCCGGGCCAGTAGGCCGCGGGATGATGACGATGGCCTACTCCGCCAAGAGCGCACCCGCACTCGAGGGCGGCGTCACGGATATCACCGGCTCGGTGACTCTCGAGGTGGCGTATTGAAAGGGGAGTTGGACGTTTCTTGTAGCGCAGTTGGGTAGGGCAGGTCTCTGACCTGCCACGATTCGCGGGTCAAAGACCCGCGCTACTGCGGAGCACCCCAAAAAATCGAAACTTGCCCTCTGCCTGCGAATCGCTACCCATGTCCGCCTCGCAGCGATGTATCGCACGCACCATCATCACCTCGCCACCTGACCTTCCCTTGCGGGAAGGCCGAGGCGCGCCTTTCCGTGGTGGATGATGATTCCAGTTTCCAACCCCGGTAGGCCAGCCCTGCCGGGGTTTTTGTTTCCCGGTGCCGGCCCTCTCCCGCAAGGATCCGACATACGCACATGACATCCTCCAATCCATCCAAGGACCGCCTCCGCATCGCGCTCCAAAAAAGCGGCCGGCTCGCCAGCGACTCGCTCGAGCTTCTCGCGCGCTGCGGCGTGCGCATCAAGTCGCCCAAGGAGCGCCTCATGCTGCACGCCGAAAACTTCGCCCTCGATGTGCTCTTCGTGCGCGACGACGACATCCCTCAACTCGTCATGGATGGCGTGTGCGACCTCGGTCTCGTCGGCACAAACGTGCTCGAGGAAACCGCTCTCGAACGCGCGAACAACGGCGAGAGCACCGGCTACACCGTCGAGCGCACGCTCAGCTTCGGTCGCTGCCGCCTCTGCCTCGCCATCCCGGAGGAGCGCACCTTCGGCGGCGTCGCCGATCTCAACGGCCTTCGCATCGCCACGACCTACCCGCGGCTCCTCCGCCGTTATCTCGACTCGAGCGGAATCTCGGCCGACATCGTCACGCTCACGGGCTCGGTTGAGATCGCGCCGCGACTCGGGCTGGCTGATGCGATCTGCGACCTCGTGTCGACCGGATCCACGCTCGACGCGAACCGCCTGAAAACGGTCGAGACAATCTTCAAGAGCCAGGCCGCGCTCATCCGGTCGAAGGGAAAACTCAGCGACAAACAGCAGCACGCGCTCGACATCCTCATGCGCCGCATCGAGGGCGTGTTGAAGGCCGACGAGACAAAATACATCATGCTCCACGCGCCGAAAGACCGGCTCGAGGAGATCAAGCGCCTCCTTCCCGGCGCCGAGAATCCGACGATCCTCCCGCTCGCAGGCGACGACACGAAGGTCGCGCTTCATGCCGTGTGCAGCGAGGATGTCTTCTGGGAAACCATGGAGTCGCTCAAGAAGTGCGGCGCCAGCAGCATCCTTGTGCTGCCTATTGAGAAGATGATGCTCTAGGAATTTGCCGTGTTACTGCTTCCGCCGTCTCACCCAGTGCGAAAATGAGTTCCCCCGCTAACAGTTCCCTTCCGGCAAATTCCTTAGGCGGCGCTTCGCGCCGCGTGCTGGTTTGGAAGAAGCTCTCCGCACGACAGCGGGCGGATGCGCTTGCGCGGCCGTGGCAGGAGCGAAGGCCTGCGGTCGCCGCCGGCGTGCGACGGATCGTCGCGGCCGTGCGGCGCGATGGGGATGCGGCGCTTCGGCGGCTGACGCGGAAGTTCGACGGTGTCGCGTTGAAGTCGCTGCGCGTGCGCGAGTCGGAGTTTGTAGCGGCGGAGAATGCATTGCCGTCGAAGGACAAGGCGGCTCTGCGTGCCGCGTTTCGGAACATCC
>DATKCJ010000212.1:0-6263 GCA_035513275.1 Opitutaceae bacterium
CGGAGCCATGCCCAAGGTAATCAAAGACGAAGAGCTCGCTCCGCTGATCGCAGCCGCGACGCTTCTGGAGCCGCCGTTTTCGGTGGAGCAGTTGCACGCGCGCGTGGGTGCGGCCGTGCCGCGCCGCACGCTTCAACGCAGGCTCGCGCTCTTGGTCGAGCAGGGGCGTCTCATGCCCGAGGGCGAGCGCGGCGGACGGAGGTATCGCGTTCGCGAGCTTGAGCGCGTCGCGCAAGCCGTCGCCGAGGACGCGCCCGTTGATCGCAACTCCATTTCACTTTCAACCGCAGCGCGGGAGATCCGCGCGAGTGTGACGCGCCCGGTCGCGTCGCGCCGCCCGGTCGGCTACGACACCTCGTTTCTTGGACGCTACGAGCCGAACGTCTCTGCGTATCTGCTGCCGGCGCAGCGCCGCAGGCTGAGCGAGATAGGCCGGGTCGGAGGCGAGGGTCAACGCGCGGGCACGCATTTCAGGAAGGTACTGAACCGCCTGTTGATCGACCTGTCGTGGAACTCGAGCCGGCTCGAGGGCAACACATACTCGCTGCTCGAGACCGAGCGGCTTCTCGAACTTGGCGAGGGCGCCGAGGGCAAGGATGCGCGCGAGGCGCGGATGATCCTCAATCACAAGGCCGCGATCGAGCTGCTCGCCGAGCAGGCCGACGAGATCGGTTTCAACCGCTACACCGTGTGCAATCTGCACGCGCTCTTGTCGGAGGACCTCCTGCCTGATCCCAAGGCGGGCGGGCGGCTCCGCGACGTGCCGGTCGGAATCGGCGGCTCGGTTTTCCTTCCGCTCGAAATGCCGCAGATGATCGAGGAGCAGTTTCACCAACTGCTCGCGAAGGCGCATGCGATCGAGGACGCCTTTGAGCAGGCGCTCTTCGTGATGGTGCACCTGCCTTACCTGCAACCGTTCGAGGATGTGAACAAGCGCGTGTCGCGACTGGCGGCAAACATTCCGCTTGTGCAGCGCAACCTGTGCCCGCTGTCGTTCGTCGACGTGTCGCAGGATGACTATCTCAACGGCATCCTCGGCGTGTATGAGCTGAACCGCGTCGAATACCTGCGCGATGTTTTCGTGTGGGCCTACGAGCGCTCGTGCACACGCTACTCGGCGTTGCGCCAGACGCTCGGCGAGCCGGACATGTTCCGGGTGAAGCATCGCGCCAGCATCAGCGCGATGGTCGCGGATGTCGTGCGCACGCTGAAGACGAA
Source organism: Opitutaceae bacterium (assembly GCA_035513275.1). Taxonomy (GTDB): domain Bacteria; phylum Verrucomicrobiota; class Verrucomicrobiia; order Opitutales; family Opitutaceae; genus DATKCJ01. Next base: position 1,219 of record DATKCJ010000212.1, read on the forward strand.
GAGCCAGGCGGCGCGCTGGATCGCCGCAAAGGTCGACGGCTTCGCTCCCGCCGCGGACCGGCCGCGCCTGATCGAGACCGTGGAGACCGAGCTGATCGGCCTCCACGAGGGAAACATCGCGCGCTACCGTCTGCGCCCATCCGAGTATCATGCATGGCGCGCCGGCTGGCGGTGAGCGAGATGGAGCGAAGCCCGGTCGATCTACCGGTCGATCTACCGGGCGAACCCAGCCTCGGTGTTTTGCCCGGGCACGTTTGCCCTGACCGAGTTGAGTTCCCAATTGCGGGCGATCTCAATGTCTTCCGCAACCTTCTTGGTGAGTTCCGTGATGTTCACGTAGCCCGCGCGGCCATAAAGCGCCGGGACATACTGGCCGTCGCGCACTGCGGCGTAATGCTTCCATGCGTCGAGCGCGACATCGAGATGCCGCAATGCCGACGCCTGCTGATCCGCATCGCCGCTTAGATCGTAGAGCCCGAGGTCGCACGCGGCGCGGATCTTCGACGCGTAGGACAACGCGAGCCAGCCCAGCGATTCGCAGTCAACGAGCGTTTTCCGAAACTCGACCGCGTTGGCGGTCGGCGTCTGGGTGCGGAGGGACGAGACCGATTGCAGGGCGTCGCGGCCGGCCCCCTCGAGCGCGTCCGCGATCTGCAGCGGCGTCGTTCCGTTCATCGGGCGCCTGGCGATGAGGTTCGCGCGCCACTGGCGGATGTTGAGAACATTAGCGCCGGGCATCGACTCGCCCTCCGCGAAGTCGAGGACGTTGAGGTATCCCTTGTTGTTGAGGCTCCTCACCGAGCCTTCGGGATACCACTTCACATCGATGTCGCCCCAAAAGAAACGGGTCGTCAGCGGCATCGTCTGCGAAGCGGCCTTGAGGGCGCGATAGATATCGTGAACCGGCACTCCCGGGAATCGCGCGGCGAGCACGCGTTCGAAGTGGGCGTTGGAAAGCGTGGGGTCGTAGCTCAGCCGTCCGAGCAGCATGAAACTATACCACTGTTTCTCGATGACGAGTTGACGCGGGCCGGGCTCCGGATCGCGATCAAGAAACTCGCGGCCAAGGGAGTAGCCGTCCGATCCCATGTAGAATCCTCCGAGCTGTTCGGCCGGCGGCATGTTTACCACGTAGTCGCGCATGTAGTCCGGATCGCCGAACCGGAAGGTGTAGATGTCGTCGTTGCGGACCGTCAGCCACATCTTCGTGCCGGCCGGGAGCAGCGCGAGCGCGGGCTTCACCAAAGACGGGTTGGTGATCGAATACATGTGCGCGATCGAATACTTGAAGCTGAATTCGAACGTGCCGGGGAAATCCTTCCAGTGCTTCATGATCGCGCTGAAGCCGGTCTGGTGAAACCGGTGGATCAACCGGAAGGGCCGTTGCGGATTCTCGCCCAACGCGTCGCGCACTCCCTCGCCGTAGGTTGCCCAGAGCCAGTTTTCCTTGGCCTCGTCGTCGGCGTCGGGCATGTGCTCGCCTGCAGTGATGCCAAGGCCGGCGAGCAGCGGATACGTTTTGACCAGCTCGCGGACCGAGGCGCGCGTGTAGGCGATGCCGGTCGGGTTGTCGATCGCATCGGTGATGCCGTATTTGCCTGTCGCCCCCGAGGTGAAGACGTTCCACGTGAAGACGTAGACGGCGATCCCGCGCTCCTGGGCGTAGCTCATCACTTCGCGCCAGAACGCGATCTTCTCATCGATGGAGATCTTTTTGACGACTTCCCCCTGCCGGTATCTCCCGTCGGCATCGGGTTTGCCCTGCCAGACATCGTGGAGCGCTACGTCGGGAAACTCAGGCACCTTCACCAGCGACGGGAAGGGATGAAGGCTCCAGAGCGAAAGGATGTTGTAGCGGTCGCGCGCCATTTCATCGAGGTAAGCGTGCCAGAAGTCCATCGACCACATCTCGGGGACGTTCGACTGGGAGGCATCCGTGCGATCGGAGTAAGTCGGAGTCCGGAAATCGAGCGGGATGTTGAACTTGATGCCGCGGTTGGCGATGTGCGGCGAACGGACGCGCGATTCGGAGACGAGCGATTCCAACGTCCCGATGCGAATCGCTTCAGCCACGTCGAGGCCCCCATACATCGCACCGGCCGCATCGCCGGCGAAAATCTCGATCGCGCCATCCGCGTCGCGATTGAAACGATAAGCCTGGGCGCCGAGCGCCGGGTCCACGGCGAAAGTCACGCGAGGTGCGGCGATGCCGGCGGATTTCGCTTCTGAGCGGATCTCCTGTTCCGCGAAGTCGATGGGCGTGCCTTGCGCGACGTGCGCGGACAGCAACATCGCGATCAGGGTCGTGGGAATGGGGAGACGCGTGATCATGGGATTGTTTGGCTTGTTCGACTGGTATTCAGAAGGGCACCCCGGCACGGGAAGGAACGAACGATCGCAGGCACCGAAGCGGCAGGGTCTTCAATTCGGCCGCGAGCGCCGCTGGACCGACGAGCGTGTGGGCAACGAACTATACCGCCAAAGTTGTCCTCACGACAGCGAAGACATGGGTGAGATCATTGCAACCCATGGCAGTCGTTCAGTGGTGCTGCGGCTGGGACTGTGCCATCTGCTTTTGCTTCGCGAGTTCGTTGAGGAACGCCTTCTCCCTTCTCGCGACGTAGCTCTTGTAGCCCTCCGGATCGACGAACGGATTCGCGGTGTCCGAATCCAACCGCGCGTGTTTGGCGAGCATGTTGAAGTAGCTTCCATGTGCGCCGAGGAACAGGTCGCAGGGCAGTGACTTCAAGAGGCGAAACCCATTTGCGTAGTCGTCGGCCATGTTCGGGTAGTCCGGGTCGTTCAGCAGATTGAAACCTTCGTTGACGTTTGGGCTGCCGATGATGACCGCGTCGTAGTCGCGTCCCGCTTCGGAGACCTTCAGTGCCCAACTCGTGCAGCCTCTCGTGTGACCCGCGGTGCGATGCGCGACAAGGGAGATGCCTCCGAGTTCAACCACGTCGCCATCGCGAAGCACGCGATCGACCTTGGCGGGAGGATAGAATGTCGAGGGAGCGTCGCTGTAGTGGAAGTCCGAGCGTCCGCCTGATTCCACGACATCCGCGTCACCTTCCATCACCATGTATTCGGCGCCGGTGAGCTGCTTGATTTGTGCGCTGGCGGCGCAGTGGTCCCAGTGGGCATGGCTGATGAGAAGGATTTTGATGTCGCTGAACTTGAATCCGAGCTGCTCCACATTCGCACGGATCATCGGCACATTCTCCTCGAGGGTGCTGTTGATCAGGATGCTGCCCTGCGGGGTCGTGATGAGGTAGACCGCAAGGTCCTTGCTTCCGACGTGGTAGAGCGGGCCGGCGATCTTGAACGGCGGGTAAGGCTCGAGCCACTCCGGCGCATTTGGAGGGACGGCGCCGAAGGCGATAACTCCGCCGAGCACGGCGGCCGAGAGTGCTGAACGACAGAGTATCCGTTGAAAGATTCGGGTGAGTTGCATGGGGTGGGGGATTTATTGAAGCGGGCCGGGCGAGGGTTCAAGGGAGCAGGCGGCGCACTGGCTGGATGCTGCTCGGTGGAACATGGGCATCGGAGAATCGCCAGGCAAGGAGGCAGTGCGGACCGGTTGGGCCATCGTGGGCGAGGGTTGACACAGCAGAACGGCAGATTCCTTCTCACCAGCATGATAAAGTCGCGGCGGACGAGCCACGGGTTGCCAGGCGCCTTCTGCGTTTTGATGTGGCTTGCGGGTATCGATGCAGTCCGTGGCCAAGACGAAGAGACCGTCGTGCTCCAGGACTTCATTGTTGAGGGAGAGATGTCGGGACAGCCTTGGAGATACGGACGTCTTCCCGGCTTCGAGATCCTCTCTCGTTGCTACGACGACAAATCGAGTGCGCTCGCGTTTTCCTATTATCGTGCGCGTCGACAACTCGAAGTGCTCATCCCCGAACGCTTTCTCGGGCGCTTTGATGTGCCGACGAAGTTGATTCTCTACGACAGCACCCTTCGGCTGGCTGCCGAGCACGGCTCGGCTGCCGAGGTATTGCCGTCCATGCGCATTATCCTCGATTCCGGCGAAAAGCGGGAGCCCGGAGACCCGACACCATTTGACAGGATGCGCGCTCCCGACCCGCTATTGTCGATCCCGGTCTACTCACCGCCTAAAGTTGTGGAGGGGCCGACGACCTACAGCCGGCAGCCTGTGTCCTTTAAGGATATGCGGCTATCGGACGTCGATGAGATCGTTCTCTTCGCCTTGGCTCCAGCGGGAAGCGGCCACTACTATCAACGTGCCTTGCGACCGTCATACCTGGCGAAGCTTATCGCCGCACGGACACCCCAACTGCCCGGCTGGTTTGTTGCCGGATTTCTGGACCTATACGGGCGCCTCGAATTTTCAGAAAGCACGCTCATGCTCGACCCGTTTCAATGGATCGATCAGGAGCAGACAAAATCCGCCAGGCGAAACCCGCGTGTCGTGACCGCCGGCTGGAGACCATTGGTCGAGCTCTTGGGCGATGATCCAGATGTTGTCTCGCAACGGTCGCCCGAGGCAATGGAAGCCGCGACTGCGCAACTCAGGCTCTTCATCAGATGGGCACTTGATCCCAAGAACTCACGACGCCGCGAGGCGTTTTGGTCGTTGGTTGATCGCAACTGCAAGGAACCAATGAGCGAGGAGCTGTTTGAATCCGTATTTGGAGAGTCCTCCTCCGAAGTGTCGGGGAGCATGGCCCGCTACCTACCAACTGCGTTCCGCGATCCCGTTGTCTGGCACGCACCCCATGTCGAGGAACCGAGAATCGAGTTCGTCGATGCGACGCGTGCAGATAGCGCGCGCATTCGCGGAGATTGGGAACGGCTTCAAGCGGACTATGTCCGCACGTCGGCGCCTGCATTCACAGCGAAGTATCGCGAGAAGGCGCAAATCACTCTCCAACGCGCCTACGAACGTGGAGAGCGTGGAGCGGACTTTCTCGCGGTGCTCGGCCTCAATGAGCTCGATGGCGGAGACACTTCCAAGGCACGTGGATACCTTGAGCAGGCAACCACAGGTGGAGTCGTTCAGCCGAAGGCCTACCTCGAGC
>DATKCJ010000213.1:0-8532 GCA_035513275.1 Opitutaceae bacterium
GTGCGGTGTTCCCACGGGCCCGCGGGGTCCGTGGCGATGAACAACTGCAGGCCGTGATTGTTGGTGTTGGAGAAGACATAGAACTTGCCGTCGTTAAAACGAAGGCACGGCGCCCAGATGCCCTGGCCGTAGATCTCCTTGCCGTCGTCGAGATTGAATCCCGGCCCGAGATCGAGCCGCGGGGCGGCGTAGCTCAGGAATTTCCAGTTCACGAGATCCTTGGAGTGAAGGATCACGACTCCGGGCATCGAATGCATCGTCGTGCCGGCGAGGTAGAAGTCCTCGCCGACGCGGATCAAGTCGGGATCCGAAAACTCGTCATAGAAGAGCGGGTTCGTGTAGGTGCCGTTGCCGTTGTCGGCGGTCCATGAGGCGGCAGGTGCGGCGGAAACAAACGCGGCGGTGCTGAGGGCGAGAATGCCCGGGACGAGCAAGAGGAAGTGTTTGAAGGATCGCATGACTCCTTTCATGCGCAACGAAGTGCACTTATTGAGACTTACAGATTGAAGTTATCTTTGCTTGTCATTGCGAGTCGCGCAGCGACGAAGCAATCCAACTGGATCTCCACGGTGCGCGGTGCGCACCTAGCGATGACAACGTGTTTTCCGACAAGACTCATGGCAGCCGCGTGACGCGCACGTTGCGGTAGGTGAGTTCTGCGCCTTCGGCCTGCAGCGCAATCCGTCCGCGGGTGAGCAGGGATCCGTCCTTCTCGAAGGCCTTCTCGAAGGCATTCACCAGTTTGCCGTTGAGGAAATATTTCCCGGCGCCGTTCTGCAACTCGACGCGAATCGTGTTCCAGCCGGGCAGCTCCACGGCATCGGCGTCGCGGCGGTTGATTCCGGTGAAGTCCTGGGTCTGGCCGAGGGTCTGCGGTTCGCCTTTCGGGTCGAAAGATTTCGATTCGTCCAACCGGACGCTAACCATCGAGTAGATCGACCAAATATCTCCCGAATCGGTTTCCTGGATCTGGCACTCGACGCACGGCGGCCAGACTTGTTCGGGCTTGCGCACGAAGAACAACAACCCGGCATCACGCTTCAGGGTGGCGCGCGGGGCAAACCGGCGTTCGCCCCATTTGTATTCCAGCTCGATCACGCAGTTCTCGTAATCGTCGGCGGTGACGAGCATCGCGAAGGGAGCGGCATCGTGCTTCCAGTCGTGGTAAACGCGGATCTCGTCGTCCTCGAGTTGGAAGATGTTTTCGAGCTCAGTCGCGGAGTAGTCCCGCGCCTTGTCTTCGAAGGAACGGCTGAACTTCGCGCCGTCGCCGTCGGCGGGGAACAGTTTGACGGGTTCGTCGGCGAGTGCGGCCGGAGCGGCAAGCAGGGTGGCGGCGGTGAGGATGGAGAGGATGGTTTTCATGGGCGGAAGGGAGACGGGGAGTTGGGTGTGGTGGAAAAGTGCCTGCTGAGGCAGATGAAATCAAAGGGGTTGGGAGTTTTGAAACCGCTGATCTGCGCTAATCTCCGCTAATTGAATCCGAGAGGGCACACCACACGCTCGCGCCTCGCCGATTAGGCGAGGCTCGCACGTGCTCAACGAACTTCTGACTCTGAAGCCATTAGTGTAGATTAGCGGTTCAAAGCCGCTGGTGAAAGAACGCGCACATCCGAACAGGAAGTATACCGATAATGGCACAGGAGTGTGGTGCAATTGCGGACGCCGGTCGTCTCACTTGAGATCGATGTCGACTTTCCAGTGCGCGGCGACTGCGCGCAGCTCTTCGGGTGTGAGATGGATGACAGCGCCATGTTTCGGGCGCTCGAAATTCGTGCCCTTTATGACGCCTTCGTTGAAGCGGCCGAGGTGGCGCCAGGTGACGAAGTTCTCGGTTTCGCTGAAGCCCGTGTTGTTCGGCCGTGCGCCATAAACGTCATACATCAACACGTAGGTGTCGGTGCCGAGCCGCTTGAAGATGTTCGGCGCCTCGGTCGGAACTGTCTCCGGATCGATGCGCTCCGGTGTGACCGTGTAGCCGTCAGCGAGCCGGTCGGACGATGCGTAGCGAATCTTGGCGCCTCCAACGTAGAACATGTGCCACTTGCCGTCGACAAGCGTGAGGTCGGCGTCGATGCCGCCGATCTCCGGGATCATCATCGGCGTCGTCTCGAGTTTCGTGAAGGCCTCGTCGGCGTGCGCCCAGTAGATGTTGGCGTTCTTGTTGCCGTAGCGAATCGTGAAATAGACGACCATCTTTTCGGCGACAGGATCCCAGGTCGTCTGCGGCGCCCACGAGCAGTCGATATCGCCGAGCTCCGGGAAGGCGAGGTCGACTCGGAAATCGGAGTGCGTCCAGTGGATGAGATCCCACGACTTCATCAGCACGAGCGCGCGGTTGTTTCCCCAGCCGTATGGTTCCTCGGGCCGCTGCCAGCGCGTTTCGCGATGCCCGGCGCGGTCTCCGAAAATGTGAAGGTCGGTCATTGCGAGGTAGAACGCGCCGTCCGGTCCGCGAGCGATGTGCGGATCGCGCACTCCCTTCTGCTCGGCGAGCGTTGCGCCGTCGAAGACGGGATCGCCGCTGTTCAAATCGGTGAACGTGTAGCCGTCGCGACTGATCGCGAAATACGCCGAGTGTGTCTGATCCTTGAAATAGACCATCAAATAGCCGCCCATGTCCTTCTCCGTCCGCGGTCCGGCCGAGGTGGGTTTTTCAAGCGACGGCACGATGACAGTGCCGGTAGGACGACGCGGAGAGGGAGACGACGGTGTGAAAGGCGCTTGCGCCGACCCGACTGCGGGAGCGAGGAATAGACAAAGAACGGCCAAGCCGTATCCATGCAGTCGAAAGCGGGTTCTCGACGAAGCTGCCGAGCGGAAAAACCGCGGCTGCGGTGCGGTTGGAGCCGGAAGAAACTCCGTCGTAGCCCTGCGCGTGAGCGCAGGGATCCGGATCCCGCCGCTCACGCGGCGGGCTACAATCGGAGAAGTTTCGCGGGAGGTAACGAGGCAGTTTAGCCGCATCCACGCGTCTGCCCGCCTCGTTACCTCGGCGGCTACGTTTGACTGCATCGTTACGGCTAAGGCGGGTTTCATGTGAATCGGAGTTACTTCGCCCAGGCCACGCCTTCGGGAGTGCGCCGCCACGCAAAATAGGCGTCGAGCACTTCGAGCGAGTCGGCGCTGGGCACAGACCCGACGGTCGCCTCGTTGTGAAAATACATCACGTTCCGGTCGTTCGTTGTGAACTCCGGCCACTTGGGAACACCGGGGCCGTTGGGGTTGCCGTGTTTTGCGAAGTTCGCCCAATAGGTCGACACGGTCTCGGAAATGGCGCGATCCCCCGGCGTGAGTTTTGGATCCTCGGGATTCAATGTCTGGAAAACGTAGGGCACGTCCACGCCGTGCGGCATGCCGTGATCGGCCGCGGGTGAGTCGGCGGGACGCTCTGGATGCTGGTCGAAGTAGTAATAGAACACCTTCGATTTGCCGGTGCGCGCCTGAAGCGTAGCCCAGGCCCACGTCTGCCAGCCGAAGGCGGCGTCGCGTGCAAGATCGCGTGCGGTCTTCTGCACGCCGGTTTCACCAACGGGGTAGGCCTGGAGAAGTTTTTCTGCGAAGGGTCCGTAGCGCTTCTTCGTGTTTTCGATGTATTCCTCAGGCGTCTTCTCGCGCGAGAAACTCAGGCCCTCGTCGGAGTTGTAGCCGACGAGGATGTCGACGTCGTTGTAGCGTCCCGCCTCGTAGAGTTTGTGCTGGTCGTCGGGGATCACCCAGCCGTCGACGATCGGCCATGCGGCGCCGCTGCCAAAGCCGCTGGGAATTTTGTCGGGCGTGAGCTTGCGGAGTTCCGCGATCGACGAGGCACCGGCCTTGGTCGCAAACGCGACACCGAGTTTCTCCGCGTCGCCGAGCCGCCGCATGTTTTCTCCTGGATACGTGGTGGGGCGCGACGGTCCGAACGAGCCGCCGCTCTGTGAAATGGCGCCGTAGAAGAGACCTTTCGCCTGCGGTGAGGCGCAGAGCATGCTGACGGCGATGCCGCCGGCGGATTCGCCGAAGATGGTGACCTTGTCCGGATCGCCGCCGAAGGCTGCGATGTTTTTCTTCACCCACTGAAGCCCCGCGATCTGATCGAGCAGGCCGTAATTTCCGGAGACGCCGTGCGGCGACTCGGCGCTGAGCTCAGGATGCGCGAGAAAACCGAACGGACCGACGCGGTAGTTGATCGTCACGAGCACGACGCCTTTGCGCGCGAGGTGCTCGCCGTTGTGAACCGGCGTGGAGTTGGAGCCGAAGGAGAATCCGCCGCCGTAGATCCACACGAGCACGGGCACCTTCGCGTCCGCGGACTTCGCGGGCGTCCAGATATTCAAATACAGGCAGTCCTCGCTCAAGTTTCCCTTGCCGTCGCCCTGATACGGGTCCGGCCCGAATGCCGTGGTCTCGCGCACGCCTTCCCACTTCGCAGCGGGCTGCGGGGCTTTCCATCGGAGATCGCCGACGGGTGGCGCGGCGAAGGGGATGCCCTTGTAGACGGTGAGGTCGTTTTCGACGACGCCTTGCACGAGGCCGTGCTCGGTCGCGACGGGCGCGGAAGACTGGGCCAAACCTGCCGCGACGGGCAGGATCGCAAGAAGCAACACGGAAGCGATTTTGAGTTTCATGAGAATGGAGGGGTTTTACCAGCAGCCCGTAGCGATCATACGATTGTCATCGCGAGGCGCGCTGCGCGCCGCGGCGATCCATTCGGATGGATTGCTTCGTCGTCCGCCAAGGCGGACTCCTCGCAATGACAGTTTAAAACTCACGGGACGTTGATGTTACTTGCGCCAGAGGTTTGGCAGGAACTTTTCGTGCAGGAGATGGCGCCAGGTGGCCCAGTCGTGGGCGGTGTAGCCGCCGACGTAGTACTCGTGCTCGATGCCGTGTGCGGTGAGCGCGTCGACGAGGCCTTGGACGCGCGCGTTGAAACGGCCTTCGGCCTCCATCTTGCCCTGGCCGACGAAGAGGTAGTCGATTTTTTGGTTGGCCTCGGGATCGCTGAGGAATGCGGCGAGAGTCGTCTCCGTGTCGGAGTCGCCGGCGCTGAGGATTCCGAAACTGGCGAAGAGATCGAGGGAGCGAAGTCCGACGATCATGGTGTGGCGTCCACCCATCGAAAGGCCGGAGAGCGCGCGGCCCTTTGGATTGGGCCGGGACGAGTAGGCGGAGTCGACGAGCGGGATGACGTGTTCGCGGAGTTCGCGTTCGAAGAGGTCGAAAGTGAGTTCGGTGTGCTGGGGATGGCGTCGGTGGAGAACCTGGTTGTTGGGGAGGGCGATGATCATCGGAACTGCGCGGTCCTCGGCCAGCAGGTTGTCCATGATGAAATTCGCCCGTCCGTCGTGGATCCAGTTGTGCGGGAGTTCGCCGCTGCCACCGACGAGATAGAGCACCGGGTAGGTTTTCGCCGGATCGTAGCCGGGCGGCGTGTAGACATAGAGGTCGCGTTGGCCCTTCGTGACTTCGGAGTGGTAGATGTGGCGCGTGATCGCGCCGTGTGGGACGTCGCGTGCATCGTAGTAAGCGGGACCATCGCCATGCACGACGAGCTGGCTGTAGGGCGGCATGCCTGTGAAGGCCGCGATGGTGTTGGACGGATCGGCGACCTGGACGCCGTCGATCTGTACGAGGTAGGCGTAGATGTCTGGACGCACGGGGCCGATGGTCAAAGTCCAGAGTCCGTCCTCGCCTTTCTCGAAGGGCATTGTTTCGCCCCAGTTTTTGCCGAAGGCGGCAAGGATCGCGCCGTTGAGCGCGACGGTTTGGGCTTCGGGAGCCTTGACGCGAAACGTGACGGTGCGGTCGGGGTGGACCTCGGGTGAATTGACGGTCGCGCTGAAAGGGATGAGACCCTCGGCGTCGTGTTGCGGATTCCAGTCGAGGTTGACGTTTGCCTGCTGGGCTGAAGCGAGCGTCGCGGACAGGAGCAGACAGGAGATTGGGATTTTCATGGGGACGGAGGAACGGGGTAAGAAGCCGGGCGGATCAGGCCCGGGTGGGTGCGGTGCGGTGGGCCATCCATCCGTAGATCGCAATGACGACGAAGCACAGTGCTGGCAGGACGAATGAAACGCGGACGGACTCGAGCATAAGGCTGCCGATCTGAATGCCGTCGCCGTCGATCATGGAGCCTTGCATGCGGGGCATGATGGCGCCGCCGACGATGGCGAAGATGAGTCCGGCCGAGCCGAGCTTCGCATCGCTGGGGGTGAGGCCGTCGAGGGCGATGCCGTAGATGGTGGGGAACATGAGCGACATGCAGCCTGAGACACCAATCAGACAGTAGAGGCCAGGCATGCCCTGCAGAAAGATTGCCCCGATGGTGAGCAGCAGTCCGCCGACGGCGAGGGCGGCTAGGAGCTGACCGGGCTTCACCACGCGCAGCAGCAGTGTGCAGATGAAACGGCTGCTGAGGAAGAGCACCATCGCAGCGATGTTGTGGTTCTGCGCCTGCGATGCGGTGAGGCCGCAGAGGGTCATCCCGTAGTGGATGATGAAGGTCCAACACATGATCTGCGCGCCAACGTAGAAGGCTTGGGCGATCACGCCGCCGACGTAGAGGCGCGAGGTGAGCAGGCGCTTCGTGAGCACGCCGAACTTTACGGGAGCGTCGTTGTGGCCTGTGTCTGGCAATTTGGAGACGGCGAAGGCGATGAAGGTGAGAATGACGACCGCGGCGATGATGGCGTAGGGAATCATGACGACGCGCAGGTCGTGAGCCTGGATGTCGTGGAACGCGGCGGGGTCGGTCCTGACGAACGTCTCCCACGAAGCGCCGATGGCGGCGTCGACCTGGCTGGGCAGCATCGCGGCGTATTCGGGATGGGCGGCGACCTGGTCTTCGCGGAAGGAGGAGATGTTGAGCGACGGCAGGACGAAGAAGCTGGCCACCATCATGCCGGTGAGGGAGCCGATGGGATTGAAGGCTTGGGCGAGGTTGAGACGGCGGGTAGCGGTCTCGGGCGGGCCGAGGGAGAGGATATAGGGGTTGGCGGCGGTTTCGAGGAAGGCGAGGCCGAAGGTGAGCACGTAGAAACCGACGAGGAAGATGTTGAAGTTGAGGGCGGTGCTGGCGGGGATGGTGAGCAAAGCGCCGCCCGCGTAGAGGGCGAGGCCGACGAGAATGCCGGTCTTATAAGAGAAGCGGCGGATGACGAGTGCGGCGGGGATGGCCATTGTCGCGTAGCCGCCGTAGAAGGCCCACTGCACGAGGCTGCTTTGCGCATTGGAGATGACGAAGACTTCCTTGAAGACCCGCACGAGGGGGTTGGTCACGTCGTTGGCGAAGCCCCACAGCGAGAAGAGCGTGGTGACGAGAATGAAGGCGAAGAGATATTTCCGGGGAACGACAGGGGATTTGTCGGCGGTAGTGCTTGGGGAGGAGGACATGGGAGAAAGGAAATTAGTTGGTGCGCTTGGATTCTGCGTGCGGCAGGAGCGAAATCTCGCCGCGGATAGAGGAGCGGTCGGCAGTCGGGAAATCGGAGGGCACCGGGAAGTCGACGTCGCGACCGGCGAGCCATTGCAGCGCGCGGACAACCACGGTCTGCAATCCCGCGCAGCGCATCCGCTCGGGCTGGGAGTCGCCTTTCCACACGTGGCCGAACGTCGAGGTGTAGACGCGCCCGTCGCCGTAGCTGACGGCCCACTCGAGCGGCCAGTTCATATTTGTCTGCGGATCGAAACCGTAGGAAAGCACTTCAATATTTTGCGCCGGGCCGCGGGCGTAGTAGTAGACCTCGATGTCCGGTGTCTTCCACGCGCGGGGTAAGCCGGTGTGTATCGGATGATCGCCAAGGCGATGAACGACGGTGTCGAGCCGGTCGCCATGGCCGGTGTCCAGTCCCTCACCTGCGGGAATGCGCGTGAGGCTGCGATCGTCGGCGACCGCGATGGCCGCGCCAAATTCCTTTTTCCGCCAGCCGAGGCCGATCATCTCGTTGTAGGCAGGCCAGTCGGCAAACGCGTTGTTGCCCGAGTGCCACACATAGACACCGCCGCCGCCGCACACGAAATTCTCAAAATCCTCCTGCACCGCGCGCGGCCAGGGTGGTCCGCCCCAGATGTCGTTGCACGTCTGGATGACGACGTCGTAGTCCGCGAAGACCGGCCGCCACTTGTCCCAATCGGGCGCATCCTTCGTCGGCGGCGCTGTGGAGACGGTCACTTCGAAGAGATCCGTCGGCTCAAGGATGCCGCGGATCAGCGAAGTCGTAAGCTGCCAGTCGTGGTTGCTGAAACCGTCGACGATGAGCACGCGGACGCGCGGTTCGGCGGCGTGGCTTGCGAGACTTTGCATGCAAAGAAGCGCGGGCACGATCAACCAGTGGCGCAGGCGTGAAATCATGGTGAGTTCGTTGATTGGTGTGCGGTGCGCACACCGGCGCGGAGCGGGAGGTCGGCAGTGGTGCCGGAGGCGCGAATTGTATGGGTGCCATCGCGATCGGCGGTGAACCACGCGTTTACGAGCCGGCCGTCTTTCCAATCGAGATCCACGGTGACGCCGCCTCGCGCGCGCAATCCGCGCACTGAGCCAGCCGGCCA
>DATKCJ010000214.1:0-2277 GCA_035513275.1 Opitutaceae bacterium
ACATGTCGGAAGGGAAATTGTTGCTTCGGTCGATATCCGCGGCTCGCGGAGCGAGTTCGCTGGCGCAGAACTTGCGGACGGTGTCGCGCAAGGCGTCGATTTCCTCGGAGAGCTTGGGTGCGTTCATGGGGTCGATCGGGCAGGTGTGGTGCCCTGAGTGTTTGTATACACGAAAGATATGCCCGACCGCCTCCGGCGTCGAGTCACCGGTGAGCTGGAAAGCGCCGGGTGAGAGAGCGGTTGCCATCGGCGGGCGGATTTCCACCATGCCGGCATGAGCCTCAGAGCCTTCAAGGTGAGCGTGCGTGCGGCCGTCGTCCTGACGGTGGCACTTGGGTTGGCGGGATGTGGGAAGCGGCAGCCGGCGACAGGTGGTTCGGAGTCGCGCGCGAAGTCGACGGACTTCGTGCAGATGGACAGCGAGACGACTGACATCGAGCAACATTGCCTCGATTTCGGACGATCGGTGATGCTCGCGCTCGCGGCGCGGAACTACGAGGAGTTCTACGGTCAGCTCTCGTCGCACGCGAAGGCGCAGATGTCGCTTAATCAGTTCGTGCCCGAAACGGACGATGCGAAGTTCGAAAGCAACGAGAAGATGCCGCGCCGCAACGTCGCGCTGCCGGAGTTCCTGCAGCATATGGCGTTGGCGGAGAAATTTCACGGCGCGCCCGTGAAGCCGCTCAGCTTGCACGTGCACACTTCCGATCCGGCTGTGCTTGCCGGCGGGGCGACGGGTGGCTTCGAGGCGATCGACGTGATGTTCGCGATCGGCAACATGCCGAAGCTCGCACCCGCATCGATCCGCAAGGCGAGCCTTCGTGGCAGCCTGAGCGTGGAGTTGGCTGCGGAGGAACTCGCCGAGATCGCGAAGCGCTACGAGATGACGGTCGATGAACTCGTGAAGAGCGAGGACTTCGAGCCCTACATGACTGTGAAGCTCGTGATCGTTGAAGAGGGCGACTCGCTGCGCGTGGGCTATTTTGAGCTGCTTCCGCCATCGATGTTGGATTGAGGGGGCTGGGGTAGGAGCCCGCTCGCGGGCGATTTTTGGGTAGCGCAAGCATCCTGCCTGCACGATTCCGATGGCGGGGTGCTCTGCTGGCCAGCAGAGTGCGCTACGCAATCGCCCGCAAGCGGGCTCCTACCTCGGAGTCACCCCACCCACTCGCGCGCATTGTAGAACATCTGCATCCAAGGCGAATCCTCGCCCCAGTCGTCGGGATGCCAGCTCATTGCGGCGGTGCGGGAGACGCGCTCCGGGTGTGGCATGAGGATCGTCACGCGGCCCGACTCGGTCGTGAGCGCGGTGATGCCGCGTGGCGAGCCGTTCGGGTTCAGCGGGTAGCGCTCGGTGACGTGGTGGTGATTGTCGACGAACCGCGCCGAGACGAGGCCAGACGCGTCGCACGCCTCGAGCGCGACCGTATCGGCGAACTCCGCGAAGCCCTCGCCGTGCGCGACGGCGATTGGAATCACCGAGCCTCCCATGCCAGCGAAGAATACGCTCGGACTCCGCTCGATCTTCAGCGACGCGAAACGCGCCTCGAACCGCTCGCTGCGATTCTGCACGAAGCGCGGCCAGTGGCCGGAGCCGGGGATGATCGAGTGCAGGTTGCTCATCATCTGGCAGCCGTTGCACACGCCGAGTGCGAATGCGTCGTCGCGCGCAAAGAAAGCCTCGAACTCATCGCGTGCGCGGTTGTTGAAGAGGATGCTTTTCGCCCAACCTTCGCCGGCGCCGAGGACATCGCCGTAGCTGAAGCCGCCACACGCTGCTAGGCCGCGAAAGTCACGCAGCGACACTCGGCCTGAGAGAATGTCGGTCATGTGCACATCGACCGCACGGAAGCCCGCGCGCGTGAATGCAGCAGCCATCTCGACGTGGCCGTTGACTCCCTGCTCACGCAGGATCGCGACGCGCGGCCTGACTGCGGCAGGCCGCGCAATCTCAAATCTGGAATTTGAGATTTCAAATTTCGAAAGTGCGAAGAGCACTTTCGGAGAAATGCCGGGATTGTCCGCATCCAGTCGGAGCGCGTGCTCCTCGTAGGCGCAGTCGGGGTCGTCGCGCATCGCGGCGATCCGGTGGGTGACGTCGGACCAGATTGCGCGGAGCGCAGGCAGGTTCTCATTGAAGATCTCGCGGTCCGTGTGGCGGATGCGCAGTGCGCGGTGCTCGTTGAGCGTGCCGATCTGCGTGGCGCACTCCTTAAGGCCGTGGTTCTTGAAGACCTTCAACACCGACCCAAGGTCGGACTCGCGCACTTGGATTAA
>DATKCJ010000215.1:0-14161 GCA_035513275.1 Opitutaceae bacterium
ACGGTGACGACATCGCCAGCCTTGACCGAAGCGGCCGCGGTGAGGCGCACTTCCGCGACGCGGCGGTGGCCGTTGAGACCGGCCTTCTTGAGATGGCCGAGCTCGCCCTTGGCGAGGCGCTGTTCTTTTTGCGGGCCGAAGCCGAGTTGGACGGCGTTGTAACCGTCGGTCTCGAGAGTCTTGACCTGCACCACAGGGCAGGGACCTGCTTCGACGACCGTGACAGGGACGATGGAATTATCGCCATCGTATATCTGGGTCATCCCGACTTTTTTGCCGAGGAGGGTGGTGATCATGATGCTAAGCGGTAGGTGGATTAGTCCGTTTCAACAGACCTACATTAGGTCCGGCGGCGTTTACCGCCGGTGAAACTGGTGGACGGTCAAACCGTCATACGTTGATGGTGATGTCGACGCCCGAGGGCAGGTTGAGTTTCTTGAGCTCGTCGACCGTCTGCGCCGTGGGCTCGATGATGTCGAGGAGGCGCTTGTGGGTGCGGATCTCAAATTGCTCCATGGACTTCTTGTCCACGTGCGGGGAGCGGTTGACTGTGAACTTCTCGATCTTCACGGGCAGCGGGACGGGGCCGGAGACGCGCGCGCCGGAGCGCTTGGCTGTCTCGACAATCTCGGTGGCTGACTGATCGATGATGCGATAGTCGAAGCCCTGAAGCTTGATGCGAATTTTTTGGCCTTTCATGGCGTGGGATGCGTCGGATTAAGTGCGCGCGGGCGCACGGCTGGCGGTTTCGACGATGCGGGTAAGGACGGACGCCGGAACCTGCTCGAAGTGCGAGGGCTCCATCGAGTAGGAGGCGCGGCCCTTGGAAAGGGAGCGGATGTCGGTCGCGTAACCGAACATCATCTCGAGCGCGATTTGCGCGGTGATGATGCAAACGCCGGCCTTGGTCTCCATGTTCTGGATCCGACCGCGGCGGCGGTTGATGTCGCCCAAGAGATCGCCCTGATACTCCTCGGGCGTGGTGACTTCGACCTTCATGATCGGCTCGAGAAGGATCGGTGCGGCCTGCTTCATCGCGTCCTTGAACGCGAAGATGCCAGCCATCTTGAACGCCATTTCCGACGAGTCGACTTCGTGGAACGAGCCGTCGTAGATGCGCGCGATCCAGTCGACCACCGGATAGCCGGCAACGGTGCCGTTATTCGCGGCCTCCTTGATGCCTTCCATCGTGGGCTTGATGTATTCCTTCGGAATGCTGCCGCCGACCGTCTCGTTGATGACTTCGATTCCCTTGCCGCGCTCGTTGGGCTCGAGCTTGATGCAGGCGTGGCCGTATTGGCCCTTGCCGCCCGACTGGCGGATGAACTTACCCTCGCCATCGGCCTTGGAAAGAATGGTCTCGCGGTAGGCGATCTGCGGCTTGCCCGCATCGGCCTCGACCTTGTGCTCGCGGAACAACCGGTCGCGGATGATCTCGAGGTGAAGCTCGCCCATGCCTGCGATGATCGTCTGGCTCGTCTCGGCATTCGAAGAGACGCGGAATGTCGGGTCTTCCTCGGCGAGGCGGCTGAGCGCGACGCCCATCTTTTCCTGGTCGGCCTTCGAGCGAGGCTCGATCGACATCGAGATGACGGGCTCGGGGAATGTCGGTGGCTCGAGGCGGATGTCCGCGTCCTCATCTGAGAGCGTGTCGCCTGTGACGACGCCCTTGATTCCGACGATCGCGCAGATGTCACCTGCATAGGCGACTTCGATTTCCTCGCGCGTGTTCGCCTTCATCAGGATGAGGCGGCTGACGCGCTCGGTGCGGCGCGTGCGGCTGTTGAGAAGCGTCATGCCCTTGCGAAGCTCACCGGCGTAGACACGCAGGAATACGAGCTTTCCGACAAAGGGATCGGTCCAGATCTTGAAGGCGAGCGAGACGACCTTGGTCTTGTCGGACGACTCGACCGTGAGCGCGGCGCCATCGGAGTCTTGCGCGTTTGCCGGTGGGATATCCAGTGGGCAGGGAAGGAAGTCGACAACGCAGTCTAGCAACGGCTGCACGGCCTTCTTCTTGAATGCGGAGCCGGGAATCACGCCAACGAAGTTGAGCGAGAGCGTCGCCTTGCGGATGCCGACGATCAGCTCGTCTTCGGATATCTCCCCGCCAGCGAGGAATTTCTCGGCGAGCACATCGTCGAAATCGCAAACGGCCTCGATGAGGGTCTCACGCCACTTCTTCGCCTCGACCATCTGTTCGCCGGAGAGGTCCGACGTGCTGAACTTCACGCCGAGAGGATCGGACTCGTCCCACACATAGGCCTTCATTCGAACCAGATCGATGACGCCCTTGAAATTCTCCTCCGCACCGATCGGCAGATAAAGCGGGTGCGCGTTGGCGCGCAGCTTGGTCCGCATGTCGTTCAGCGCGTTGAAAAAATTCGCGCCGGTGCGGTCCATCTTGTTCACGAACGCCACGCGCGGGACCTTGTACTTGGTCGCCTGGCGCCAGACGGTCTCGGACTGCGGCTGCACGCCTGCGACCGCGCAGAACACGGCGACTGCGCCGTCGAGCACGCGCATCGAGCGCTCCACCTCGGCTGTGAAGTCCACGTGCCCGGGGGTGTCGATGATGTTCACGCGGTGCTTGATGCCGGTGAACGGTCCTTGCTTCGTGGTCCACGTGCAAGAGATGGCGGCCGAGGTGATCGTGATGCCACGCTCGCGTTCCTGCTCCATCCAGTCGGTGGTCGTGGTGCCATCATGCACCTCGCCCATTTTGTGGACGACGCCGGTATAATAGAGAATGCGCTCGGTGGTCGTCGTCTTGCCGGCATCGATGTGCGCGGCAATACCGATGTTCCGCGTCCACTCCATGGGGAAGGAACGCTCCGGCGAGTTGTTGGCCGACGTCTCGGCGCGTGTGAGGGCGACAGACATGACTTTTCCTTACCAGCGGAGGTGGGCAAAGGCGCGGTTCGCCTGGGCCATCTTGTGGGTGTCGTCCTTCTTCTTAACCACGCCGCCTGTGTTGTTGTAGGCGTCGACGATTTCGCCAGCGAGGGCCTCGCTCATCGGCATGCCCTTGCGGGCGCGCGCGGCTGCGACGATCCATCGGAGGCCGAGGCTCTCCTGACGCTCGAACGAAAGTTCAACAGGCACCTGGTAGGTGGCGCCACCGACGCGGCGGCTCTTCACCTCGATGCGCGGGCGCGCGTTTTCGAGTGCGCCCGACAGAATCTCGACGGGATTGCCCTTCTCGAGTTTCTCGCTCGCCTTTTCAAACGCGCCGTAGATCAGGCGCTGGGCGGTGTTCTTCTTGCCACTCCCCATCACCACGTTGATGAAACGCGTGACTAGCTGGCTGTTGTAACGTGAATCCGGACGAACCGGACGCTTGGTCGCTCTGCGGCGGCGTGACATGGCGGGAAAAGTTGGTTACTTGGCGGCCTTCGGGCGCTTGACGCCGTACTTGGAACGGCTGCGGCGGCGCTTCTCGACACCGACAGCATCAAGGGCGCCGCGCACGATGTGGTAGCGCACGCCGGGGAGATCCTTCACGCGGCCACCGCGCACGAGCACAATCGAGTGCTCCTGGAGGTTGTGACCTTCGTCAGGAATGTAGGAAATGACTTCGCTTCCGTTCGTGAGACGGACCTTGGCAACTTTTCGAATCGCGGAATTCGGCTTCTTGGGCGTGCGGGTCATCACCTGCACGCAGACGCCGCGACGGAACGGATTCGCCTGCAACGCGGGCGACTTCGTCTTCACCCGGATGGCGCGGCGGCCCTTTCTCACGAGTTGGTTGATGGTTGGCATGTTTCGACTGGAAATAGACTGATAATCAGGGAAAAGAGGTTGACCAAAGCGAGCAAGAGACCCCCCCGCAAGAACTATTTTACTGTTCTCCGGTTGAGTCTCCGTCGGCTACCTGACACTCGCTAAAAGTCGGGAAGAGTGCCTGATCGCCGGCTCGAAAAGTGGGTGGAAAAACTGGAACGGTGAGGCTCTCAAATCACGCTGCCGGAAGTCAAGCGCCCTGTCTCACTCTACAAGTCTTTCGGCTGCGGCGGTGATTCGAACCACTTGTCGCCGGGGGCTCTGCGCTTAGTCACGCGTCAAATTCTCGGCCGGCCAGATTCAGCTGTAGGAACCCGCTAGCCCCGAGCCCGCTGACGCGCTTGCGGACGATTCCGATTTCTCGTGTAGCCCGCTCCGGGAGGAGCGGGACAAAGGGCGCGTTAGGGATCCGCCATGGGCGGCCGCCCGACCTCGCATGCAAACATCGCCCCCAAGCGGGCTCCTAAATTCGTCCACCTGATCGAAGCTCCCGGCCCCACGTATAGTGCTCAACCCTTTGTTCTCCATGAAGTTGAAGATCGCCCCTCCCTTCACCTACGCCTGCCTCGCTATTTCCGCGCTTCCACCTAGTCGTTCTCCGTCATTCTCGGGGCGAGGTTCGGACTTCACCCCGCGATAATCGGGCCATGTTTGCGTTCGCCACACGCAACGCCGCCGCTCATCTATGGCGCGGTTCCACCTCCGCACGCTGCAGATCCCGCATGACAGCCCTCGCATTCGCAATCGTGGCACTCCTCTATGCCGCCGTCGGGCACGGCGGCGCCTCTGGCTACCTGGCGGTTTTGGCGCTGATGGGGTTCGATCCGGCGGCAATGAAGCCGACGGCACTCGTCCTCAACATCGCCGTTTCGCTGGTCGGCACCATCGCCTTTGTGCGTGCGGGGCACTTCCGCTGGCGGCTGTTTGGCCCGTTCGCGATCGCGTCAGTGCCGCTCGCGTTCGTCGGCGGCATGGTCCATCCCGACGGAAACTGGTTCCGGCTGGTCGTCGCTGTGACGCTCGCGTTTGCGGCGGTGCGTCTGCTGCTGCCGACTTCGCACGTAAGTGCCGAGCGGGAGCCACCGCTCTGGGCGGTCGCGATACTCGGCGCGCTCATCGGCTTTGTCTCGGGGCTGATCGGCGTCGGTGGTGGGATTTTCCTGACTCCGCTCCTGCTGTTTTTCCGCTGGGCAAGCCCGAAGGAGGCTGCTGCCGCCTCGGCTCCGTTCATTTTGGTCAACTCGATCGCGGGTCTACTCGGCAATCCCGGCTCGGTCGTACACCTACCCGATGCGCTTCCGCTCTGGCTCGTCGCAGCAATCGCGGGCGGCCTGCTCGGCGCACGCTGGGGCAGCCGCATCGCACAACCGCGACACCTGCGCACAGTCCTCGCAGCCGTGCTCGCGGTCGCCGTGGCGAAGTTGGTGATCACATGACGCAGCATCATTCGAACAATGCGTTGAGGCGCTCAGGCACCGTCATCGCAGCACCCTCCACAGTTCCACCGGGAGGGAATTGATCGGCAGCACCTTGGTGTGAGTCACATGTGCCGCTGTGAACACAAGACTCGCGATCGCGAGCCACTTCAGTTGGCTTCGCTCGCCGCCTTTCCCCGACTCGATCGCAGCCCACGCGCAGAGAGGAAGCAGGATGCCTGCAGTTCGCATGGTGTCCGATGCCAGAAGAAATCCCACGGTGACTGGAATCAATGCCGCGCTCATTAGGAAGCACGCCACCAATCGATCACTCACGAACAACTCGGCTGTTCTCCGCATCACCGGTAGGTATGCGAACCGAAAAGCCATCCAACCTCCAAGGGGCGCCATCCACAAATATGCCCCGCTTTCACGCAGGCAGGTCCACAAAAAGACTTGGTCCGTCGCCGCGCCTCGACCGCCAACTATTCCGACTAACCTGATCGCTGCAAACGGAGCGATTGCCAACAGGCACTGACCGGCCAAATGAAGGAGCGCCCTGCTCGATCCTGTCCTCAGGCTCTCCAGATTCCGAACCACCAAGGCCAGCGGCAGTCCAAACACAAACCGTTCATCAATGAAGGGGCACACGACGCAAGCGGCGATGACAAGCGGCATGCGGCGCCCGAACGCCAGATAGCATAGTCCAAGCCCTACCCAGGCATCGTTCATGCCGAGCCATCCCGTGGAGACGAGCACGGGCGCAGACGCTCCAACCAATATCGTCACGAAGAAGCTCGTCGCTTCGTCACATCCGTTGCTTCGTGAGAGCCGATACAGGTATGCAAGCAGAGCCCACGCGCCAAGCCACGGTATTGTCATTGCGACAGTCCGGCTTCCACCACACGCCCATACCAACACCTGTGGGACAAACCGCCAGCGCGTCCCCGGCTCAACGTCATCCCGGAATGGCGACTCGCACTGCTGGAAGTAATTGAGGGCGCGATCCCACTCAAGAGTTCCGGGGCTTTCATGTGCGATGATCCACAACCTCGGACCGTGGAAGAATACAATGATCCCCAAACACAAAAGACCGGCAATCCACGGGCGCTGTAACAGTCTTTGCTTCATCCTCGTGCCGAGCATCGATAGCACCAACCACTCATCCGCTCAATCGATTCCTCTGTCCGCGAGTTCGGGCAGCAAGCTGCCGCGCCGATTTGCCGACATCAGTCCGGAGAGGCGGCTGACTGCTTTTTCGGTTCGACGCCGAGCCGGACGAGGTCTTTCACCATCATCCGGTTTCGCGGATCGCTCAAAAACTCCAACACCGATTCGGCTGCCGCGGAATCGATCCCGGCCGTGGGGTCAACCGCACGCACGGCCGCGAGCGCTTCGAGACTGCCGAACTTCGCCGCCAGTTGTTTCGCCTTCGCCGCGCCAACTCTCGGAATCCCGAGTCCGTTGATGAACCGCCACAACTCCACACGCTTGCTCCGCTCGATCGCGGCCAGCAACCGGTCGGTTGATTTGTCGACGTTGCCCCCGAGCGTGAGCAAATCCTCACGGCGCAAGCGGTAGAGATCCGCGATGTCCTTTACCCAGCCTTTCGCGACGAGCTTCTCCACCATCGCGGGACCGAGCCCGTCGATATCGACGCACGCCTTCGACGCGAAATGCTCCACACGCCGCCGAACCTGCGCAGGGCACGAGTGGTTCGAACACCGCACTGCGGCTTCGCCCGTCAAACTCTCCACCGGCGTGCGACACTCCGGACACTCACTTGGAAATTCGTAGGGCTTCGACGTCGCCGGCCGGGCGGCTGTGTCCACGCCTGCAAGTTGCGGAATGATCTCACCTGCCTTCTCCAGAAAGACGGCGTCATCGACCCGGATGTCGTGTTGCGCGATCCACTCGCGATTGTGCAGCAACGCGCGCGACACCGTGCTGCCGCCGAGCACGACCGGCTCCAACTCGGCCACCGGCGTGAGCACACCCGTGCGCCCGACTTGCAGCGTGATGGAGCGCACCTGCGTCCGCACACGCGCGGGCGCGAACTTGAACGCCACTGCCCAGCGCGACGACTGGTCGCTCGCGCCGAGCGCCTCCCACAAGTCAGCAGCATCGAGTTTCACCACCGCGCCATCGGTGGGAAAACCGAATCTGCTCCGCTCACGACCGAGCGCCTGCACCGCCATCCACAGTTCGTCCGCGCCGCTGGCTAATTTGATGTGCTCCAATCCCGGCAATCCCCACGCACGAATCAGCGTGTGCAATTCCCGCTGCGACGCGGGCTCGCCCTGCGCAGATTCCCACGCTCCCCAGCCGTAAAACACAATCTCGAGTTTGCGCTGCGCCACTTCTTCGGGATTCGTGAGCTTGAGCGTGCCTGCGGCGAGATTGCGCGGATGGGCGAATGGCTCACTGCCCTGTTCCTCCTGATCGCGATTGATCCGCCCGAACTCAGCGAAGCTCACGTAGATTTCACCGCGCAGCTCCACAATATCTGGAATCGGATTCGCGGAGCCGTCGGTATCTGTCGCGCGCAGTTCCGTGGCCAGGCTGCGGATCGTGCGAACATTGGCGGTGACATCGTCGCCCTCCGTTCCGTTGCCGCGCGTGACTGCGCGAACGAGTCTTCCATTCTCGTAGGTCACGCTGATCGCGACGCCGTCATACTTCGGCTCGACGACATACACGAGATCAGCGTGGTTGAGTTGCTTCTCGTGTCGCCCGTGAAATGTGCGAAGTTCGGCCTCGGTGTAACTCTTATCCAGGCCGAGCATCCGAACGCGGTGCCGGTAGGTTAGAAATCTCCCGCTTCGATCGTCGCCCAGCACTGAATTCTGCGCGAACTCCGGATGCGCCTGCTCCAGCACCACCAACTCGCGCTTCAACGCATCGTAGGCGGCATCGGAAATCTCCGGCGCCGCTTTCTTGAAATACAGATCGTCGTGCCGCGCGATCTCCGCACGCAGCCACAGGATTCGCTCGTGTGCGCTGTCGTCGTTCAACGCGGTATCCTGCGAAGCGTTGCCTATAACAGAAGCCACTGGAACGTCCGCGCCGCCGATCGCTGCAAGTGCCGCGACGACAATGCAAACCGCCAACCACCTCGTGCCGTATGGTGAGTTCATGGACTACCGCCTAGTTCGCGAGTGGGGGCCCGCGGGGGCACGAACAAAAAGCGTGCGCCTTGCCTACGTTCGCCCTCCCATCGCGTCAAGCCGGAGGAATGAAGGGCTTGATCAGAGATTCCTCAGAAACCGTCGCACATCATTGTGATCGCCCGCAAAGATGAGAAGGGCGGTGCTGCGTTCGAGTTTGAACAGCACTCGCGTATCCCTCCCTGCCCTGAATTCAAAGTAGCTCCCCCTCAACCGGCGGATTCCTATGCCACCATGAAGATGGGGCTTTCCAAACCTCTCACTCAACTGCGCCAAGGCCCGGGACACCTGCTCGGCACGTTCTTCCGACAGCGCCCGCACACTCGCCTTGAAGCGTGATGACAGCTCAATCCCTAAGGGCGGCACGGAGATCTCCCTTGTATTTGGTGATCCGCCCGGCCCGACGATCTCGTTTCAGCTCAGCATCGGTTCGCTTGACGAACGCCTTAAGCTCCGTATCCGTGACACCATACTCGCGTTCCGCGTAATCGGAATCCTCGGAAAACACCCGCACCGGTCGCAAAGCGATCACCTTGTCGCCGCACAGGATGCCGATGTCCTCGCCTGCGGAAGCTCGTTTCAGCCAATGAGTGAGATTGGCCCGTGCTTTGGTGGGCGAAAGCGTCGTCATATCGCCGCAATAAAGCCGTTATGCCGTGCAAGTCAAGGGACACGCCAAGCACAGCCGGGATCATTCAGTAGCAAGAGCGTTCTGTTGGTCAGCAGAACGCGCGATTGCCGAGGGAGGAATCGCCCGCAAGCCCCGGCAAGTCGGCGTCACTTCAGATGCAGGAAACAGGTTGACCTGCATGGGTCCGGCTCAGTGCCCACATCTTTGTCTTGTTTTCAATCACCCGCGACCGTCCGGGCGATCGAGTCAAGAGCCTGCGCGTCAATCGAGCCGCCGGACGCGAAGTTGTGAAGCGCCGGCACGAGCACAGACCACGGGGCGCGAGCGCAGGTGGCTGAGTCGGGCGGCGCCTTCCAGCGGCGGGAGAGAGCCAGGGCCGATACCGTCGCATGCAACGCTTCGCGGGCCGACGCAGCGGCTTCGTCGATCAGCTCGGCTGCGAAGAGTGCGCGAGCAGCCTTGAGGCGGCGGGCGGCAGTGGTACGAAGTTCGGCGATTCGCTGCTTCTCCTCGGTCGAGAGCGTGACGGGTGCCGCTCCGTTTCCACCGGTTCCGGCCGGATGCAGCGCCCGTGTGGCGGCTGTCGTGACGGCGACTAGCCCGGCGGTGGCGAGAGCGTCGAGCGCGGCCTGCGTGGCGCGATCGATCACGAGAAGTCTCGGGGCGTCAGCGGGCGAGAGTTTCCAAGTGTTGGCATGCGCGGCCTCCAGGCGCGGGCGCCAGAGATCGGCGTCGCGCTCGACGACGGCCACGAGCACCGGCGCGCCGTCGGCCGCGAGGGGATGTCGCTCCTCGCAGACGATCAAGCGCTCGCCGGCCGCGAGTGCGGCCACGCGCGCAAACTCGGCCGCGGGATCGGCGGGCGGAGCGGGCTTCGCCGCGGGTGCGGGCGTGACGCCGGCAAGCATCACCTGCTCGAGGCGTGCGATCTGCGCCTGCCGCCCGCTGCGCAGCTTGATCTGCGAGAGATCACCCACGCGGTCGAGCACGCCCTCGGCGAGGCTGCGCTTGTCTGCCAGGGTCGCGAGCATGCCATGCTCGATGCTTTCGGCGGTGACGAGATTGTAGATCGTGACCGCGCGGGTCTGGTGTTTGCGCCACGCGCGCGCGATGCGCTGCTCGAGCTTCGCCGGATTCCAGGGCAGGTCGCAATTGACGACGACGGACGCGTTCTGGAGGTTGAGGCCCACGCCGCCTGAGTCGGTGCTGAGGAAAACCCGGCAGGCTGGATCGGTCTTGAACCGGTTGATCTCACCGCGGCGCTTCTGCTGGGGCACTGTGCCGGTGTGCCAGGCGCAGCCGAGGCGAAGCTTCCCGCAGAGTTCGCGGACGAGGACGAGCATGCGCTCCCACTCGGAGAACACGATGATCTTCACACCGGCGTTGTCACGGCACTCGGCGAGGATCGACTCGAGCTCCGCCAGTTTCGGGCATGTGCGGTCTTCGTCGCCGAGGATGAAGTTTGTGTCGCAGATCATGCGCATCATCGCCATTTCGCGCATGAGCTTGTCCTGCTCCGCAGGCAGAAGCGGCCGGCGTTTCGCGAGATGCACCAGGCGCGACACCTGTTGCTCGTGCCCTGCATAGCCTTGGCGCTGGACATCCGACATTGTCACGAGCCGCACATGGTCGGTGCGCTCGGGCAGCTCCTTCTCGACGTCGGCCTTGCGGCGCCGGAGCATGAGTGGCTGGAGGCGCGCATTGAGGCGTTCGAGGTTCTGGTACCCTGCGGGGCGGCCGCGCTCGTCGAAAGTGTAGAACTCTCGGTTGAACCGAAAGAGCGGACCGAAGACCTGCGGGTCGAGGAAGTCGACGAGCGAGTAGAGTTCGTCGATGCGGTTTTCGAGCGGCGTGCCGGTGAGCACGAAGGCGTAGCGGCTGCGCAGGCGCTTGATGGCCTGGGCGGTCTTCGTGGTCCAGTTCTTGATGCGCTGCGCCTCGTCGAGCACGACGATGTCGGGCTGAAGCCGGGAATTGATCTCGAGCGTGTCGGGCACGACCTGCTCGTAATTGACGAGGGTGAAAAAGGGCGCGTCCTCAGCGTTGTAGCAGGCGAGGCGCGCGAGCCGGCCGCCATAGACGATCCGCAGCGAAAGCGCGGTGAATCGGCGGATTTGTTCCTCCCATTCTGTCTTGAGCGATGCAGGCGTGACGACGAGCACGCGGCGGGCACAACCGAGACGCTGCAGCAGCGCACATGCAGCGATCGCCTGGATGGTTTTGCCGAGGCCCATCTCGTCGGCGAGCAGCGCGCGCTCGGTGAATGCGAGATGGAGCATGCCCTCGCGCTGGTAAGGGAATAGCGGCACGAGCGTCTCGTGCGCGGGCCATGCGCCCGACTGCACACGGGTCTCGTATTCGCGGCGCAGTGTCGTGCGCTCGGCGGCGCGGCGACGGGCCTCTAGCCAGGGGCCGGATTCGAGGCCGAGGCGCACGCGCGCGAGTGGCTGGCGTTCGAGGCGCCCGGCGATTTGCTCCGGCGTCATCGTGGACTTCAGGCGGCCACCGCTGTCGAAAGCGTTGCGCAGCGAAGGTGGCAGCAAGTGAGTCGGGCCTTCGGCATGGAGCGCAGCGCCGTCGGCGGAAGGTAGAAGCGTGACATACTGCGCGTCCGCGCCTCGCAGGCTGTTGCGCCATGCGGTGCGACGGACGCGCTCGGCGTGGAGCAGGACAGCCTCGACGTGCTTGCAGGTGCCGAGGCCGTTGATGCGAAAGTCGACGCATTCGCATGCGGCTCCGGGCGGCGAGCCGAGCGCGCGGAGCTCGACGGTGTAAGTTCGCTTGCTGCGTGAAGTGACCGAGTGGCGGCCGAAGACCGTGGGCCCGGGGTCCAACACGCGCACCCGCGGCTGTTCCTCGACGGCTCGGGCACGGCGGCGAGCGCGTTCGTGTTCGTCGGTCGTGCGCCAGTCGTGGGCGGGTGGGAATGCCGGAGGTTCGGGGTTCGATGCAGCACGACTCGGGGAAGACGACATGATGGAACGTTCTTTGCGAAGATGCGTCGGCATGTCGATGCCGCTTCTGCGCGGTAGCCGACGAGTCTTGCGGATTGCCGCGGCTTGCAGGCCATGCAAGCTGCCGGCGTGACCACGGGAGAATATGATCTGGCGGCCCGCCTCGAAGAGGCCGACAGGGCGATCCGGCGTGCCAAGCTCGAGGAGGAGATACGCCAACTGGACGGGATTGTGATGTCCGCCGCTTCGGACAGCGACGGCGCGCCGGAAATCGTGAATGCTTTTCTCGAGCGGGTGATTGCGTGGGAAACTGCGCCGCGGATCACGCACCGCGCATGGTTGGAACGGCACGGATGGAGCTTCCCCGCGCCGGAAGCGGTAGGCGGGCGGCGGCTCAATCGCGAATTATGGAGACTCATCGACGCACTGGCCGTCGCACGCGTGTTTCTCTACCACACCAATCACCTGAGTGACGCGGAGTTGTATGCGCGCCTATGGCGCGAGACATTGGAGGGCGAGTGCCCCGATTTTGCGCGAACTCGGGACGACGCGTGCCACTGGGATTTCGCGGATGCCGGTGCGGGCGATCAGGAGATCTGGCTGGCGCACTACGCGAGGGAAAAGGAGAGACGCGAATGGAAACGGGATTTCCCGGACATGGCACTGCCGCCTCGCCAACGCCTGCCTCACCGCCGCGATCATCGACTGCCAGTCAGAGATTGATAGGCCGACCGAGGTTACTTGAGGTGACCGATCGCCGGACACCAACTACGTGGCCACTCCCGGCCTATCGATCAAAGGACCCCGATTGCCGCAGTTGCGGAGGAAGGTCGCTTGGATCTCCACGGCCAGCCTTCCGAAGTCTTCGAGGAATCCTCCGCTCGCGAGTTCGTGCTACGCGCGCCAATCTCGAATACCTAAGACTGACAATCTCCGGTGGCAGATTACGGCAACCGAAGCCGCGCTGGATCCTGGCGGTTGTCCCATATACGGACGATCTCGACCAGCGCAGCCTCCTCGTTGACGCGGTAGATCACCAGGTAGTATCGGTGTGCAATCTTGCGCAAAGATGGACGCTTCTTGACCGGCGCGCCGCGGTGAGGAAGTTCGCCGAGCGAGAAAATCAAGTCCACCAGTTCCAAGCCGATTCGCTCGGCCGCCGTGGGACTCTTCCGAGCGAGAAACGCGACCACGTTCCCGAGATCTGCGAGAGCTTCGTCGGTCAGCGCGACCCGGCAGCCCATTGCCGCACCTTGTTTTCGAGTTCGTCGCGACTCACCACACGCGCACCCTTTTCCTCCAGCGAGCGCACGCCCACGTCGATAGCGGTCAGCAGTTCCGGCGACTCCTCGTCGTTTTCGATCAACCAGTCGCGCACCTTCGCCACCTCCTGCGGCGGCAGGGTCTTGAGCTGATGAATCACATCGGAGGCGGTCATCTTGCCGTCAACCTAGTCAACATGGAGTCCGCCGCAAGCTCCGCGTCCCAGCAGCATCCCGGCCCATCGGCGCTATCGATGCAGGATCCTACCCTGCTTCAAGCGCATCAGCCGGCCCGTCGAACGTTTCGAACATTCCTCCGCGCGTGAGTCCGTGCTGTGGGCTCCACGCGGCCGGTGGTGTCACGTTGCTGAAGGTCGCCCGTTCGGAAAGGATTGGCTGCAATCCTCTCCAAAAACGGTCAGCAGTCGCCGAATCCGCTGCCCGGGCGTTTGTGCTGCGCGCTCCAGGTCAATTCGCCTTTTGTGGAGACCCAGCTTCTGCCACCGCGCCACTGTATCTCCAACACGCCTTGATGCGATCAAGGTAACTCGAGTCGTAATTTGGTGGCGAAGCGTGCCCATGCGTCTTCTTCAGAGCCTCGACGACTCCTTCGGGCGAAAATGTCTCTAATGTCGGACGAAACGACCATCGGTATGAACCTCGTCCACCACTGTGCCGATGCCAGAATTTGAGACGCGCCATGCGGTCTCCCCACAGGTCCAGTGACACGATCGCTCGATCATAGAGTTCGCACTCAATGGAGAGCCGCTCGGCTGAGACTCCTGAAACGGTATCGACTGCGCGTGTGCATGAAAGCCTCTTTAAGCCGGAGCAAAAGCCCTTCGACTTCCTACCGAGTGCGATCGTGATGTCCTGAAGAAACGGATCTTTGCAGACCGGAATCTGGCGGGAACTTGTTCTCATGCGCTACACCGGAGTTCAGAGAAGG
>DATKCJ010000216.1:0-5279 GCA_035513275.1 Opitutaceae bacterium
GGATCGGTGATGGCCACGATGGCGTGCTCGTCGAGGGCCGCCTTCAAATCGCCGACTTCCTTGAGTGAGGCACGCAATTGCTCCTCGGACCGCACGCGCCCGGTGATGTCGGCGCGGATGGCGATGTATTGCCGCGGTTTCCCCTGCTCGTTTAGGAACGGCACGATTGTCGTGTCCACCCAGTAGAAAGTGCCATCCTTCGCGCGATTCTTGATCTCGCCGTGCCAGACGCGACCGTGCGCAATCGTGTGCCAAAGATCGCGAATGAACTCCTTCGAATGGTGGCCGGAGTTGATGATCCGGTGGTCCTGACCCACCAGTTCCTCGCGCGAATACTGGGAGATCGCACAGAACTTGTCGTTTACGTAGGTGATGCGGCCTCCAGGGTCCGTGATGGCCACGATCGCGTGCTCATCCAACGCCGCCTTCAGATCGATCACCTCCTTGGTAGAGTCGTGCAGGCGCTCCTCGGCGTGTTTGCGCTCGGTGATGTCGGCGCGGATAGCGATGTATTGCCGCGGTTTCCCCTGCTCGTTGAGGAACGGCACGATCGTGGTGTCGACCCAGTAGAAGGTGCCGTCCTTAGCACGGTTCTTGATCTCCCCGTGCCATACCCGCCCGTGTGCGATCGTGTGCCACAGGTCGCGGATGAACTCCGTCGGGTGGTGACCTGAGTTGATGATCCGATGGTCCTGACCTAGAAGCTCCTCGCGCGAATACTTGGAGATCGCGCAGAACTTGTCGTTCACGTAGGTGATGCGGCCGCCAGGATCGGTCATCGCAACGATGGCGTGCTCGTCCAACGCGGCCTTGAGGTCGCCGATCTCTCGGAGGGACTCCCGGAGTTGATGGTCTGAATGCACTTTCGTCACCGCGCGAAGATAGTCGCGGCAGGGTCCAGTGGGTAGACCCGGAATTTCCGGCCTTTCAGGTTATCGGGTGGAGGTCTTTCGGGGTATTGCTGACTGTGGGGCGTTTGCCTGGTGGGTATTAAGCAAGTGCAAGGGACTGGACAAGGTCCAATGGAGGTCCAGTCGCGGGGAAACCTGGCTGAACTTCTCGAACTCGACCGGCTTGATTATGTATTGCTCCGCACCGAGCCTGGCGCATTCGAGGATACTCTTGTCGTCCTTGGAAACAGTGAGCACGACGACCGGGATGTTGAGGGTCTGCTCGTAGGCCTTTATCCGCCGCAGCACCTCCATGCCGGACACTTTGGGGAGGTTAAGATCCAGAAGGATGAGCAATGGCCACGGCCGTGCGGCAGGTCGCGAGGAACCAAACAAATAGTCAAGCGCCGCCTCCCCATCCCTGATCACGGTCACCGGGTTCGAAAACTTCGCGCGTTTGAACGCACGCAAAGTGAGCTCGGCATCGACGACGTTGTCCTCGACCAACAGAATTTCCCCAGCCGCGGAGCCGTGTTGATATTCCCCGGACTGGACCAACAGGCTCGCCACCGAAACTTGCAGGGCGTCGGCCAGACTGATGATGCTGCGCAATGTAAGATTGCGCCCGCCGCGCTCGATGTCGGCGACATAGGTCCGGTGCAAGCCGGCCCGCCAAGCCAACTCTTCCTGTGTGACTCCCAGTCGACGTCGCTGCGCTTTGATAGTTTTTCCCAAGTTTGCTTGGAGCTCCGCTGTTGCGCGTGTGGCTGTTTTGGCAACCTTTTGATCTTTCGGAGCTTTCACGGAGTATCTTAGCAGCGGGCACAATAGACTATAAGTGACAATCAGCGCCCCGAACGAGTTGCGGTCGGCCACTACGGTCCGCGACGTCCGGGCAAACCGTCATGCGCGTGACAATGCTCGCCCACCGCCAAACATGCAACACAAGCGGTGGACGCACATCCGGCGCGGAGATTCTTGAAGTCCTTTGCGAGCTGGTCGGAGTCCGCGGATTCGTCGGAGACGTCGAGACAAACGACGCTGAGTCTCCCGCACTCGCATGGGTGGTGATGCGATTTCCCAATCGACTCGGGAGGAGCGACGGACGGCGATAAACCCATGGATGGTCATCTCCCGTCTGTTTGCCCCTTAGTACAATTCCCGACCCATAAAAACGGGAAGCAAGCACAGAGAGCACCAAGGCACAGAGGGAGAAGAAACAGGAGTAAGAGGAATTTCAGTTTGGCGAAAACGAGCTCCCCGAGCTCGCCGATTGCTTTTCGACACGACCGCAGTTCCATTCATTTTAGCAGGCCCACTCGATGACGACGATCAACGCGACCTCCACATCGAAAGCCGAGGTGCGTGCGACGTTGCGAAATCTCGCGGCCGGGCTGCTCGGGCTTTTGGCTGGCGGCATGAGTGCGAGCGATGCGAGTTCCGATGCTGATTTTGCCGTGCCGGCGGATGCGGGCGCGTTTCACATTTTCCTCCTCGCTGGGCAGTCCAACATGGCGGGGCGCGGCGAGGTCGGACCGCAAGACACGGCACCGATTCCGCGCGTGCTCGCGCTCGGGAAAGACGGCGCGTGGCAACCGGCGGTTGATCCCATCCATTGGGACAAGTCCGTCGCCGGCGTGGGACTCGCGCGTTCGTTCGCGGTCGCCTACCTCGGCGAACATCCGGGCGTGACGATCGGTTTCGTGCCGGCCGCGTGTGGCGGCTCGCCGATCGCAACGTGGACCCCGGGCGCGTATTTCGACCAGACCGACAGCCATCCCTACGACGACGCGATCCGGCGCACCCGCGTCGCCCTCGAGCGCGGAACGCTCAAGGGAATCCTCTGGCACCAAGGCGAATCCGACTGCCACCCCGGGTTGTCCGAGGTGTATGCCATCGCTCTCGCGGAACTGATCGCGCGTTTCCGCCGCGAACTCGGCGTGAGCGATCTGCCGTTTGTCGTCGGCCAGCTCGGCCGCTTCGAAGGTGCACCGTGGGGCGAGCACACGCTGCGCGTCGACGAGGCGATGCGCACCGTCGTGGCGTCGACGCCGCGCTCCGCGTTTGTCTCATCCGAGGAGCTGACGAGCAAACCCGACAACATTCATTTCAACTCCGACTCGCTGCGCGAGTTCGGCCGCCGCTACTACGCGGCTTTCCGGAAGATGGAGCAGAAGTGAGACGAGTTGGATCGCCAAGCCTGTTGATCAAACCGGTTTCTGAATTTCAGGCGCTTGCTTGAGTTTCGCTGCGGCTGGATGCCGCAGCCACTTCGATCATCGCCCGCGAGCCCCTCGACGGGCTCCAACATCCGGAACGCCGCGTCCAAACAAAAAAGAAGCGTGGGTGGGGTTACAGAACCCCACCCACGCTTGGTTCCTTGGTTTCCGTAGCTACGGATTGGCGACGGTCGTCGTCGGGCTCCAACTTCCGTTGGCACCGCCGGTGCCGGTGTCGACGTGGAAGCGCACGTCGATCGGATCACCTGTGTTGGTGTCGAGGCCGGGTCCCGCAGGATTGCCGGCGCCGGTGGTGAGGTTGCTCCCACCGCGCTGAAGACGATGTTCTTCACGGAGCCGACGATGCCTGCCGTGGCAGTGCCTTGGTAGGTGAGCGGGCTCTTCTGGTTCGCTGACGGGAACCAGCCCATGTCGTTCTCCGGAATGGTGTAGGCCAGGTTGTTCGCGAACGGAACGGTGATCGTGTAGCTGCGGCCGTCGGGATTGAGGACGTCGAGCTGCACGCTGCCACCGACGAGATTGACGATCGACTCGGCGTGCTCGAAGGGCAACGACACAGCGTAGCCCGCCTTGACCTCGGCGCCGCCCCAGACACTCACCGGGCGGTTGACATACTGCACCAGCTTCCCGTTGCCGGGATTCCAATCATTCAACGTGGGCCTGTCGCTGCCGACGACAGCGGATGTTACGTTGCCTGGTGTGGGCAGCGTGGATGTCGACGACATCGCGGTCGGCCAGACAGCGGCGCGCCACCTGTTGGAAATCGGACTGCGCCATTTCGCGTTTCTCGGAAACGGAACACCCTACTCACAACAAAGGGAGAATGGATTTCGCACCGAGATTCAGGCAGCCGGTTCCGACTTCACGACGTTCACCATCAAAACCAAGTCCCGAAAGCAATCGGTCGAGTACTGGCGCGACGCCGATGAGGAGCTGCATGTGTGGATTCGCGCGCTGCCGAAGCCGATCGGCTGTTTGCCGTCCACGATCCCGTCGGGCGCATCGCGGCCGAGGTCTGTCGCGACAACGACATTCATGTTCCCGAGCAGGTCGCAATCGTCGCCGCCGACAACGACGAGTTGATCGGCGGCCTCACTCATCCGCCACTGTCGAGTGTGCGCATTTCCTGGGCGAAGATTGGGTTCGAGACCGCGCGCATCATGGAGGAGATGCTCGCCACGAGGGCAGTGCCCGCCGTGCCCCTGTTGGTTCCACCCGAGGGCGTGGCCGCACGTCTTTCATCCGACCTGCTTGCCGTGGATTCGCCACGCCTGCAGGCGGCGCTGCGCACGATCCGCGAACAGGCATGCGACGGCCAGACCGTGAAGGAACTGCTCAGCAAGATCCCGATCTCGCGCCGCACTCTCGAAGAGCAGTTCCAGAAGCACCTGCACCGCAGCCCGCGCGACGAAATTATTCGCGTCCGCCTCCTTCAAGCCCGCGGCCTGCTCGGCGGGACCGATCTGAGCATGGCACTGATCGCCGAGCGTTGCGGTTTTGGAAACGCAGAACGATTCTCCGTGGTCTTCCACCAGGTCGAAGGCTGCACTCCATCTTCCTATCGCAAACGCTACCACCTCGCGTAGCGTGGATCGAGTTGCGCAACCCATCCCGCCTGCACGCATTCGATGGCAGGCTGCTCTGCTGGCCCGCAGAGTGCGCTAAATCGGAATCGCCCGCGAGCGGGCAGCTTCCGCTTGCGGGAAGCGTCACGCTTCGAAGTTTAGGAACTCGTCGGTCGCTCGGGTCCGACGAATTCCTACGGTGACTCGTAGATCTCGATCAGTGCGATGCCGCCGCCGCCGTTGCCTGTGGCGTGGATCGTGAACTCGCCGGTCGGGGCTGTCACTTGCAGGGCTGCGTCCTTGCTGCCGTCTGGAAGGTCGAAGGCTCCCGTCGGTCCGAAATAAGCGCGCGTCGCAAGTTCCCAATCTTCGTTCACCCCGATCGGCGTCGCGCCTGAGAAGGCGCGCAGGTGCGGATCTTGAACCACGGCACCCGGATTTGGCGGGTTCAGGTAGGGCGCGATTCCGGGACCGACGGCGCGCGCGAGCACGGACCGCGAGTTTGCGATCACCGCGGTGCCGAGGATGACGTTCTCTCCCGCGTTCATGTTGAGGCGGCACGACACGTTGGTAAGCCGCGTGCC
>DATKCJ010000217.1:0-3147 GCA_035513275.1 Opitutaceae bacterium
TAGAGCGGGCGGTCGCCATACTCCCGCCGGTTGCGATCGCCGGCACTTTGTCCTTCGCCGGGAGCGGAAATTTCATCCCCACGACGCGATTCACCTCGTCGGCCACGCGCGCGATGTCTTCGTCGGTGAACGGCCCGTCGGCATCGGCGACGAATTTCTCAGTAAGCCGCACGCAACCGAGCTGAAGGCTCGCTGACCGCGCAACCCCGCGGTCGCGAAACTCGAGGCACTCGAGGCTTCCGCCGCCGAGATCGAAGACGAGAAAGTCTCGCTCCTTTGCCAGCTCCGCGTCGAAGACGAGCCCGAGCCCGATGAGTTCGGCCTCTTCGTCGCCGGTGAGGATCCGGATGTCGGTGCCGGTGGCCTCTTGGATGCGTTTTCGAAACTCGGCTCCGTTCCTGGCGTCGCGCACCGCGCTGGTCGCGACGATCGCAGTGTTGTCGGGGTCGTGTTCTGCGGCGGCGGCCATAAGTCGCGTGACGGCGGCGATGCCGACTGACATGCCGTGCTCAGAAAGAGTCGGATGCGCGCCGCTGATGCCGCGGCTGATCCGCGCCTCCTCGATGGCTGCGAGAATCGTGCGGATGCGGCCCTTGTCGGTGCGGTCGGCGACGAGCAACTTGATCGAGTTGCTCCCGATGTCGATGACGGCAACGCGGCGAGACATGGCGAGGAGCGTGGCAATCGCCTGCGCGGATGGGAAGCCGGAGATTGTGACGAATTGCGCACATCAATCGAAAGGCACGCTCCGGAGAAGCACCGCGCTGGCAAACGTGTGCGCCGCGCTGAGGCCAGGCCGAATCCGCGTTCCGATTGTGGGTCGGCCTTTACGCCCGACGGATTGGCGAGCGCCGATACGGAGTCGGGCGTAAAGCCCGACCCACAAGAAGCAACCTCGCCACAGGGAATTGTGTCGCCACGCCGCGGCGCGGTTCCTCGAATCGACGGTTCATGCAAATCGGTGCGTTATTCGATTGGGACGGCGTGATCATCGACTCGGCGGCTCAGCACGAACAGAGCTGGGAGTGGGTCGCGGAACTGGAGCGTCTCCCGCTTGTGGAGGACCATTTCAAACGCGGCTTCGGCCTCAAGAACGAGCGGATCATCCCAGGCATCCTGGGCTGGACCGACGACCCGGAGGAGGTGAGCCGTCTCTCGAATCGCAAGGAGGAACTCTACCGCGAACTCGTCGTGCGCGACGGCGTCTTCCCGCTGCCGGGCGTGCGGGAGTTTCTCACAAGCCTTCGTGCGGGCGGCGTGCCGTGCGCCGTGGGTTCGTCGACTCACCGTGCGAACATCGAGACGATCTTTCGCATCACCGGGCTGGGGGAGTTCTTCAAAACGATCGTCGCAGCGCAGGATGTCAGCCACGGCAAGCCCGACCCGGAGGTGTTTCTGAAAGGCGCGGAGCGGATCGGCGTGCCGCCGGCGCGTTGCATCGTGTTCGAGGATGCGTTCGCCGGGCTGCTGGCTGCGCGCGCTGGCGGCATGAAATGCGTAGGCGTCGCCACGACGCACCTGGCCGAGTTCCTCGAGGGAAAAGCCGACCGGATCGTTCACAGGCTCGACGAACTCGATGTTGCGGCACTCGTTGCTCTGGTGGAGGGTGAGTGAGGGTTCCGAGCCATGGTGTTCAAGCTCAAGGCCGACTACATTCCGACTGGCGACCAGCCGGATGCGATTGAGCGTCTGGATGCGTCGCTGAAGGCTGGCAACCGCTACCAGACGCTCCTCGGCGTGACCGGCTCGGGCAAGACGTTCACGATGGCCAACCTCATCGCGCGGCATGGCAGGCCGACACTCGTCATCTCTCACAACAAGACGCTCGCGGCGCAGCTCTACTCGGAGTTCAAGAGCTTCTTCCCCGAGAACGCCGTCGAATACTTCGTCAGCTACTACGACTACTACCAGCCCGAGGCCTACATCGCCTCGTCGGATACATTCATTGAGAAGGACTCGTCGATAAACGAGGAGATCGACCGGATGCGCATCTCGGCGACGAGCGCGCTCGTGTCGCGGCGCGACGTGATCGTGGTGGCGAGCGTGTCGTGCATTTACGGCCTCGGATCGCCGGAGGACTTCTCGGAGCAGCGCATCCCGCTTCGCGTCGGCTCGAAGATGGGGCGGCAGCATTTTCTCGGGAAACTCGTCGACATTCTCTACGAGCGAAACGACGTGCAACTCGAGCGCGGCCGCTTCCGCGCGCGCGGCGACACGGTCGACGTTATGCCCGCCTACCTCGAGCACGGGCTGCGCGTGGAATTCTTCGGTGATGAGATCGAGGCGCTCACGGAGTTCGATCCGACTACGGGAGACACGATTCGCAAGATCGAGGTCTTCGATCTCTTCCCAGCCACGCAGTATGTCGCCTCGCGCGACAGCATCGAAGGCGCGATTCCGGCGATCAAGGCGGAGCTCGAGGAGCGCGTGGCGTGGTTCGAGAAGCAAGGAAAGCTGATCGAGGCACAGCGGATCCGGATGCGGACCAACTACGACCTCGAAATGCTGCAGGAACTCGGCTTCTGCAACGGAATCGAGAACTACAGCCGCCCGCTCTCGGGCCGGAAGGAAGGCGAGCGTCCTTCGTGCCTGCTTGATTTCTTCCCCAAGGATTTCCTTCTCTTCATCGACGAGAGCCATGTGAGCGTGCCGCAGATCGGCTCGATGTATGCGGGCGATCGCTCGCGCAAAACTACGCTCGTCGAGCATGGCTTCCGTCTGCCCTCGGCGCTCGACAACCGTCCGCTCAACGCCGACGAGTTCAAACGCGTGACGGGTCAGACCGTCTTCGTCTCCGCCACGCCGTCGCGCTACGAGTTCGAAGTGTCGACGGTTGTCGCCGAGCAAGTCATACGCCCGACAGGATTGCTCGATCCGATAATCGAGATCCGGCCGATCAAAGGCCAGGTTGAAAACCTCATCGGCGAGATCCGAGCGGCTGTGGAGCAGGGCGAGCGCATCCTTGTGACGACGCTCACAAAGCGGCTCTCGGAAGACATCACGACGCACCTGCGCGAGTCGGGCATCCGCGTCGAATACCTGCATTCGGACATCGACGCCATCGAGCGCGTCGAGATTCTGCGCAATCTGCGCCTCGGCAACTTCGACGTGCTTGTGGGCATCAACCTCCTGCGCGAGGGGCTCGAC
>DATKCJ010000218.1:0-17227 GCA_035513275.1 Opitutaceae bacterium
AATCCGCGCCGACGCGGGCCACGCTGTGAACCCGCGCGCATGCCACGGCAACGCCTCACGCATCGCGATCGCGGCGTTCACCCGGTCGATCAACGAGCGCGGTGCGCGGCGGTTCGGAAGTTCGCTGATGGCCTTGTGGACGAAGTCGTGGAGTGGATCGTTGGACATGGCGGAAATCAGTTTTGGGTTTGGTGGGCTTCGGATGCGCCGGCGTCGGCCGCGAGCATGAGATGCCGCGCGAGCGCCTGGCGGCCGCGGAGGATGTCTGTCTTCACTTTGCTGAGGGAGACGCCGAGTTTTTCGGCGATCTCATCATAAGGCACGTTTTCGAAATGGAAAAGCACCAGGGGCACGCGCTGGTGTTCGGGGAGTTTCTCCAGAGCGCCTTCGACCCACGCGCGGCGCTCGGATGCATCGACCTCGTCGAAGAAATTTTCCGGCGCGGCAAACTCGACCTCGCCTCCGCTGTCCGGGTCCTCATGGTCGCGCACGATCTCCGAGAAAAACCTCCAGCGCTTCCGGTAGCGCGAGAGATGGTTGAGGCTCATGTTCGTCGCAACCGTCTTGAGCCAGCCGCCCGCGGTCGGGCTCTCGCGCAGATCGTCGAACCGCTCGTAGGCCTTCAGGAAAACGTCCTGCGACACGTCCTCGGCCTGGGCGGAGTTGCCCAGTAACCGGACCGCGGTGCTGTAGACCATGTCCTGATAGTTTTGCATAAACGTCGTGAAGTCAGCGTGATCGCTCATTCCGGCGACTTGGCGCGAATTGGTATCATGCTTTCTCACAACGATAACACCTTGGGATTAGGGAAAGTCGCAAGAAACCGGGGCCCGGGCAATCCAATCATCGCCCTCTGCCCCATTCCCAAGGTCATCAGCTTCGCTAAACGGACCCTCGGGGCAAGGTGATACAAGCTCCCGCGCGCCCCCGCGGGTCCCGGTGCGCTTGCCTCAGGCGCCGCAAATCGCCGATTGTGGACCCTATCCCAGAATCTCCGACGAACCCCATGTCCACCACAACGATCCCGCGCAACGCCACGCCCACCAGCATCGACGAAGCCACGCGATCCAAGGGCGAGGAAATCTTCGCCCTCATGGAGGAGCACCCGAGTCCCGGCATCTTCTCCAAGAGGGGCGCCTACGCGCGCATGATGGAGTGGTCGATGAAGGACCCGGCCTTCAAGGCCCAGCTCTTCCGCTTCGTCGACGTCCTTCCCTCGCTCAATTCCTCCGCCGAGATCGTCCGCCACCTGCAGGAATATCTCGGCGACAAGGCCGTCGAGCTGAACCCCGCGCTGCGCGCCGGTCTCGCCGCGTCGTCGTTCGCGCCCGCGCTCGTCGCCGGTCCGGTGAAGTCGCAGATCGTCGACATGGCCAGCCAGTTCGTGCCTGGCGAGACGGGCGAGGATCTCATCAAACAAATCCGCCGAAACGCAGAGCTCGGTTATGCGACAACGATCGACCTGCTCGGCGAGACCGTCGTCAGCGACGACGAGGCCGACGTCTTCCTGCAACGCAACCTCGAGGTGCTCGATTCCGTTTCCAAGTTTCTCGCGAAGGAGCCCCAAGCGCCATTCTCCGACATCGGACCGAACGGCACGCTCCCGCGTCTGAATCTCTCGGTGAAAATCTCCGCGCTCACGCCGGAAGTTCATCCGGCCGATCCGGAGAATTCGATCGACGCGCTCAAGCACCGCCTGCGTCCGATCCTGCGTCGCGCCGCCGAAGTCGGAGCCCTTATCAACTTCGACATGGAGAGCTACAAGCTGAAGGACCTCACGCTCGCCCTCTTCAAGTCGATCTTCGAGGAGCCGGAGTTCCGCCAGCGGCCTGCGATTGGAATCGCGCTCCAAGCCTACCTTCGTGATTGCGAGCGCGACTTGCACGACCTCGTCGCGTGGGCACGCGCCAACAAGCGACTGCTCAACATCCGCCTCGTGAAAGGCGCGTATTGGGATTACGAGACAATCCTCGCGCAGCAGCGCGAATGGCCCTCGCCCGTGTGGTCGAGGAAGCCCGAGTCCGACGCGGCCTTCGAGAAGCTCACAATCTTCCTCCTCGAGAACATCGACATCATCACGCCGAACTTCGCCTCGCACAACGTGCGCTCGTGCGCGCACGCGATCGCGCAGGCCAACCGACTCGGCATCGATCCGCGCGCCTACGAATTCCAGGCGCTCTACGGCATGGCCGACGAACTGAAGTCCGCGCTCCTGCGGATGGGACACCGCGTGCGCGAATACTGCGCGATCGGCGAGCTGCTGCCGGGCATGGCCTACCTCGTGCGCCGACTCCTCGAGAATACTTCCAACGAGGGTTTCCTCCGCATCAAGAACATGGGCGAGGCGACGAAGGAGCAGCTCCTTGGCGATCCCGCGCTCGCAATCGCATCCGCGCCCGAGCCGCTCGCGCGCAAGGATCGTCCCGCGGGCACGTTCATCAACGCCGCTAACACCGACTACACGATCGCCGCAAACCGCGCGGCACAGCTCGAAGCGTTAAAGAAGTTCGAGTCCACGCAGCTCGGCCGGAAATGGCCGGTGATCATCAACGGCAAAAAGGTCACCGACCGCCCGTTCCTTCCGTCGGTGAATCCCGCGCGTCCCGCACAGGTGATCGGCTATTGGGCAAAGGGAACCGTGCAGGATGCCGACGATGCAGTCGCCGCGTCCGTCGCGTTCTTCCCGAAGTGGCGCGCCACGCCCGTCGACGAGCGCGCACAAATGCTCGAACGCGCAGCCGACCTCATGGAGTCGCGCAGGCTCGAGATCAATTCGTTGCTGATCCTCGAAGGCGCGAAGCCGTGGGTCGAGGCCGACGGCGACACTTCGGAAGCGATCGACTTCCTGCGCTTCTATGCGCTCGAGATTCGCCGCATGGCAAAGCCAGTCGTCACACAGCACGTGCCCGGCGAAAAGTGCGTGCAGGTTTGGACGCCGCGCGGCGTCGGTGTATCCGTCGCGCCGTGGAATTTCCCACTCGCGATTCTCACCGGTCTCACGGTGGCGCCACTCGTCGCGGGAAATTGCATGATCATCAAGCCGGCGCGGCAGACGTCGATCATCGGCGCGTTCCTGATGGAAATCCTCGTCGAGGCCGGCGTGCCCGCGGGCGCGCTGCACTACCTGCCCTGCTCCGGAGCCGACGCCGGTGCTCATCTTGTCGCGCATCCGAAGATCGATTTCATCGCGTTCACCGGATCGCGCGAAGTCGGCCTTGGCATCTGGGAAGAGGCCGGCAAGACGCGGCCCGGCCAGGCGAATCTCAAGAAGGTCGTGTGCGAGATGGGCGGCAAGAACGCCATGATCATCGACAACGATGCGGATCTCGACGAGGCGATCCCCGCCGCGCTCTACAGCGCATTTGGTTTCGCGGGACAAAAATGCTCCGCGCTCTCGCGGTTGATCGTGCTCGAGGGCGTGCACGACAAATTCGTCGAGCGTTTCCTCGCCGCGTGTCCGACGATTCCTGTCGGCGATCCGTCGCTTCCAGGCACATTTGTGAATCCAGTGATCGACGAGGCCGCGCAGCGCACGATCCTCGGCTACATCGAGGCGGGAAAGAAGGAATCGAAACTCGCGTGGCAGGCCGAGCTCTCCCCGGAGCAGATCGCGAGCAAAGGCTACTACGTGCCGCCGACTGTCTTCACAGGCTGCAAACCGGATCACAAAATCGTGCGCGAAGAAATCTTCGGCCCTGTGCTCGCGATCTTGAAGGCGAAGGATCTAGACGAGGCGTTCGCGATGGCGAACGACAACGACTACGCGCTCACCGGCGGATTCTTTTCGCGTAGTCCGCGGGCACTCGAGCGCGCGAAGTCGGAGTTCCTCGTCGGCAATCTCTACCTGAATCGCGGCTGCACCGGCGCGATCGTGCAGCGGCATCCATTCGGCGGATTCAAGATGAGCGGCGGCGGCACGAAGGCCGGCGGGCGCGAGTATCTCGAGAACTTCATGTTCCCGCGCTTGATCGCAGAGAACGTCATGCGCCGCGGTTTCACGCCGCCGGACGAAGATTGAAGCGGCGCTAGTTTTCCCAACCGCTAGTTTGCGTGGTCTCTCCTGGCTTCACTCAGGCAACCCGCGCGTGTTGGCCGCGATCACGTTGTCGGGGTGCGGCGTTACGCGTTGGAATTCGCTGAACTCATACTCCAGCCTTTCGCCAAGCTTGTTGAGCACGACATTCGCGGTGCCGTCGGGCCGGGAGGAAGCTGGTTCGGAGGCATCGTCGTTTTGTTCAGATGGATTCATCTGAAGGTCGAAATCCAAATCCAAGACCTTGGCCAGACCCAGCCACACGCGAAAGGGCTCATCGATACTTGCAACGACAACTTCCAAGCCAAACGTCTCCCTGTTGACGGTCACTCGCAGATGCACCTTGTCGATCGGGAAGAGCCATTTATTCCCGCTACGAAGCGGCACCCGATAGCTGACTGTCTGGGAGGTCTGCTGCACGATTGTTGCTCGATCAAGGTCGAGATACTCGGACATGGGCTTGCCAGGGTTCTTGCGTTTCTTGGTCTTCCGCTTTTGCCAGTCCGCCCGCTTCTCTTCGGCCGGTGGCTTGCCGTCCACGAGTAACAATTCCCAACGCCCTGTCCCGGGTTTGGAAGGATCATAGCGTTCGCGGCGTTCCTCCTTCACCTTTCCGCCGTCGAATTCGCGCACTTCCAGCGTGAACGCCCACTTGTCCCTCTCTCCCAACCAATTTTCCGCAGCCTTGTTGAGCAATTCCGGCACCTCGGCGCGAACCACGGTCGCCACCAATCCAGACAAAAACAGAAGGTGAATCCATCGCATTGGGCGGGCCTCCAAGACCTAAAGTTATCGACCCCCTCCCCCGCGTTCGGTGCCAACATCCCCACTCCAGAAAATAATCGGCCGCCCCCCTTTCGAGGGGCGGCCGTTGTTTTCTGTTTTATCCTCAGCGCATGGCTACCAGCGCGTCATCCTCATAGCGGATGATACGAACCGGCAGGATCACCTTCGATGTGACCGCCTTGCCATCCTTCAGCAGCGGACGAAACCGCCACTGACTGACTGCTTTGGCCAGGGATGCCTCGAGCGGGGCATCGCCTGTGTCCGCCACCGAGATATCGCGGGGGACACCCGCTGTATCGACGACGAACTTCACCTCGACTTCCACCGAGCTTTCCACACTCGGAACGTCCGGCGTGATCGCCTTAACGGGCA
Source organism: Opitutaceae bacterium (assembly GCA_035513275.1). GTDB lineage: Bacteria > Verrucomicrobiota > Verrucomicrobiia > Opitutales > Opitutaceae > DATKCJ01. The sequence continues at coordinate 5,192 of DATKCJ010000218.1, forward strand.
CCGGCATGTCGGTGCGCGTCGAGAACGATTCGACGTAACTTTCCTCGTAGGACTTGGCGGTCGCCGCCGAAACGGCGATCCAGGTGCCTAGGCTGAGCATGACTGCGACTCTTACGGGTCGTTTCATTGTACTAATCCCCCGCGTGAGCAGGGTTTCCTTTCTGGTTCAGGTTCCCACCGGCACAACCGGCATCCGGCAGCAGCCGGGATACCGGTGCAACCGATGGATCTGGCCCCGGCATCCCTCGCGGGAAACCGAGACCAAAGCCGTGGCATTTGGGGCCAAAACCAAACGAATTGAACCGTTCGTTTGCAGCCAAAGTCCGAATGGGCCGCAGCGTGTGCGCGCCCGGTCAAAAGAACGTGTGTGAATTCACGGATGCACGACCTCGTTGCAAGCACGCGCTGCCCGCGCGGCTCAGGTATAAGAACGCAAAAATGTTACGAGCATTGTCACAATCACCGAGCACCTTCGGTGCCATGGGTCGTGGTGCGCATGCAGTGGAGACACTTAACCCGGATTCGTCCCACTTCCCTTGTCATTGCGAGTTCGCCCCGCCTTGGTGGGGCGACCGTGGCAATCCATCCGGGAGTTTAGATGGATTGCTTCGTCGCTGCTCTCGCAATGACAGGCAGGATGTGAGGTGTTCACGCGAGAGAGTGTGATGCATCCGCTCTACAGCCGGCAAATCAGCAGCTCGCGCTCGTAGACCATTTCCTTCGGCAGGTGGGCGTGGAGTTCGATGAAGAGCTCTTCATGATCCATGACTTCCTTGCGCCAGGCCGCGCGGTCGACGCTCATGAGCTCGTCCCAAGTTTCCCTTGGGAAATTCATTCCGGTCCAGTCGATGTCCTCGTAGCGCGGCACCCAGCCGATCGGAGTTTCTCTGCCGGGTGTGCGGCCGCGTGCGCGGTCGACGATCCACTTCAAAATGCGCATGTTGTCTCCGAAACCGGGCCAGATGAATTTCCCGTCGGCGCCCTTGCGAAACCAGTTCACGTTGAAGACGCGCGGTGTCTCGTCGAGTTGGCGCTGCATGCTGATCCAGTGGCGGAAATAGTCGCCCATGTGGTAGCCGCAGAAAGGCAGCATCGCCATCGGGTCGCGACGCACCTTGCCCACGGTGCCCGCGGCGGCGGCGGTCGTCTCCGAGCCCATCGTGGCGCCCATGTAGACGCCGCTGGACCACTTGAACGCCTGGTAGACAAGCGGCATCGTGGTGGCGCGGCGTCCGCCGAAGATGATCGCGCTGATCGGCACGCCGTCAGGATTCTCCCAATCCGGATCGACGCTCGGGCACTGCGCCATCGGTGCGGTGAAGCGCGCATTTGGGTGGGCGGCGTTGCGCCCGCTATCGGGAGTCCACGGCTGGCCCTGCCAGTCGGTGAGTTTCGCGGGCGGCTTGTCCGTCATGCCTTCCCACCACACGTCGCCATCGGGCGTGAGCGCGACGTTCGTGAAGATCGTGTTCTTCGCGATCGTGGCCATCGCGTTCGGATTGCTCTTGGCCGAGGTTCCCGGAGCCACGCCAAACATCCCGGCCTCGGGGTTGATCGCGTGCAGCCGTCCGTCCTTGCCGGGCTTGATCCATGCGATGTCGTCGCCAACCGTCCAGATTTTCCAACCGCTTTCGACAAACGGTTTCGGCGGTATGAGCATCGCGAAGTTCGTCTTGCCACACGCGCTCGGAAACGCGGCGGCGACATAGGTTTTCTCGCCCGCGGGGTTCTCGACGCCGAGGATGAGCATGTGCTCGGCAAGCCAGCCCTCGTCGCGCGCCATGCAGGATGCGATGCGCAACGCGAAGCACTTCTTGCCGAGGAGCGCGTTTCCGCCGTAGCCCGAGCCGTAACTCCATATCTCGCGGGTTTCAGGAAAGTGGACGATGTACTTTTCCGGATTGCAGGGCCACGGGACGTCCTTCTCGCCCGCCGCTAGCGGCCGGCCGACGGTGTGCATGCACGGCACGACGCGGCGGTCGCCGAGGACATCGAGCACGGGTTTCCCGATGCGCGTCATGATCCGCATGTTCACGACCACGTAGGGCGAGTCCGTGAGCTGCACGCCGATGTGCGACATCTCCGAGCCGATCGGGCCCATGCTGAACGGCAGCACATACATCGTGCGCCCCGCCATGCAGCCGGCGAAGAGATCGCGCAGCTTTTTCTTCATCTCGAAAGGGTTCACCCAGTTGTTCGTCGGGCCGGCGGCATCCTTCGAGTAGCTGCAAATGAACGTGCGATCCTCCACGCGAGCCACGTCGCCCGGGTCGGAGCGGCAGAGGTAGCTGTTTGGTCGCTTCTTCTGATCGAGCTTTATGAACGTGCCCGACTTCACGAGCTGCGCGCAGAGGCGGTCATTCTCAGCCTGCGAGCCGTCGACCCAGTGAATCGCAGCGGGCTGGCAAAGTGCGGCCATCTTCTCGACCCAGCGGATCAAGTGCTTGTTGTCGGTAAGGGGCCGCGGAGCCTTCCTCTTGTTCATCGCGGCAGGTTGAAAGGGCGCGCTAGGCCTTGCAAACGGGAAAACCCCTCTTCTTTGCGGCCGCACTCGCTGGAAGTGCCGTCCGAAAGTCCACGGTGGAAATCCTTGCAACCCACGAAGACCGCTTGCTAGGTCATCACCTCTTAGTCTCGCAAATTCGAACCGACCATGACGCAAATCCAGTTCTCAAAAAAGGGCCTCGCATCTATCCTTTGCGCTGCGGCGCTGCTTGCCACCGTGGGAGCACACGCTGACACGGTGAGGACTGCGGACGGCTCTGTTCTCGTCGGCAAGATCCTCAAGGTCGACAGCGGCAACATCGAGATCGACACCGCCTACGCGGGCGTGCTGAAGGTCAAGCAGTCCGCCGTGGTCTCGTTCTCGACGGACGCACCGGTGACCGTGCGCTTCAAGGGCGGCAACACCGTCGTCGGCACCGTCGCCGGCGATTCGGGCGAGATCAAAGTCGCGGGCGCTTCCGGCTCCGCCTCGGGCACCATCGAGAACGTCACCGATGCGTGGCTGCCCGGCGACGACAGCCCTGAGGTGCGCCTCATGAAGGCAAACGCCCGCCACTGGAAGTTCGAGGCGTCGGTCGACGTGCTCGGCAAGAGCGGCAACAGCGACAGTCTCGCCGCCTCGCTCGGATTCCGAACCGCCCGCATCACCCCGGACGACAAGCTCGAGTTCTACGCGGCCTACGCACGCGCCGAGCAGGATGGCACCACGACCGCCGACCAGGCGAGAGCGGGCATCGACTATCAGTCGATGTTCTCGAGCAAGTATTCCTGGTATGTGCGCGAGGAAATCGGCACCGACAAGTTCCAGGGGCTCGACTTCTACTCGAACACCGCGGCCGGCATCGGCTTCGACTCGATCAAGACGGAGAGGCAGATACTCACGTTCCGCGCCGGTATCGCCTACCGTTATGAGACCTTTTCAAACGGAACAACGACCACCGTCGACGCGCCCGCCCTGGACCTTGCGATGATCCACGAATACGCGACCGACACGTGGAAGATCGGCACCCGGTTGACGTTCCTGCCGACCATCGAGGATTTCAGCGACTTCCGGCTTCAGCATGAGTCCTACTATGAGACGCCACTTGCCGCCGGCCCTTGGAAGATCCGCCTCGGCCTCGCCAACGACTACAACAGCGAGCCGCTCCCCGGGAAGAAGAAGCTCGACACGACCTACTTCACTAAGTTCGTGCTCAGTTGGCAGTGACGCCCGCAGCGCATCCCGCGCAATTTTCGAAGGCGGTCCCGCATGGGGCCGCCTTTTTTGTCTTGGCAGAGTCCCTTCCTTGTAGGTTGCGCGCTTGTCGCGCAACTCCGGCCTCCGAGGCGCGACAAGTTGTGAGTCGGGCTTTATGCCCGACTCCGAGAAACATGCGTCGAATAGTCGGGCGTAAAGCCCGACCCACCATTGGAGGGTTAAACACCGAGTCAGGCGCGCTGCCCGAGCCACAACAAGACTGTCTCACGACGATTCCGCCGCCGGGATTGACCGAACGCGGGTTCTCCGACACTGCTCAATGACTCAACTCGCGCCATGGAATCCAAGATAAGCGCGTCCCGCGCGTTCGATCCCGTCCGGCAGTTCTCGTTGTTCGCCGAGAACAAGGTCGGCTGCCTGCACGATTTCGTAAGCGTGCTCGCCAACAACGGCGTGCACATCATGGCGATCACGGCCATCGACTCGACCGACGCCTCTATCGTGCGTTTCGTGGTCGACGACCCGAAGCTCACCCGCGATCTCCTGCGCAGTCACAGGTTCTCGTTCACCGAGTCCGACGTGATTGGTGTCGAGATGGCTTCCGAGTCTGATCTGCAGCTCGTGCTTTCGTCCATGATGGAAGCCGAGGTGAACATCCACTACCTCTACCCTTTCCTCATCCGTCCGAAGGAGCGCTACGCCCTCGTCCTTAATGTCGAGGACCCGGAACTCGCCACCCAAGCCCTCTCGCTGCGGAGCTTCAGAGTCCTCGGGCAGGGCGAGATTTCCCGATAGCCCCAGGCGGGCCTCCAACGCCCGTTTGGGCGGGCGGATCGGGCCCCGGCATTGCGCACTTTTTGCCCAATTCTGTGCGCGAGCCCCGCAGGCTTGCCTCCCCACGCCGTTCCTTTTACGTAACTCTCTTTCAACTGGTTCATTCCGTTTCTCAATTGTGATGAAGCCCTTCCCACTCATGCCCCTCGCGACATTGTCCGATATTCCTTCACTGTTCTGGCTCGCTCCGGCAGCCGGCCTCGCCGCGCTCATCATGGCCCGGTTCTTCAGCGCTTCCGTGATGAAGCGTTCGGAAGGCGACGATGAAATGAAGCGGATCGCCCAGGCGGTGCGCGAAGGCGCGATCGCCTATCTTAAACGACAATACAAGGTCGTCGCATCCGTCTTCGTGCTCCTTGTCGGTTTCCTCTGGATCCTGTCGATGCTCGGGCTGCAGCCCAAGATGTCGATGCTCGGCGTGCCGCTCGCCGGTCTCCTCTCGGGATTGTGCGGCTGGTTCGGGATGAAGATGGCGACGAACGCCTCCGCACGCACGGCCAACGCCGCCAAGAAATCACTCAACGACGGCCTCGTCGTGGCGTTCCGTTCCGGCGCTGTCATGGGCTTGAACGTCGTCGCGTTCGCGATCCTCGACATTTCTTTCTGGTTCATCGTTTTCAGTTCGTTCGGCGAGCAAATCGGCCTCATCGGCGGACCTGCCGAGCGTCTCATTGAGATGACAACGATCATGCTCAGCTTCGGGCTCGGCGCTTCCACGCAGGCGCTCTTCGCGCGCGTCGGCGGCGGCATCTACACGAAGGCGGCCGATGTCGGCGCCGACCTCGTCGGCAAGGTCGAGGCCGGCATCCCCGAGGACGATGCGCGCAACCCCGCCACGATCGCCGACAACGTCGGCGACAATGTCGGCGATGTAGCAGGCATGGGCGCCGACCTCTACGAATCTTACTACGGCTCCATCCTCGCCACGCTCGCGCTGGGCGCCGCTGCTGCGGTTTCCGTGCTCGGCATCACCGCGGAGGCCGCGGGTTTCGCCACGCGCCTGCTTGCCACCACGATCGCGCTGGCCGGGCTGGGTATCTTCGCCTCGATCATCGGCATCTTCGCGGTGCGCACGCGCGACGACGCCACCTTCGCCCAACTCCTCAAGAGCCTTCACACGGGTGTCTATGTCGCCTCTGCGCTGATCGCAGCCGGCGCATTCACACTCCTCTACGTTATCTTCGGCAGCGGAGCGGGCGCAGATGCAATGGTCGCCGCGGGCACATCATGGTGGCGGCTCGGATTCTCGATCGTGTTCGGTCTCGGCGCCGGCCTCGTGATCGCCTACGCGACCGAATACTACACGTCCTACGAGGAAGCGCCTACACGCGGGATCGCAAACCAGGCACTCACCGGACCGGCCACAGTCATCATCGCGGGCATCGCCGAGGGCATGCGCTCCACGTGGGCCTCGCTGTTGACCACCACGATCGCGATCATCGGCGCGTTTCTGTTCGCCGGCGGCGCCGACAGTTTCCTGATGGGACTCTTCGGCGTCGGCATCGCCGCAGTCGGCATGCTCTCCACGCTCGGCATCACGCTCGCCACCGACGCCTACGGCCCGATCGCCGACAACGCAGGCGGCAACGCCGAGATGTCCGGCCAGCCGCCCGAGGTCCGCAAGCGCACCGACATGCTCGACTCGCTCGGCAACACCACGGCCGCCACCGGCAAGGGGTTCGCCATCGGCTCAGCCGCGCTCACAGCGCTCGCGCTTTTTGCCGCCTACGTGCAAGTCGTGCAGACCCAGTTGACCAATCAGGCGGTGGAATACGGTCGCGAGCACGGCTCCTCGCTCACCGCTCCCGCTGCGATCCACGAGGGTTACGGCCGCTTTGCAGTCGTCTACCCCGACGCGGTCGACGGCGCCTACATCGACGGTGCGTTGCTCCTTCCCTCGTATGATCTCAAGCGGAAGGAGCGCAACCTCATCCCCGTCGGCCAGCCGCTCCCGGTCGAGGCAGTAGGCGGCGATCCGGTGAAGGCTGCGCGTTACCGCATCGCGCTGCCCGGTCGCGAAGGCATGGTCGACATCGTCTCCACGCGGCAGGCGCACACCGACGACATCATGCGCTACTACGATGTCACGCTCACCAATCCGAAGGTCATCGGCGGGTTGTTCATCGGCGTGCTTCTCACGTTCCTCTTCTGCTCGCTTACGATGAACGCCGTCGGCCGCGCCGCCTACCGCATGATGCGCGAGTGCCGCCGCCAGTTCGGCAAGATGCGAGATGCATTCCGCCTCGCAGGCATGAGCGAGGAAGACATCGGCAATCCCGAGTCGTGGCCGAAGCACGTCACGCACGAAGGTGTGCAGTATCCCGACTACGCCACGTGCGTGTCCATCGCCACGGCCGGTGCCCAGCGCGAGATGGTCGTGCCCTCGATCCTGGCGATCGTCGCCCCGATCGCCCTCGGCATGATGCTCGGCGTCGCAGGCGTGCTCGGCATGCTCGCGGGCGGTCTCGTCTCCGGCTTCGCCGTCGCGGTCTTCATGGCCAACGCAGGCGGTGCTTGGGACAACGCGAAGAAGCTCCTCGAATCCTTCGGCAAGATGACCGCCACCGACATCACGACGGATGCAGCCGTGCGCGAGAAGATCCCCGTCGAGGTGCGCGAAGCCATCGTTGCCCGCGCCCAGGAGGAAGTCGCCGCCGGCCGCGGCAAGACGATCGTCTACGGAAAGGGATCGCCCGACCACAAGGCCACCGTCGTCGGCGACACCGTGGGCGATCCGTTCAAGGACACCTCCGGCCCGTCGCTGAACATCCTGATCAAGCTCATCTCGATCGTGTCAGTCGTGTTCGCAGGCCTAATCGTCCGCTTCTCGCCCGTCATCGGCTCGTGGATCGGCCTCAACTGATCGGCGCACTCATCACCCTTCACTCCCGGGCGGGACCCTTGTGGTCCCGCCCTTTTTCTGCGCACACAACGCAACGACAACCTCACTCCCGCGCAGGCCCGTCCATCCGGGACGGCCTCTTTCTTTCCGGAGCTTGAACCACGGAGACACAGAGGCACAGAGCTGCGAAGCCACGTCCGAAGAGAACCACCACGTCAGGGACAAGATCCGCCAACAACTCCAAGTCCTGCGCGACTGCGTCCTCTTGACCAATCCCAGCCGCGGCATCTGGCACCGGGTGTGAGCAAAGTTCCCGGTTCACAGCCTCCGGGCAAGCAGCCTCACCTTGACCCATTGAGTCGTCCGGCTAGTTTCTCGCCATGACCAAGCTAGCTGAGATTGAAGCGGCAGCGTTGGGCCTTCCCGACAAAGAACGGCTCCATCTCGCTGACAAGCTCTTGGGAAGCCTCCCGCCACCGCCAGCAGCGAGCGATCCCGATGCAATCCTGGCCGAGGCGCTCCGTCGCGATGCAGAGCTGGAATCCGGCCGGGTGCAGCCCCTTTCGGAAGACGCATTCTGGGCGGGCGTGCACCGCGCGCGGAGATGACGCTGCAGTTTCATCCCGCAGTTCAGCAGGATTTGTGACTGTTGCCGCCCTTCGGGCGCCGGCACCAGTCACCCTCCTCCCGCATATGCGGGCTCCGGGTCGCGCCTTGCGTCGCGACCATCTACGCGCTTCCGCGCTCCGTCAACGAAGCGATCGCCTATTACGAAGCGCAAGGCGGCGTTCATCTCGCTGATCGGTTCGAAGCTGAACTGCGACTCGGACTGGCCGCCATCAAGGCCGGCCCGACACACTTTCCCTCCTACAACAAGGATCCAATATTCCGTCGTGCCAGACTCGAGAACTTCCCCTATGTCATCGTTTTTCGGGAAAAGCCCGGCGTTGTTCGCGTCACAGTGATCAGGCACGACCGACGGCACCCGCTCTACGGGATGAAGCGCAAGTGAATCCTTTTGCCTCGTTAATCACCACCCCGTCACGGCGGAAGTAGTCAGGCGCGTAACCGCTCATCACGACACGAGCGCGGCGGATTGCGTGCGAGGATCGCGTCTACCTGCGCCTGGGAATATTTTCGGCCGGCACTCATCTCCCGGTCGATCCGCGCCAGCTCGCGCTTGCGGGCCGGCTTCTCGCGACGCTCGAGGAATGTCACCAGCTTGGCCACCGAGCGACGCTCACGCGCGCTCAGTTTTCCAATCTTCTTCTGCAGTTCGGCCACACCCATGCCTGCGAAAATGTCCTGCTTGCTGTCCAAATCAAGACCGCAGCGCCTTTGACAGCGCCCAAAGTCCCGAGACGAGGCTGGGCGTGGCGCAGCCACATAGGAAGAGAAGTTTCAAGTGACACAGAGCGCACAGAGGTCGGAGCCGAGGGCACGGAGCAATCCGCCTCTTTAGCTCCTGTCCCCTGTTACTACCCCTCCGGCTTCGTTCCCATCGTTTCCTCCTGCAAATCCCATCCGCGCCGGTCCGCGGGTCGACTTGCGCCTTTCGAAACCATCCCGGCATCTCTCACCCCTTCGCGTCGCGGGGATCTCAATCCCGCGGCCACTCTCTCAACGGCTCTTGGCGCGCGGATCGCACATACAACACCCTCAAGACTTCACCGCGAACAACGTAGGTGATGTGGTATTTGAACCGCTTCAGGAAACCGCAACGTATACCGGGCACAATTTCCGGGCACGACCCGGGGAACCGCGTCACCCTCGCCTCCCAAGCCTCATACTCCTTCAGAAACTCCCGCCCAAGGTTGACCTCCGCGTGGAGGTAACGGGCAGCCGCGATCAGTTCCTTCTCCGCAAGACGGTTGAAACTGACCTTCACCGAAGCGCAGCCCGAGCCTTCTTCAAGACCTCTGCCGACGGCACTCCTTCATCTCCATCGACATCCATCTGCAAGGACCGGAGCGAGCTGACCGTGGCCAGTTCGATCTGCTCCAGCCTGCGGCGAATCTCCGCGCCGCCGAGCTTTCGGGGTGTCGAGGGGCGGCGAGCAGAAGCGGCTCTGGTTGTTGCCATGACTCACGGAAAGACAACTCACTCTGGAACGCAAGCCCCCGACCGTCGCGGTTCATCGCCGCACCTTCTACTTATTCACGTCGATTAGCATTCATTTCTGTCTCCTCTCCCCCGTTCACAATCTTGTCACAGTGCTCAAAGAGAACGGAGTGAGCTCACAAATTTCCAGCAACCGCTCCGTGCCCTCGGTTCGGGTCTCTGCGCACTCTGTGACTCGATCCCCTCTCCCTATCAGCGTCGATTAGCGCTGATTAGCGGTTACCCTCTCCATCTCTGCTTTCGTGTATTTGGTGTGTTTCGTGGTTCACTCTTCTTCGTTCACGCCTGTGCACGCCAAGCCGCGAGCGCGGCGGCCTCGCGCTCGGCAGTGAGTCCGGCGCGGAGACCCGCGCGGCGCTCCTCGGGCAGCGTGTTGAACCATGCGAGCGTGTCGGTCGCGGTCGTCGCGAGGGGACGAAACGTGAGTCCGGCCGCGATCGCGCGCGCGTTGCTCACGCGTGCGAATCCTGCGGTCTCTCCCTCGCCCGGCACCCACGCGGCTAGATCACTCCACGCTGAGATGCCCTGCTGTCGCAGAAACGAAGTCGTCGTGAAAACAAACTTCGCGTCCGATCCCGTCGCCGCACGGATGCCGTGCATCATCGCCACGACGCTCAACTCATGGCCGGGCCCGGCCGCGTTGAATTTTCCGAGCGCGCGCCCCTCGGCGACACGCACGGTCCACTCGGCGAGATCGCGTGCGTCGATGAACTGCACGGGATCGTCCGCCGGCGGCGCCAGCACCTCGCCGCCGCGCGCGACCCGCACCGGCCAGTAGGTGAACCGGTCTGTGTCGTCGCCCGGTCCTGCGATCAGCGTCGGCCGGATCACTGTGGTCATTCCTCGAAACCATTTCTCGGCTTCGGCTTCGCACTCGGCCTTGAGCGGCCCGTAGAGATTCATGTCCGCCATCAGCGACGCGCGCGTTTCGGCGAGCGCATCCTTCCCGGTGTAGCGCGCGAGCGGCGCGTCCTCGTCGAGGCCGGGCATGCTCGCGTCGGCGAGCACCGAGAGAGTTGAAATGAACACGTAGTGCTTCACTTGCCCCGCGAGAACGCGGCCAGCATCGCGCACCCAAAACGGGAGGCTCGTGGGATTGTCGATGCACACATCCCACTCGCGACCCTCGAGCGCCGTCAGGTCGCCCGCGTCGCGATCTCCCGTGAGTTCCTCGACTTCGCCAGGCCACTCCTTCGGACGCCGGCCGCGGTTGAAGAGCGTAAGCTTGTGACCGCGCGCGAGCGCGTAGCGCACCTGGTGCGGCCCGGTGAATCCCGTTCCACCGAGGATCAAAATCCGCAGCGATTCGCTTGCGTGTTCCACGCCTTCCGCGGCCGGCACTGGCACACGAGGTCGCGCCGGAGGAGGCGAAGGAGGAGTCTGGGCGGTGATGCGTGACGCGAGTGCGCCCGCACCTGCGATGGCGCCGAGCCTGAGCAGATCGCGACGGTTCATGCGGGAGAGACTCGCCGCGCTCTCGCCCGCGCCAACTTCGAAGAGACGGACGGCGATTGCACACCTATGAGCGGTCGTCAGCCGCCGCGCGCGCGAAACCCAATCCGCGGTTTCGACGTTTCAGGCGGCGGTGCCAGAAGTGGCTGCAGCCGCTGCCAGAGAATCTGCAGCGTGGTGTCGTGCTCGATGAGCGATTTGTCGATGTGCGCGAGTCTCTTCAGGATTTCGGAATTCGACATCAGCTCCTCCCTCATTCGAACGAAGGCGCGGACAACGTAGACGCTCATCTCGACAGCCCTCGGGCTTCGGAGAACGTTCGCCGCCATCACTGCGCCGTGCTCGGTGAAGGCCCAAGGGCGGTTGCTGTGCCGCCGCCGTTGCGGTTTGGATGTGGTCACAATTTGTGACCACATGTCTCCAGCTGGTTTGTCTTCAATCGGTTCCAAACTTGAGGTCACAACTTGTGACTTCAAGCTTGCGACCTCGGTCGCGGACAACTGAAACGCAAAATCCTCGGGAAACCGCGCTGCGTTGCGCTTGATCGCCTGATTGAACGCCTTCGTCGTCACCCCATACAGCCGCGCGAGGTCGGCATCGAGAATGACGCGCAGTCCACGGATCGTGAAGATCCGGCCCGCGAGCGGATTGTCGTCGGCTCGGCTCATCGCGATTTTGGCCGCGGCTTGTTGAACTCCACGGGCACGCGGATCCGGCACGCCACAGGCACGTCGTCGCGCAGCGCCGGCTCGAACTTCCAATGCCTCACTGCCTCGACCGCGGACGGCTCGAACTCTGCGTTTGTCGACGACTCCACGCTCACCTCGCCCACACCGCCGCCCGCGAGCACCACGACCCATAGCATCACAGAGCCTTCGATCCCGTGTGTCGGCAACGTGAACGGATATTGCGGCGGCACGTGCCTTGAAAGTTTAGGAATCACCTGCACATCGGTGACGTCAAGAACCACCTCGCCGTGCTCCAGCGCAAAACCCGGTCGCACCGCGCGTGACTGCGCCGCCGCCGTTTCTCCCGGCTTTCGGTTCCCCGAATCCTCGAGCGCCGACGCGCAGCCCTGAAGCAG
>DATKCJ010000219.1:0-22137 GCA_035513275.1 Opitutaceae bacterium
GCTTTCGATGCTGCTGCGCGGCGATCTCGACTGGATCGTGATGCGCTGCCTCGAGAAGGACCGCAACCGACGCTACGAGACCGCCAACGGACTCGCGCGCGACATCGAGCGCCACCTCGTAAACGAGCCTGTTTTCGCACGCCCGCCGGACGGCTATTATCGCCTCAGAAAATTCATCCGGCGCCACAAGGCCGGTTTCGCGGCCGTGCTGGCCGTGCTCGTGTCGCTTGTCGCCGGTCTGGTTGTCTCGTCCATCCTGCTCGTGCGCGAGCAGGCGGCGAGTGCGCGCGCGATCAATGCCGAGCAGGCGGAGAGCCGGTTGCGTCAGCAGGCGGAGACCGGTCGGGAACTCGAGACGAAGCGCGCGAGCCTCACCGCGATCGACCTCGCCGAGAAGTTGCTTGAACAGGGCAACGCTTCCGACGCGGTCGCCTACCTTGTGCATGCGGCGCAAAAGGATCCGACCAACACGATGCTGGCTCCCCGTCTGGCCTCCGTGCTCGCTTCGAGGAACTTCGCGATTCCGTTGAGCCGGCCCTTCCAAACCGGGGCACGCACGGTCGCGATGCGCTATTCGGCCGACGGCGCGACGCTGCTCGTCGCGACCGGCGATGGCATTTTGCGCGAGATCGACTCAGCGACCGGAGTCCTGCACCGGCAGACGGATCTCGGAAAGCCGGTACGCCCCGAGGGCATCGTGTTTGCGCAGGACAACGATCGCGTGTTCGCCGTGCGGTTCGCAGACGACACGATCGCGCTCTATGAAGTGGGCTCCAACCGGCCGAAATGGCCGGCGATTCAACTGGATCCTAAGGTCGTGTCGGCGGCCGGCGGGTGGCGAATGGGCGCCGCGATCCAAATAAGCCGGGATGGCCGCTGGATCTCTGCCCGTGGTCTGCGAGCTTTCTGGCTTTGGGACGCCTCGAACGGCGAGAACCGGATGCACCTGTCGTTTGCCCAATTCGCAACCGGCCCGGAATTTTCACCCGACAGCACCCGGTTCGTGATCGCCACCCAGGACGCCGTGCAGACGTGGTCGCTTCCAGAGTGCGCACCGTTGCTCGAACCGATGCGGGTGGACAGGCAACCGAACAATTCCGGACGACGCCTGATCCCGAGTTTCTCGCCCGACGGGAAGCGCCTGGCTGTGTGTGATCCGTGGGAAGGCACCGAGGTGTTCGATACCGCGACCGGTGCGAGGCTGCTCGACACGCAAGCAGGCGTGTCGAGCATGGCTCTCTCGACGGGTTATCTGCCGGACGGCAGGTTCTTCACATCGGGCCGGCAGGGTTCGTTGTTATGGAATCTTGAGACGGGCGAATCCATGAAGATACCGGCGGCGATGAGCGTGGCCGATCGGATCGTTTCGAGCGCCGACGGACGACTCCTGCTGACGACTTCGGATGATGGTCTAGTCCGGGTCTGGGACACCGCCACGGGAGCATTGGCAGTCGAGCCGGCGCTGCATCAATCCGATCAATTCTGCGTCACCCTCTCACCGGACGGCACGCAGCTCGCGCTCGGCACGAGCCTCGGCGCGATTCACCGGCTGCGCATCCACAGTGCGGCTGCGCGGCCCCTCATCCTGCCAAGGTCTCCAAGGGCTCTGGCGGCCCGGTTCGAGGGCAACGCACCGACGCACATCCGCTGGCTCGCGGAAACCGGAATCAGTGAATTCGATGTCGTCTCCGGCAGGGAACTCGCCGCGGAGCCCGGCGCCGGCGGCCCCCAGGCGGACGCCGCTTCAGCAGATCTGGACCTTCGATTGGTCGGCTCGCAGAACCTGACATTCAACATTCGCGACGATCTGAAGTTTGTGGCCGTCCGGCGCGGCAGGAGCGAGCGAGAGGTGTGGGAGCTCGATGGCTTGAGATTCGTCCGGCGCACCGCGCTGAAGGACACCGGCCAAAGCGACCGCGGAGTCAGGTTTATCTTCAGCCCGGCAGGCGATCTCGTCGCTCAAGTGGTGGAGCGCACCATCTGTGTCTGGAACCTGCAAACCGGCGAGCTTGCCGGGCCGCCATGCGGCTACCGCGGTCTCTCATTGTGCGCCTATCCAGGATTTGCATTCAGCAAGGACGGGAAACGGATCGCGGGCGGTATCGAGAATGGGGAGATCGTGGTGTGGGAGGTCGCCACAGGGCAGCCATCGTGCGTCATGGCAACCGGCTCGGGGGCTGCGAGCGAGATGGTCTGTTTCAGTCCGGACGGCACGCGTTTGTTGAACGTGAACTGGTGGCATGAAGCACGCCTGTGGGATTCTGCAAACGGGAAGCCGTTGAGCGCCATCTTGCACAGTGCCGATGCGAGGTGGGGCGATTTCTCGCCGGACGGCCGGTTGTTCGCCACGTGGGGGCCGCGCTCCATCAGCTTTTGGGATGCCCGCACGGCCGAGCCGGCAGCCAAGTCGATTCCGTCCGGTGCAGATGAGCTGCAATTCACCGCGGACGGACGGCAGGTCGTCGCGGCGCAGGAAGCGGAAATGGTGCGCGTGTTTGATGTCGAAACGGGCCAGCTGATAATGGAGCCGGTGCGGGCCAATGTGGAACGGAGGGCCGTGTTCAGTGCCGACGCACGATTCGTGCTCACAGAACCATGGTACGGCTCGTTTCTCATCCACTCGGTGCCGCCGCTCGACGCCGCGATCGTGCCTCAGTGGCTGCTGGACCTCGCATCGGCGTGCACTGCACGCGTGATCGATGACAACGAGCGGTGCGTGGATGCGCCAAACGCTGTCGAAAAGATCGACAACGTGCGCCGCGAACTCGCATCGCTTCCGGATGATGCACCCTTCGTCGAGTGGGGTCGCTGGATTCTCGACGCCTCTCCCACACGATCAATCGCACCAGGTTTCACCATCACGCCATCGGAGGCGAAGGAGCTCGAAGGACGCTTCCAATCTTCCTCGCAATGAGCGAGGGCCAACCACTCAGGGCCCCCGGCGGCGGCGCGTTTCCGACGACGCATTGGTCGCTCATCGTTCACGCGGGCGCCGCCTCGGAATCGCAGGCGCATGCGGCGCTCGAAACGCTCTGCCGCCAATACTGGTATCCACTCTACGCGTTTGTTCGCAGGACGGGACGCGCGCACCACGAAGCGGAGGACTGCACGCAGGATTTCCTCGCGCGGCTCCTCTCCACCGACGGCTTCTCCCGCGCGCACCCGGAGCGCGGACGGTTCCGCGCCTTCCTGCTCTCGAGTCTGCGGAATTTCCTGACGAACGATTGGCATCGCAGCCACGCCGCCAAACGCGGGGGCGGGACGGCGGTCGTTTCGCTCGATCTCGAGAGGGCCGAAGATCGCTTCGAACACGAACCCAAGGACTCAGGGCTGACTCCCGAGCAAGCCTACGACCGCAGTTGGGCGCTCGGCCTTGTCGATTCCGCCTTGGCCTCGCTGCGCGCCGAATACCGCGAAAGCGGCCGCGACGCGCACTTCGCCGCGCTTGTGCCGTTTGTTTGGGAGGGTCCGGTGGACGAGCCAGCCTCGGAGTCCGATGCGCGCAGCGGAATGACCGCGCACGCATTCACCGTGGCGCTACACCGACTGCGTCGCCGCTTGGGCGTGCGCCTTCGCACGATCGTGGCAGAAACGGTGGCAGACCCCAAGGATGTCGACTCCGAGTTGCGACACCTGATCGCGGCGCTGCGCGGCGGAGTCGGCTGAGTCGTCGCGCCGAAAATCGGTCAGGGCACCCGCACCCTCGCACGGGCTGGGTTAGCCGGGTCGCAGGAATTCCGGGGACCCCTGTGATTTCCCGGCGAGAAGGCTGTAGCACGCATTGGCGGAACCGTTTGCCGGCGGCTACTCCTGCCACGCCACCTACAAGCCGGAAGACAAGAAACATCCCGAATCATGAATCGCCCTACCTATGTCTCGACCTTGCTGCGCCCGATGGCGGTCGCAGCATTTTTGTGCGGCATCGCTCCGTGCGTTGCTCTCGCCGACGCGGTTACCGACTGGAACGCCGCTCTTGAAAGCTCCCTTGCCTTCCCTTCCGAGCGCGGCCCCGCCGCGCCGGCACGCACGTATGCAATCCTCCACGCGGCAATGTTCGACGCAGTCAACGGAATCGCCCGCAAATACGAGCCGCTGCACGTGACCGACGCCGCTCCTCCCGGCGCGCGCGCGGAAGCAGCCGCGATCCAAGCGGCTTACTCCGTGCTCTCCTCGTTACGGCCCGGTTCACAGGCAATCTGGGATGCGCAGCTTGCGGCCTCGCTCGCCGCTCTTCCCGGAAGTGAGGGCAACAGCACCTCGATTGCGCGCGGCCGCGAATGGGGCATGGCTGTTGCCAGCGCCATCCTCGCATGGCGGACCGGTGACATCGGCACCGTTCCTGGGACGGTCCCCGGGCCCACCACGATCGGTTGGTGGCTGTTCACGCCGGAGGCCCGGCCGTTTGCCGGGCGCCCCAACCTCGTGACGGTCCCGTTCCTCGTGGCCGATCCAACGGCCTTCGATCCGGGCCCGCCCTACGGCCTCGCAAATCGCACAGACGTTCTGGCAAGCGCCGCCTATGCAGCCGACTTGAACGAGGTCTTCGCCCGCGGCGGCACCACGAGCGCCGTGCGCACACCGCAGGACGAGTTCATGGCACTGTTCATCAACGCATGCGATCAGGCCACGCTCAACCGGATGCTCCGCGAAAATCTTTCGCCCGGCTCGCAACTCGTCGAGAATGCGCGCCTGTTCGCGCTCTTCAACGTCGCATTCTTTGACACTGCTATCGTCCTGTTCAAGTCGAAGTATGTCCACCAGTTCTGGCGTCCCTACCAGGCAATCGGCTACGCGGGACTCGCCATCAATCCCACCTTCCAGTGGTCGCTGCGCCCGACTCCTCCGCACCCGGAATATCCGTCGGCACACGTTACTTTGTTCACCGCCTTGGTGCAGGTCGCCGCGCGGATCATCGGCGAACGGCCAGTCGCTCTATACGCACCTGGATATGCCGATCCGGTGGGGTTTCCGAGCATGGCTGCGGTCGCAGATGCCAATGTCCAGGCGCGGGTCGACATCGGCTTCCACTTCCGTGAGACCGGCGAAGTGAGCCAGGTGGTTGGCCGCGCGATCGCCGACTATCTCGTCGAAGAGTGCCTGACACCCGCGCATTGAATCCTGGCTACCCGGGAAACTTGATCCTCGAACAAAACGGCTTGCCGGATAACGGCGGGGTGCTTCGAGCGCCCCGCCGTTCTTCGTCACTGGTAGTCCGTCCGCGCAGGCGCGAAGACGTCGATGAGTTTGCAGACCTCAAGGGTGCGGGGCACGCCGTGCGGCACGCCGCCGGGGATCACGACCGTGTCACCGGGGCCGATTTCGCGAGTCTCGTCGCCGAGCGTGAACTCCAGTCTCCCCGAAAGCACGAGCGTCATCTGGTCGTGCGGGTGCGAGTGCATCGTCACCGTGACACCGGCATCGAGGGTGACCTCTCCCGCGGTCATCTGCGGCGAGTGGAAGTATCGGCCCTTGATTCCTGGGAATGGCTCGCGATGGGCGATGTCGGAATAGCGTATGAATGGCATGTGTCTGGGTTCTCCTCAGGAACCGTGGAGTCGCGAGGACGGGGGTGCAATCCACCGTCGCAATCGATCGCAGAACTTCAGCGGACTGCCCGCTGAAACGCTGCAGGCGCTTCGCTCGCGGTGTCGGTGCGTGGTTCGCTGCGCACGGGAATGAGCAGTCTCACGGTCGTGCCTGTGCCGACTTTCGAACGCACATCCACAAAGCCGTCGTGCTGCCTCACGGCCCGCAGCACGGAGGGAAGGCCGAGCCCGGTACCGTGACGCTTTGTCGTGTAGAATGGCACGAAGGCACGCGCGAGGTCTCGATCGGGGATTCCGCAACCGTTGTCGGTCACCGAGAGTTCGACAAACCTCCCACTCACGGGTGTCGGGCAGATGGGCGAGACCTGCTCGATCAACTCGACCGACTTGCTCGATATCTTGATGCGCGGCGAGTCTGACTTCGCGACGGCATCGCGCGCGTTGATGACTAGGTTGAGAAGCGCTTGCTCGATCATCCCGCGGTTCAACTGCGTCGCGGGCAGACCCTCCTCAAGTTCATAGGCCACGATGGTGCGCGCTCCGGCGGCCTGTTGTGAGATCGAGGAGAACTCCCTGACGACCACATTCAGGTCGCGAAGCGCATACAGATCCTTCGGCTTGCTGAGGAAATCGATGAGGTGGTGGGCGATCTCCTCGGCGCGAAAAGTCGCGAGTTGGATCGCATCAAGCGCGGACTTGGAGACCTTCGGTTCGTAGGATTCGAGTTTCGCCAGATCCGCCATGCCGCGGATCACGGTAAGGGTGTTGTTGAAGTCGTGCGCCATGCTTGCCGCGAGCACACCGAAGGTCTCGAGGCGCTGCGAAGTCAGGAGCATCGTCTCGGCTTCCCGCAACTCGCGCATCAGTTGCCGCTGCCTGACACGGGCGCGCCTCATCACGACGGCAAGAAGCACGACGCAGATCGCCAACACACCAAGTCCGGGAGCGACGGTGAGCATCCATGGAGCCAAGGTCGATGCCGCGCGCTCGTGGCCCTGGATCCACGCGGCAAACATGAGCCAGCCGGCTGCCATCCCGACGAATCCGAGGACAAACCCGACCATCGTTCTGCGCGAGTCGGCACGGGTCGAGAGGCCTCGCGCCTCGCGAAGTGCCGCCGTCGAGACATCGACCGGGACTGGGAGCCGGTCAACCATCGTAGTGCGAGGCAGGCGACCGGCCGACGGAGAGCCGGAGGACAAGCCCTGCGATCTGTCGCGGGGCGCCTCCCGAATTGTGGTGGGGAATCATTGTTGTGGGGCTCAAGGATGTTTCACGGCTCCCGCACCAACGAGTGGGGTCTTTACCCAATTTTGGGTAACGTTATGCCGTATTTCTTCCCAAATGAGACTTCACCGCACGCCGATGCGCATCATCCTAACTCAAGGCGGTCAAACTTGACCCGCCTTCGGAGTCGACCGCCCCGCGTTCAAACCATGGCGCTCGAGCCGGGCATAGTCGGCTCACACAGGACAAGTTGCTCATGAATGCCCCAACGTCGTCGCTTCGCCTCCTCGTCGTCGAGGACCAGCAGCTCTTCCTCGAGCTGATCGTGGGGCTGTGCGAGCGGGACTTTGGCTACAAAGTCGTGGCGACAGCGGGCACCGGGGCGGAGGCTGTGAAACTCGCCCGGACGACTGCGCACGATGTGCTCCTGCTCGACCTCAACCTGCCGGACATGGACGGAATCGATGTCGCCACACAGTTGATTGCCGACACCCGCGAGCACAAGATTCTGGCCCTGTCATCACAGATCGACGACTACACGCTGCACAGGGTGATGGCCTCCGGCATCCAGGGATACGTCGACAAGAACTTGCAGTCGGCCGACGTGTTGAGATCGGCGATCGAGATGGTTGCCTCGGGCAGCGTCTATTACACCCCGGTTGTCCAGGAGGTCCGGCGCGCGCTCGGTCGCGATCCGGTAGCCTTCCCGAAGGTGCTGTCAGAGCGCGAGCAGGAGTTGCTCTCGCTTCTAGGCAGGGGGCTCGATGACAACGAAGCCGCAGCAGCACTGGGCGTGCGCCCGCAGACGATCCACAGCCACCGGCGGAACATCCTGCGCAAACTCAATCTGAGTGGGACGAAGCAGTTGGTTCGCTACGCCCTGGAGCACGGCTTTGTGCGCCAGCCGCCGCACCGGACCTGATTGCGCTGAGTTTCTCCTTGGCCGCGATCATCGCTGCATCGAGTGCAGCCAGCCTGTCTCCCTCGGGAAGTCTCCCCTCGTGGGCGTCGTGCTGAATCCCCGCCGCCACACCTGCAAGCTCGGGCGTGACTGCGAGCGCAGAGAGAGAAAGCAATCGATGGGCGTGATGCGCAGTATCGCGCGAACTTTCAGAACTCACACTGGCGCGGAGCATGCGCACCTCATCGGCAATATTCCCGGCAATCTCGCTGGCCACGGTTTCGACGCTGCTTCCACGGATCCTTGCCAGCTGAGCGATCAACACATTCTCCTTCCCCGCAACCGGTTCCTGCGTCGGCGCAATCACAGCCGGAGCCGGGCGGCGCGCGGAGTCGATTTCACGCAGGACCGCGAGCACCTTGGATGCGGAGAGCGGCTTCCCGAGGAACGCCGCGGCGCCGGCGTCGAGGCAGGTCTGGCGAACGTTCTCGGTCGCATACGCAGTCGTGACGACAAGGGCCGGGACTGGAGTGTTCGCCGCCGACTGTTGATTCTGCAGCATGTTCAGAATCTCCCCCGGCGCGGCATCGGGCAGTTCCAAGTCGGTGAACACGACGTCGTAGCGGTTCATCGCCGAAAGTCTCAGCGCGGATTCGGCGTCCGGCGCCTCGTCGACCCTGCAGCCAAACCTGTCGAGCATGTCCTTCAGAATCACGCGATTGAACTCTTGATCCTCGACGATCAGGCATGCGATCTTGAAAAGCTCCGTCTGCGGCTGTGTCTCCGGCAACGGGATGGCCCCGGACTCGACCTTCAGTGGGAGTCTTAGGAAAAACTCCGAGCCCTCGCCGAGACCGCTGATCACGCCGACTTCGCCGCCCATGTGCCGCGCGAGGAGCCGGCAGGTCGCAAGGCCGATGCCCATCCCGCGCGCGTTGCGTCTCGTGGCTCCTTTCCCGCGCTCAAACATCGAGAACAGAATCTGCTTCTCCGCCTCGGAGATTCCAGGCCCGTGGTCGCGCACTGCGAAACGCAGCGACTGCGCACCGTCTTGGGAGGCCGCTGTCACCTCGATATGCACCGGCTCGCCCGGGGCATACTTGAGCGCGTTGCCGACGAAATTCATGAGGATCTGCCGGATCCGATCCGGATCGGCGATCACGACAGCGGGCACCTCCGGAGCGACCGTCGTGATGATCTCCGTGCCGGTGCGCTCGGACTCCGCGTGCAACATTCTCGGCACAGCTTCCAACATCGCTGCGACAGAGACGGCGCGGTCCTGCACGACGATCCGTCCGCCCTCGATGCTCGAGAAATCAAGCACGTCCTCGACAACGGCTCCGAGGTGATCTGCGCACGCGCGAAGAATGTGGACCATGCGCCCTTCCCTGCCCCGGTGCGAATATTGCTCGAGGATTCCAATCGCACCCAACAGGCCGTTGAGCGGATTTCGGATCTCGTGATTCATGCGCGCGATGAACCGCGTCTTCTCGGCATTCACGCACTCGAGCTCGCGGGTGCGATCCTCGACCAATCCCTCAAGCTCCTCCGCACGGCGGCGGGCAACCCTCATCCTCAGTTGCCATCCGATTCCGGTGACAAGCACCGCGGCTGCACAGAAGCCGGAGATGGCCCCGGTTGTCCGATACCACGGCGGCAACACCGCAAATGCGCGGGATGCGATCTGGCCTGGCCGGCCAAGCGCATCGACGGTGCGGACCTGAAACTCATAAGATCCGTCACCCAGACCACTGAACTCACGCGTCGAGCGGTCGGCCGCAGCCTGCCATCGCCCATCGGCCCCCAGAATGCGAGTCTCGACAAATATCTCCGCGGGAACACTTCCCGGTGCGGACCAGGCAAATGAGACCGGGCCATGCCCGTTCGGAAGCTCGACATCATCAAATGGTATGCTGTGTGTGACTCCTTCCTCGATCCGGCTCATTGAAACATTCAATAGAGGTGACTGAACTGCGAATTTCGCGAGTTCGGGACGCATACGAATGATACCCTTGTCCGTCCCGATCCACACCTCCGCCGGATTCGACCCGGTGTCCACTGTGTGCACATTGCGAAGCTGGCCGGCGGATTGCAGGCCCTCGGTGCCCAGCTCTTCCGCTTTCAAGACACCGCCGGCGACCGTCAGTCGAACAAGCCGTGGTGACTCGGCGTCGTGTCCCTTCGGCCGCACGAGCGCCCAAGACTCACCGGTGTCGACAGTCGCAACGTCGAGCACCTCGGCACCTTGAAGGAGCGGAACGGGTTTGAAAGAACCCGCCCCGTCATGTGCGGACAGGCTTCCACCTCGAATCAGGAATACTTCGTCTCCAATTCCGAAGAGCTTCGTCATTGCGGTGGCAGGCGAAGGATCGTCCACGATCTGGAAAACCTGTCTCTCGATGAAACGATCTCCTTCCGCTGCAAACGACAACGTCCTTACCTCGGATCCCGCCGCAACCCAGATGTCGCCAGCGCGGTCCTCGACGATGCTCTCGATTTTCGCGCCCATAGTTTCGGTCGCGAGGACTTCGTATTGCCCGTCGTGTTCGCGCAAGGCACGAAGTTGGCCTTCGGTGGCGTAATACGCCATCTTGGGCGAAAACTTGGCCACGATGATGGCCGTCACGTCATAGTCCTCCGGGACGACTTTTCGTCTCGTATATCTATCGGACTCGAAGATCCCGAATGCCATCGCTCCGAGATATTTGGAGCCGAACTTCGCCTGTGACAGGAACCAATCGTCACTGACTTTTCGCAGCTCGCCTTCCTCGCCGTAGGCCAGAAATTCAAAGCCGCCACCACGGGTGATTGCGAAGGCCGAGTCGCCCACGACATCGGCAAATCGCAACATCGCACCGTCGAGGCCACCTTCATTCGGAAGGAACGAGATCGCTCTCGAA
Source organism: Opitutaceae bacterium (assembly GCA_035513275.1). Classification (GTDB taxonomy): domain Bacteria; phylum Verrucomicrobiota; class Verrucomicrobiia; order Opitutales; family Opitutaceae; genus DATKCJ01. The sequence continues at coordinate 10,575 of DATKCJ010000219.1, forward strand.
GTCGACACGCGGTTCAAACCCCGAAGGGTGGCCGCCCACAACCAATCGCCATCTCCGCGCAAGATTCTGGTCACAGCCGGAGACAACAACCCCGCCCGTTCATCCACATGTTCGAAAGCTCCTGTTTCGGTATCGACGATGAAAAGCCCGTTGAAAAAGGTCGCTACTGCGAGCCGGCCGTCCGTGAGCCTGACAAAATCTGTCGGAGAAGATTTCCGAAGCCAGCGGTTGACCCCCTCGAATCGTTCGTTTGATCCGAAGCCGCCTGCGACCAGCCCGTCTTTCGCAAACGCAATCCAATCACTCTCACCAAGACGTTCCCCCCAGTAGATAGAGGTGTTCGATATGGCAGAAGGAAGCGTGAAAGAGCGCGGTCCAGATTCTTCCATGACAAAGACGCGCGCGTCCGCTGCTCCGATGAAGATTCTACCGTCATCGACCCATCCATAAAGCCGACGGGCAAACGGAAGATGCCACACCTCGGCTTTCTTCCCGTCTGTTCTCACGACACTACCCGCGCCGATAAAGACCGCCCTGTCACCCGAGTCCGGGAAGATGCCATACAAATATTTGAGCCCGGGTTCTGTTTCGGGCAGGAGCCCGATCAACGAACGATATTGAAACGTCCCTGCGGCGTCCGGTTCATAGAATCCGATCTCGCTGCTGGCACCGGCCCAAATCCGACCATTGGACCCAGCAGCCAAGCCATCCCACTTGAAGTCGACATCCGAACAAGCCGGCACCCATCGGCCGCCCACGAGTTCGACGAGTCCATGCGCTCCCTGTGCGATGATTCGGCCAGAAGGTGTCCTTGTGGCATTCCAATGGTCGCGCACCACCGAGCCCTGATATTCGAAACGATCGGTGGGCCTGAGGCCGGAGGGCGATTCGCTTTTTCCAGCGAACACAAACGGACTCACTGCCGACAAAATGGCAGTTAAGAGGAGCCGCAGGTAGGGTCGCCGTTCGGTCACGATAGGAATCTGTGCCACATCCATATCGCGCCGCTGCAGCGAAATCGACCCTTTGCTGACCAAAAATGGGCATGCCCCGTGATTTTCAAGGGCAAATCCCCGCCTCGGGATCCGAGGCCCTCGGGGCGATCATCCAAGGGCCATGAAATCCTACATCGAATCTATCATCAGTGCCGGCTCTGCCGTTGCACTATCGCTTGGTTGTCACCGTCTTGCGGAGCGTCTCGATCCGGTCACTTCGCGCAATTCCTCGGAACTCGTTGGGCGCAGGGCGGATGACCCTTCGTTGCAAAGCGCAGTAACCTGCGTTCCATGCAACGCCGAGCTGATCAGCTAACAACTGACACCAACTCGAGATGATCACCCTGGCACCGTTCCGCTACCGGAATGTGATTGATCCCAAAAACGGGCCGGTCGCCAGGGTGGAGACCTTCACGATGCCCGTACTCGACGGGCGCCTGTTTCACGCCAATGCGTTCCTAAGACCCGAACTGAAGCGCCTCTCCAGGAACTTTAACGTGTACGGATCGGCCGACGGTTCAGGTGCCCACGAGTCGGCCATTGTTGCGCGGCATATGGCAATCTCCGAGGCACTTGAGCGCTGGGCTCACGCCGAGGTCTTCAAGTCGCCCGAAAGAGCGAAGTATGGCTTCGACGTGGATCCATCCTCCAACGGCATGGCGGCATTCCCTGGGCTCGGCTCATCCCGCGCCCGCCGCTCTGCGCGGATGGAGGCGATCGAGCGGTTCTGCCTGATCGGCTGGTGGCAGGGTTCGGTTGGTTCCACCCGCCGTGAGTCTCCGTGGAACGGAGTACATGCGATCGAGTTTCTTCACGAATTCGAAAACACATCCGTCGTGCTCCTGATCCAGGAGGTTGAGCCTGATCTCATCGTCTACGGACACGCAGCTGGGGAAACGTTTGAAGCCGCATGCAACCGTGCCGTCGTCGAGCTTGCCCGGTGCGAACATGTGATCCGCCGCTTCCGCTCGCTCCATCCCGGTCCGATTGAAAGCCACTTCGCTTCCGTTCCGGATGTGTTCGAGCGGCGCTGCCTCTTCTTCTCGACGCCGGCCGGGTTTCGATCCGTGCTCGCTCGCGCCCGGCAGACTCCGCGCGAAGTTGCGCGTCCTGAAGTCGTCTTCGACGGAGAGATCCCGGGGCCTTGGGATCGGTTCACCACCGTGTGGCGCGTCGCCATCAAGCCTGTGACGCTGGAGTTTCTCCAGCGACGCGACGACTGGTTCTTCTGGTGAAGCGCAATCGCGCGAGCGCGTCTCGCAACTAGGCGGATTTCAACTCCCGCGCGGTGCGACGCGCGAGCCAGAGATGGTGGCTCACGGTATTGACCGTGCCCATGCCGAGTTCTCGCGCGATCCAGTCGAGCGGAGCACCCGCCTCGATGCGGAGTTCTCTAGCGAGTTCCACCTTCCACGGGGCGCCCTTCGGATCCGCGGCGATGTCGTCTCGCGTCTTGCCGCTCATTCCGAGGAGCCGGTCGAGCTCCGCAAACCATTGCACCTCGACCGGCGGCAGGCTCGCGAGCACGGGGATCGCATTGCGAAAATCGCGCGAGCCGATGACCGGACCGCGCATCATCCCGCGCATCCCGATCGCGACGTGTCGCTCCGGGTCGCGCGCCATGCGCACAAGCAGCGGCGCATACGCGGCAGTCCGGTCTGGCGCGTCGTCGAGCTCGCGAACGTGTCCGATCCAATCGGAAGGCGACAGGAAACCCGGGCAATCGCGCCGGATGATCCGCCGCAGGCTGCTCCAGCGAAACAGCGGAAGATGGTCCGCCGCCACGACTCCGGTGTCAGCCGGCCGCAAGTGGATGTAGTTCGCAAGATTCGCGAGCGGCACGCCCCGCTCCACCGGCAGCGCGCGATAGCGGCCTTGGAAGAGCGGCCCGGTCGTGCCGAATGCGTCCCTCAAGCGCTTCGCAAACGTCGACTGAAACCAGTGCATGCCCGCGACGAGGTTCGCGCGCGGCGTTTCCAGCGCGAGGTGGAATCCTTCGCGAACGACGCAAAACGCGTGAAGTCGCCAGCCGAACTCGCCGCGCGCATCCATCATGCAATCCTCGAACAACCTTGCCGCAGCAGGGTTGCCGAACACGTCGCCACCGGGATTCACCCGGTTGAAGACATGGTAGATTGCACCTTCGAATTCGAGCCGCGGCCGGCGAGCCATGTCGTGAACTTGCGCGCCCGAATCAATTTCGCCAAGCGCAACCTTGCGCAATTTTGCACAGAATTCGAACGAACAGCGCCGCCCTAGGTCACGCTGGGGCCAAACGCCGGGATGCCGGTCTGCGCGCGGCCGAGCACCAGCGCGTGGATGTCGTGCGTGCCCTCGTAGGTGTTGACCGACTCGAGGTTCATCACGTGGCGGATGACGTGGTATTCGTCGGCGATGCCGTTGCCGCCGTGCATGTCGCGCGCGACGCGCGCGATCTCGAGCGATTTGCCGGCATTGTTGCGCTTGAGCATCGAGACGAGCTCAGGCGTGCAGGTGCCTTCGTCCATCATCCGGCCCGCGCGCAGCACGGCCTGCAGCCCGAGTGTGATTTCTGTCTGCATGTTCGCGAGCTTCACCTGAATCAACTGGTTCGCAGCAAGCGGCTGGCCGAACTGTTTCCGGTCTAGCGTGTATTGGCGCGCCGCGTGCCAACAAAACTCTGCGGCGCCGAGCGCGCCCCAGGCGATTCCGTAGCGTGCCTTCGTGAGGCAACCGAGCGGACCTTTCAGCCCGACGGCACCGGGAAGCAGGTTCTCCGCGGGCACCTCAACTTCGTCCATCACGATCTGCCCCGTCGGCGACGCTCGCAGTGAAAACTTTCCTTCGATCTTCGGCGCGGAAAGGCCCTTCATGCCGCGCTCGAGGATGAAGCCGCGGATCTCACCCTCGTCGTCCTTTGCCCACACGATAAAGACGTCGGCGATGGTCGAGTTCGTGATCCAAGTTTTCGTGCCGTGGAGCACATAGCCGTCAGCCGTCTTCCTCGCGCGCGTTTGCATGCCGCCGGGATCGGAGCCGTGGTTTGGCTCCGTAAGTCCGAAGCAGCCGACCCACTCCCCCGACGCGAGCTTGGGAATGAACTTCAGCCGTTGCTCTTCGGTGCCGTAGATGAAGATCGGGAAAATGACCAGCGACGACTGCACGCTCGTCACAGAGCGATAGCCCGAGTCGACCCGCTCGATCTCGCGCATGATCAATCCCTGGCTCACGTAGTTCACCCCCGCGCAGCCGTAGCCTTCGACCGTCGAGCCGAGCAGGCCGATTGCCCCCATCTCGTTGAGAATCTCGCGGTCGAACTTCTCGTGGCGGTTCGCCATCAGCACGCGCGGCATGAGCCGCTCCTGACAGTAGTCGCGCGCCGAGTCCCGGATCATCCGCTCGTCCTCCGAAAGCTGGCTCTCGAGGAGCATCGGATCCTCCCAGTTGAACCGGACCTTCGCTTGTTTCGTTTTCATAAGTGTGTGCCTGGCTATCCAATCACAGGCCAAGTCGCTCCGCGAGCAACTCGGCGATATCGATCACGCGCGCCTCCGTGCCTTGCGCCGCCACGCCGTCGCTCATCATCGTGAGGCAAAACGGGCAACCAACGGCGACGGTCTTGGCGCCAGTCGCGATTGCCTCCGCCGCGCGCACGGTCGAGACGCGCTTCGCCGGGTCTTCCTCCATCCACATGCGTCCTCCGCCAGCGCCGCAGCAAAACGTCTTCGCGCGGTTGCGGTCCATCTCGCGCAGCTTGCCGCAGCCACCGAGCGCAGCGCCGAGGACCTCGCGCGGTTCCTCGTGCGTGCCGTTCACCCGCGCGAGGTAGCACGGGTCAGGGTAGGTCACTGATTCGCCTGTAGGAATCAACGCAGGGTCGACCTTGATGCGGCCCTCGCGAATCAATTGCGCGAGCAACTGCGAGTGGTGCATGACTTCGTAGTGCCCGCCGAACTGCGAGTAGTCGCGCAGCAGCGCGTTCACGCAGTGCGGGCAATGCGTGACGATCCGCCGCGCGTTGTATTTGTTGAGCGTCTCGATGTTCGCGGTCGCAAGTTCCTGGAAAAGAAACTCGTCGCCGAGCCGCCGGGCGGAGTCGCCTGTGCACTTCTCCTCTCGCCCGAGAATCGCGAAGTTCACGCCGGCGTGCTTGAGCAGCTTCACGACCGCACGGGCGACGCGCTGGGCGCGACGATCGTAGGACGCGGCGCAGCCCACCCAGTAGAGAATCTCGAAGCCGGGGTTCTCCTTCACGGTCGGCGCCGCGGACGTGGTCTCGGTGTTTTCCATGATCAATTTTTCGCCGGCATCTCGCGCCACGCGGCGCGTTCGGCTGTGGGGAGTCCCCATGGGTTCGCGCTCGACTGCATCCGCCGGAGCGCGGTTGCGGCGGTGCCCGCGAGCGCCCCTTCGGCGACGAGGTGACGCCGCATATCGAGGATGAGCGTGAGCTGATCGATTCGCACAGGGCAGACTTTGACGCATGCGCTGCACGCCGTGCAGCTCCAAAGCGTCTCCGCGCCGATTGTCTCGCCGTGAAGCGCTGGCACGACGACGCCCGCGCTCGCCGCGGTCCGCTCCATCAGGCCTTTCAAGTCCAGCACGATCGCCTTAGGCGAAAGCGGCTTCCCAGTCGCGAATGCCGGGCACGCCTCCTCGCAGCGACCACACTCCATGCACGCATCGAGACTGAGGAGCTGCGCAGTCGAGAAGTGCCGGATGTCGCTGGCACCGATCCGCTCGGTTAACTCGACCTGCTCCATCGTCACGGGCTGCAGGATGCCAAGCGACGGCTTTGCGAGAAACAGGTTCATCGGCCCGGCGATGAAGTGGAACAGCTTCGTAAACGGAATCGATGCGATGAACACGAAGACGAGGATCGCGTGCACCCACCACCAGAGCAGGTGGGCCGAGCGAGAATCCGCCTCGCTCCAGCCGTCGAAGAACCCGGAAACCCACAAGCCAACCGGCGAGCAGTTTGCCGCGATGCCGACCGGCTGCTGCCACGCGATCCGCAGTCCCTCGACTAGGTATCCCGTAACGCCGAGCAGCAGAAACGACACGAGCACATACCAATCGGTTGCGCGGTGGCCGACGCTCCGCGGCCGCACGAGCCGTCGTGCGAAGAAAAGTATCGTGCCTGCAATGAAGAACAGTCCGAGGATGTCGAGCGCGAGTTCGTAGGCCACGTAGTAGGTGCCTTGGTGAAACTTCAGCGCAGGCGAGATCGCCGAAAGGATGTTGTCGATCTCGAGCAACGTGGTGCCGAGCAGCAGCACCATGAATCCGGCAAACATCATGCCATGCGCCCAGCTCGCGAGCCCGCGGCCGCGCACGCGCTGCTGGCCGAGCCCGTCGACGAGCACACGCCGCGCGCCGGGCCGGACCTTCTCCCAAACCTGCACGATTCCGCCGCGCAACAGCTCGCGGAAATTGACCGGTGTGCCCATCCGCCACAATCGCCAGCGCCGCCACACGCCCCACGCGAACACGGCGGTCGCCGCGATCGCCAGCGCGTAGAACGCCATCTGCGACGAGAACGGAATGTTGCCGAAGGTTTCCCGCGTGGGGGTCACGACTTGAGCTTTTCGATCAGCTTGGGAACGGCTTCGTAGACATCGGCGACAAGTCCGTAGTCGGCGACTTCGAAGATCGGGGCCTCGGCGTCCTTGTTCACGGCGACGATCACCTTGGTGTCCTTCATTCCCGCCATGTGCTGGATCGCCCCTGAGATGCCGAGCGCGATGTAGAGATCTGGCGCAACGATCTTCCCTGTCTGGCCGACCTGGAGTGAATTTGGAGTGATACCGGCGTCGACCAGCGCGCGCGACGATCCGACGGCTGCACCGAGTGCATCCGCGAGTCCGCCAACGAGCCGCTCGAAGTCGCCGGAGTTCTTCAACGCGCGCCCGCCGGACACGACGATCCGCGCCTCGGTCGCGTCAGGCCTGCCCGCCGCCTTTGCCTCGCGATCGACGAACTCGAGGAACGCAGGAACTGCCGCTTCGTCGACAGTCACGCTTTCGAGCGGACACTCAGCGCTCGCCGCCGGCGCCGCAAACGCCGCCGCGCGCACTGTCGCCACGCGCACAGGTCCGTCGAGCCGCACGGTCGCGATCACGTTGCCCGCAAACATCACGCGGCGAAACTCCGGCTCGCCGTTCTCGATGCGCACGCCCACGACTTCGCTCACCATCGCGGCATCGAGCAGCGCCGCGGCGCGGGGGAGCACGTCCTTGGAAAATGTCGACGACGCCCCGACGACCATCGTGGCGCCGCGGGCGTGCGCGACATCGGCGATCACATGCGCGTAACGATCGGCGAGTGGGTGCTCGAGCGCAGGCGCGTCTGCGACGAGAACCGCCGCCGCGCCACAGGTTCGCAGCGCAGTTGCGACCGCATCGACTGCGTGGCCGACGACGAGAACTTCGAATGAGCCGCCCGATGCGGCGGCAAGTTGCTGCGCGAAACCTGCAGCTGAGAGCGAGGCTGCCTTGAGCTGCCCTGAGTCGTGCTCGGCAATGACGAGAATCTTGCTCATGGCTAGAGGACTTTTGCTTCGCGAAGTTTCTCGACGAGTTCGTCGATCGTGGCCACGCGCACGCCGGCCTTGCGGCGCGGAGGCGCTTCGTAGCGCAGGTAGTGTGTGCGGCTCGCGACGGCGACGTCGAGGTCGGCGGGTGTGATCTCCTCGAGCGGCTTCTTCTTCGCCTTCATGATGCCGGGCAGAGAGACGTAGCGCGGCTCGTTGAGCCGCAGGTCGGCGGTGATGACAGCGGGAAGCTTCACGCGCACGCGTTCGATCCCCGCGTCCGTCTCCCGGCAGCAGAGCGCGCTCGACCCATCGTCGGCGAGCTCGAGTTTTGAAACGAAGGTCGCCTGGCCGACACCGAGGAGCGCGGCGAGCATCTGGCCGGCTTGGTTCGAGTCGTCGTCGATCGCCTGTTTACCCATCAGAACGAACGCGGGTGCCTCGCGTTTCCAGAGTGCGGCGAGGATTCGCGCGACCGCGATCGAGTCGAGGGTGTCGGCGGTGTTCACGAGGATCGCACGGTCGGCGCCCATCGCGAGGCCGTTGCGAAGCTGCTCTGCACACTCCCCGCCCCCGATCGTGGCAACGACGACTTCGCCGCCGCGGGCTTCGCGAATGCGGAGCGCCTCCTCAAGCGCGATCGCGTCGAACGGATTCACGGCGAACTTGATGCCGTCGTCATCGATGCCCGAGCCGTCCGCGCGCACGCGGATGCGCGTGTCGGCATCGGGGACCCGTTTGATGGGAACAAGGATCTTCATTCGAAAGCCGGAGTGAAATGGTTGAGATGCCGCAGGCGCTGCCGGGGTCGGGTGCCGGGGTATCGGAAGCGTCAGGTGACGCGGGAAATTGTTGGGAGCGCCGATGGCCAATGCAACCGATAACCCGGCGTGGAAGGCGGCAGGCGCGCAAGCAACAGATAATCTTCGACCTCCGCGACGCGCCCGCCAACGCTCGGGCGGATGGCGGAACGACGGATCCTAGTTGTCGGCGGTGGCGCAGCCGGTTTTTTCGGCGCGCTGGCCTGCAAGGCGGCTGATCCGTCGCTTCGCGTGACGATCCTCGAGGCGACTGCGCATCCGCTCGCGAAGGTGCGGGTCTCGGGCGGCGGACGCTGCAATGTGACGAACGCCTGCTTCGAGCCCATGCTGCTGGCCGCGAACTACCCGCGCGGCGGCCGCGAGATGCTCGGGCCGCTTACGCGCTTCGGTCCGCGAGAAACAGTCGAGTGGTTTGAGTCGCGGGGCGTGCCGCTGAAGGCCGAGGCGGACGGCCGGATGTTTCCGATAACCGACGACTCGGCAACGGTCATCGACTGCCTCATGCGCGCGTGCCGCGAAACGGGCGTGGAACTTGTCACGCGTTGCGGCGTGCGGGAAATAGCGCGCACGGTGACCGGGTTCGCAGCAGCGCTCACCACTGGAGAAAAGATCCCCGCAGAGCGCGTGCTGCTCGCAACCGGCGGCAACCGAGGTTCGGCAGGGCTGACTATCGCCGCGGCGATGGGGCATCCGATCGAGCCACCGGTGCCGTCGCTCTTCACTTTTCATTGTGACGATCCGCTGCTGCGCGGACTCGAGGGGCTCTCGGTCGCCTCCGTGGCTGTGCGCGTGCCGGGAACGAAGCTCTCGAGCGACGGCCCCATCCTGATCACACACTGGGGATTGAGCGGGCCAGCGATCCTGAAGCTCTCAGCGTGGGGTGCCCGCGAGTTGCACGCTTCGGACTACAAATTCTCGATTCGCGTGAACTGGGCGGCGCCTGCGACGGTCGATGAAGTGGAGCGCACGCTCGCGAACTACCGCCGCGAACACCAAAAGCGGCATGCGGCCACTGCGAATCCCTGCGGCCTTCCGGCACGACTTTGGGACCGGCTCGTCGCGGCGGCAGGTGTGGCGTCGACTGCGACTTGGACGACCGTTTCGAATGCATCGTTGCGGCGTCTCGGCGAGCGGGTGGGTGCGAGCGAGTTCGCCATCGCCGGAAAAAGCCTGAACAAGGAGGAGTTTGTGACGTGCGGCGGCGTGAGGCTGCGCGAGGTGGATATCAGGACGATGGAGAGCAGGCTCGTGCCGGGGCTACACTTTGCGGGCGAGGTGCTCGACATCGACGGGGTGACGGGCGGTTTCAATTTTCAGGCGGCATGGACAACAGGCTGGCACGCCGGCCGCGCGATGGGCGGCGCGGCGGGTGCGGAGGTGTGAGCCGGATTCCGATCCGGCCCGGGTTTTGGCGGAGGCAAGGCGGAGCCGCGCCACGCCCGCGGTCGATCCAAGGCACCAGTCGCGCAGGCAGCGGCGGCGCGTGACTTTCACAATCGCGGACTCGGCAAATCGGTTCCGATGCTCTAGAAGAGGTTCACCATGCCTGCGCAAAAAAGGGGAACGATTGGGATTCTGACTGCGGGTGGCGACTGCCCCGGCCTGAATGCGGTCATCCGCGGAGTCGCGAAGGCGGCGATGCACCACGGCATGCGCGTTGTCGGAGTGCAGGACGGTTTTCGCGGCCTGGTTGAAAACCGGATTGTGCCGATCGACGACAACATGGTGAGCGGGATCCTCACGCAGGGAGGCACGTTTCTCGGGAGCAGTCGCGACAAGCCGCACAAGATGCGCGTCGATGGCGAGATTCGCGACATGACGGAGTTCGCGGTTCGCACCTACCGGACAAACAAACTCGATTGTCTCGTGTGTCTCGGCGGCAACGGCACGCAGAAGAACGCCAATCGCCTGCACCAAAAGGGCGGCATCAACGTGCTCACGCTTCCGAAGACCATCGACAACGACATCGCTGAGACCGACATCACGTTTGGCTTCGACTCTGCCATGTCGATCGCGACTGAAGCGATCGACCGGCTGCACACAACCGCGACAAGCCACCACCGGATCATCGTCTGCGAGGTGATGGGACACGACGCCGGCTGGCTGTGCCTCGGCGCTGGCATCGCGGGCGGCGCGGACGTGATCCTGATTCCCGAGATTCCCTACAGCGTGGAAGCGATCGTAAAGAGCATCACCGCGCGGCGCCAGGCCGGGAAGCGTTTCTCGATCATCGCAGTCGCGGAGGGAATCACGCCGCACGAGATGGGCGAATCGCAGCCGAAGACAGACCCCGCGAAGAAAGGCAAGCGGCGGCGAGAATCCGAGCCGCCCGCACAAGTGCGCGGAGATGTTCCCGGTGTCGAGACCCTGATCTACGAGCCCGTGGCCAGCCGCCTCGCTCGAGAGATACAGCGCGCGACGAGCATCGAGGCGCGCGTCACTTCGCTGGGCCACGTGCAACGCGGAGGCACGCCGACCGCATTCGACCGCCTCCTCTGCACGAGGCTCGGCACGAAAGCGGTCGATCTACTCGAACAAGGCCGGTTCAACGTGATGGTCGCTGTCCGTGGCAACGAGTGCGTCCCCGTCCCACTCGCGAAAGTCGCTGGCGTGAAGCGCACCGTACCGATCAACCACCCGTGGATCCGAACCGCGCGGCTGGTGGGCACGTGCCTGGGTGATGTTTGAGCACACGCGCGAGGAGGCTCGGAGCCATTTCAGAACCTCCGGGCATACTTGGCTGAAGCCAATTCCGAACAATCCTGCCGTAAGCGTCCGACCGGGGGCCTCTTGACTTCGTAGTGGTGGCTACTCCGAAGCGGGGCGATTCGTAATGGTGACTACTGCCTACGAGCCGGTTGTCGTAGTAGCCACCATTGCCTCTGGCTTCTTCGGTGTCTCTGGTGCTGTCCATCGCGCAGGCGTGAGCGTGCCGAGGTCGTCCTGATTGGTCAGGGCAGGCAGGCGCGAGAGCACGTCGCGTAGGTATGCGAGCGGGTCTTTGCCGTGACGCTGACACGAGACAATCATCGAGTAGAGGATCGCGGAGCGCTGGCCGGCGTCGGGGTGGCCGATGAACAGCCAGTTTTTCTTGCCGATGGCCGAGCGGCCCAAGGCCGTGGATCTGGTCCTGCGGCTCATCGGCCGGCTCTACACGTTCGAGCGCCAGTGGGACGAGGCGAACGTCGGCGACACGCGTGCCACGCTGCGCCAGGAGCACTACGCCAGCCCACTTC
>DATKCJ010000220.1:0-2934 GCA_035513275.1 Opitutaceae bacterium
GGATTACCGCTACGTGCTGCCGGGCGAAGGCGAGTTTCCGATAGAGCCACTGCGCGAGGCGCTCGCCGTCGGATTCTCCGGGGCGGTCAGTCTCGAGTGGGAACGCTTGTGGATTCCGGCGCTCGGGCCTGTTGAAGACGCGCTCACCACCGCCAACGAACGCGGATGGTGGTGAGTCAACCCACCCGGGCACGTTCAATCATAATAGCCCGGACCTGCTTGCTCTCTCGAGTCGCTGCAGCTGATCGCTGCTCAGCCGAAGCGGAATCGCCGCGACGCTCGCCTCGAGCTGGGCCTTCGTCCGACATCCGACCACGGGCACAACCGGAAACGGGCGCGACCACAAATAGGCGAGCACGATAGCGCCGGCCGGGACTCCAAGCTCGCGCGACAATTCCGCCACCGCCTTGCCGGCCGCGAGTCCTTGCGACGTATTGTAGGCGCTCTTCTCCCAGCCGACTGGCCGCTGGTCGGGCGCAAGCGCCAGTTTCGAGAAGAAGCCGCCTGCCTGCGAACTGTAGGGTATGACCGCAGCGCCCGTTTCCTTGTGGAAGCGCTCCGCGTCCGCGTCGAATAAGACCAGCCCCGGGATCGACGAAGGTCGCGAGTGCTGGCAACCGAGGCACCAGTGCGGCTGGCTCGCGGCGAAAGTCCGCCGGCCGGCCGCCATTGCATAGTCATGCGCCGCGCGAAGCCGCGCGGCGCTCCAGTTCGATGCGCCGAACGTGCGCACCTTTCCCTCGTCGACGAGCGCATTCAGCACATCGACAAAATGCTCCACGGGCCGCGCCGGATCGTCGCGATGCAACCAGTAGAGGTCGACATGGTCCGTTCCCAAAACACGCAGGCTCGCGTCGAGATCGGAGCGCAGCTCGGCCTCGGAGGTCCGCGGCACGTGCATCGAGTCGAGCGACGGATGGCCGCCCTTCGTAGCGATGACGAGGTGGTCGCGGATACGCCGCGATCTCATCCAGTCGCCAAGGATGCGCTCACCGCGTCCGCGCTCGCCCGGCACCCAGTCTGAATAGATGCGGGCTGTATCGACGAAGTTGCCGCCCAATTCGGTGAAGCGGTCGAGCAGCGCGAAACTCTCCTCCTCGCTGATTGCGTGCCCTATCGCAGCGGTGCCGAGGCAAATCGGCGAGATGCGCAGCGTCGTGCCCGCGAGAGTGGTCAGTTGCATCCGACCACAACGGCATCGCGCAGGGACCGCGTCGACACGCCATTTTCCAGTCACCACGATGCACAAGGTGGCGCGCGCCGTGAGGCGATCCGCCACGATCGCCGGACTCCACACACGAGCGCTATTTTGTTTTCAAACGCAGGAGCACGACTCCGTGCGTCGGCACGGTTGCGGTGTAACCCCGGTCGGCGACTTCCACTGGCTCGTGTTTCCACAAGTCGCGAACCGCGCGTGGTTGACCCTCGATACCGAGCGATTCCCAGGTCACACCGACCTCTGCCGGCGTGTCCCCGCGGTTGAACAATGCCACGGCAATGTCGCCGTCATGCAACGGTCGCAAATAGACTTCGGTATCCCCATCGCGGCTGACGCGCTGCATTGGCAACCCTGCTGGATCCTGGTCAATGGCGATGACCTCGCGGTTGAGGAGGATCGATCTGGTTTCCTCAGTCATGTGGCGCAGGTCGTTTCCCGCGAGCAATGGCGCGCGCAGCATGCACCAAAGCGTGAAGTGCGTCCGATACTCGTCGGTCGTCAAGTTGCCGTTGCCGACTTCCAGCATGTCGGGATCGTTCCAGTGGCCGATCGACGTGGCATGCCGCACGTCATACTGCGCCTGCCCCGGCGGCTTGGGTTGCCCGGGGAGTTCCGGTCCGCCGGCGACGCTCGGACCGAATCCGATCCGCTCGACCGACTCCCAACTGTCCTGAATGTCACCGGTGGTGCGCCAAAGATTGGCCCCGACCTTCGGTCCCCACTCCCAGACATCGTAAACCGCGAACGACAGGCTGTAGACGATCGGACGTCCGGTCTTCTGCAGCGCTTCGCCCATGATCTGGAACGCCAGGCGGATCTCGTCGTCGTCATATACCCCGCTGGCGCGGCACCAGTCGTATTTGAGGAAATCGACGCCCCACTCGGCGTAGGTGCGCGCGTCCTGTTCCTCGTGGCCGTAACTTCCCTCATAGCCCGCGCACGTGACGGGACCCGGCGCCGAATACAGGCCGAACTTCAGCCCTTTGGAATGCACATAGTCCGCCAGCGCCTTCATGTCAGGAAACTTCCGGTTACCCGTGATCTTTCCGTCGGCATCGCGCTCCCCTGCCCACGTGTCGTCGATGTTGATGTAAACATAGCCGGCATCCCGCATGCCACTCTCCACCATGGCATCGGCGATCTCGCGGACAGTCTTGTCGTCGATGGCGCGTTTGAACTTGTTCCAACTGTTCCAACCCATCGGCGGGGTGCGCGCGAGACCGTTGTCGGGGACGTTGCGCAGTGGCGGCCGCGCCGTGCGCGGCGGCCGGGCAATCTCGGCCTTCACGCGGATGAATTCTCCCGATCCCGATCTGGACGAACCGGTCCGGCTCATCGCGAATCCGTCGCCGAACTGTCTGCCTTCATAACTTAAGACCGTTGGCTTCGGAACCGGCTCGTGCGGGGTGACCCGTCCGGGCAACGATACCGTGAACCGCAGGATTCCATCCCGAAAAGAACCCTCGGCAAGAGGAGTATCCCCCCGACCGAACCGTCCGGTGTGCAGCGCGGAACCGGAGATCCGTTCACCTTTCTGCTCCAGTTCGAAGTAACTCTTGTCGAAGGAGCCATCGCTCCGCGGCATCTGAAAAACCCAGAAGTCGCTCAGGTTCCCTTCGCTCCGTTGAGAAAGTGCCGGCTGCGCGCCGAGCATCAGAACAGTTGCGCATTTCAGCATCTGGCGGAGCGACCGCGTCGCGAAGTGCAGTCGGTTG
>DATKCJ010000221.1:0-9215 GCA_035513275.1 Opitutaceae bacterium
GAGGTCGGGCTGCTTGCGCGGGGCGAGGCTGCACACTTGGACTCGCAATCCAACCGCCTCGCATAGCTGCGACCACGCGCGGGGTGTGAGGAACCGGTTGTGGCTCGGATCGCGCAGCTTCTCGACCGAGTGAAGCCACGCCTCAGCCTCCGGCTCGTCGTCGTGCACCGATCCGTCGATGAGCACGAAGTGGCCGTCTGCGATGAGCACGCGCGCGACCTCGGCCACGAACTTCTCCGGCGCCGAGAAGTGGTGCGGTGCCACGCGGCATGTCACGAGGTCGAATGATCCGTTCGCGTAGGGTATCTGCTCGGCAGCGTGCCGCATGCACCGCACTTTCAATCCCCTCGCCTCCGCGGCCTCGCGTGCGCGGTCGAGCATCGCGTCCGTGAGGTCGGAAAGCGTGACGTCGTGCCCGAGGCTGGCGAGGTGCAGGCCGGTGTGGCCGCCGCCCGTGGCGACATCGAGCACGCGCCTCACCCCGTTCATCGGCACGGTCGCGAGCGCCGCGTCGACGTCCGACACGTCGGCAAGGATGTGCCCCTTGCCGTAGCGGTGGCTCTGCCGGGCGAACTGCTCGCTCGCCGCGCGCTGGATTTCATTCAGGTCCGGATCGGTTTCGTTGGATTGCATGGCCTGCTCGGTGCTGCGCGCAAATGTCCTGCCTCGGGAATCACGGAGCAATCCGGGAATCCATCGCGAGGAGGACGCGAACTGCCTTTTGACCTGACGGAGCCGTTCAAGCGCGTTTTCAAAATGTAATCGATTGCCGGCTTTCCTTCGCGCCGGAGTTGGGTAGGTTCCTCGACCTATGAAACAAAAAGCATCCGCTGTCTGGACAGGCACACTCAAGGAGGGCAAGGGCATCCTCAATACCGATTCCGGCGCCTTCTCGAATCTCCCTTACAATTTCCACAATCGCTTCGAAGGCGGCAAAGGCGCGACTCCCGAGGAACTCATTGCCGCGGCTCATTCCGGCTGCTTCTCGATGGCGTTCTCGCTGATTCTGCAAAACGCGGGCCTCACGCCAGGGAAAATTGAAACGACCGCCACCGTCACGCTCGAGAAAGTGGGCGAGCAGATGACCGTGACGACGAGCCATCTCGACGTCACGGCGACCGTGCCCGGCGCATCCGAGGCCGCGGTGCTCGAATGCGCGGAGAAGGCGAAGGCGGGCTGCCCGATCTCCCGCCTCCTCAACGCGAAGATTACAATGTCGGCGAAAGTGGCCTGACCGCGGGCTCACTTTTCGTCGATGCGAGGAGCGCCCTCAGCGCTTGCGCGAGTTGCTGCGCGGTGAACGGTTTGTCCAGTTGAAGAACCACGCCGCTCGCGGCAAAGCTTTCCCGGTCCTCGTCCTCGATCCTGCCGCTGGCGATCATGATGGGAATCTCCGGCATCATCTTGCGGAACGCGCGCACGAAGGTGAGCCCGTCCATGTGCGGCATGTGCACATCGGCGATGACCGCCTTCAATTCCGTTCTATGCAGCAGCGCCTGAATGAGGCCGTCCGATCCGTCGGTCGCAGTGAGCGGCTTGTAGTTCAGCCGCCGCATCACAGCGCGTGCCACGTCGCGCACCGCCGGTTCGTCGTCGATAAAGAGCACGGTCTCTCCATTGCCGTGGAACTCGACCTCGACCTTGATCACCGGCAAGGCCTCGGCGACGGCGCTCGCGACCGGGAGAAAGACCGTGAATGTGGCACCGGTTCCCACCTTCGACTCGACCATGAGCGAGCCGCCGTGCCCCTTGACGATACCCACGACTGTCGAGAGCCCGAGGCCCGTTCCCTTTTCCGGCCCTTTTGTCGTGAAGAACGGATCCATGATCCGATCCATGATCTCTTCCGGTATGCCGGTGCCCGTGTCCCGCACGCGCAGCAGCACATAGCGCCCCGGGTTCAAGTCCGACGGCACTCCCGCAGCGGAGTCATCCACATCAAGGCAATCCGCCTCAAGCGAGAGCGTGCCGCCATCGGGCATCGCATCCCTGGCGTTCACGCAAAGGTTGAGCAACACCTGGTGAAGCTGTGTGCCATCACCGAGCACAGCCGGCAGATCGGAGCCTCCCTTCATGACCAGTTTTATGCTCTTCGGGAAGCTGCCCCTCATCAGGTGCACGATCTCCTTGAGCAGGCGCTCGGGATGGATGGAGATGCGCTCGCCTTCCGAACCCTTCGCGTAGGTCAATAGCAGACGCACCATGTCGGCGCCCCGCTTGGCGCTGTCGAGGATCATGTCGAACGTCGCGGCCTCGCCGGGCAACTGGTCCCGCAGCATCTCGACGCCCATGATGATCGGCGCGAGCGTGTTGTTCAAATCGTGGGCGACGCCTCCGGCGAGTGTGCCGATCGCCTCGAGCCGCTGAGAACGCAGGAACTGCTCCTCGAGCTTCTTTTTTTCAGTGATGTCCAGCGCGATTGTCAGGCACCCCTTCGGCTGGCCCGCCGCGTCGGTAATCCGCCAGCGATGAAATTCGCAATGCATCCGTCGTCCCGACTTCAACACGGCCGTGACTTCACCCGTCCACGCGCCGGTCTCGATGGCCGACTTCCAGCCTTTCTCCAGCATTTCAGCCGTTTCCTCGCTCACGAGTTCGGCCGGGACGTGCCCCATGAACTCCTCGGCGGCGAGACCGAACAGCTTCACCGCACCGGCGTTGCAATAGGTGATCCGCTCCTCGAGGTCGCAAATGAAGATCGCCAGCGGCGCGTGGCTGATGATCTCCGCCTGTTCTTGAAGCTGCTCCTCGATCTTCTTGCGCTCGGTGATTTCGTGCGAGATGCCGAAAGTGCCGATGATCTTCCCGCTGGAATCGCGCAAGGGCAGCTTTGTTGACGACACCCACGTGATCGATCCGTCGAGCCAGAGCTCCCTCTCCTCCTTGTTCACGATCGGCTTGCCGCTGCGCATTATGTGCTGCTCGTCGCCGAGGGCCAAATCGGCCGTGTCTTTGGCGAACAGATCGTGATCGGACTTTCCTTTCAACTCCGCAGGCAGTCGCCCACACCTGCGGGCAAGCGACTCGCTTACCACGATGAATCGGGAGTCAGCGTCCTTGAAGTAAACGCTGTCCGGCAGGTTCTCCATCAACATGCGCATCAGATACCGCTCCTTCTTCAATTCCTCCTCGGCATGGCGGCGGGCTCGCAGGACCTCCGCGTCGCGCACGACGCGCTGGATGGTGATCGGAAGCCGCTGCATGCGGTCCTTGATGACATAGTCGGCCGCACCCGCGCGCACGGCCTCGATCGCTCGCTCTTCGCCGATCGTGCCCGAGAAGAAAATGAAAGGCAGGTCGGGCGCGTGCTCGCGCACCATCAATAGCGCCTCCATGCCGTTGAAGCCGGGCATCTGGTAGTCAGAGACGACGATATCATAGTCGCCCTGGGTGATCGCGTTCAGATAATCGGCACGCAACGCGACGACAGTGATCCGGCAGTCGGCCCACGCCGCTTCGAGCATGTCTCGCACAAGTGCCGCGTCGCGCTGGTTGTCCTCAAGATGTAGAATTTTCATAGGCGGAGGATTCAAGGGTCGGTCAAGGCGGCGGCAGCGGGCCCTTCGGTGGCTCGTTCAGCACCACCCAGAATGCGCCGAGAACCTTGATGGCATCGACGAACTCATGGAAGTTGAGGGGTTTCACGATGTAGGCGTTCACACCGAGCTTGTAGCTGTTCACGATGTCCTGGTCCTCCCGCGACGAGGTCATCATCACGACAGGGATCACCTTGAGTTTGTCATCGGCCTTCACCTGCCGGAGCACCTCGAGCCCGTCGACCCTCGGCATTTTCAGATCCAGCAGGATCACGGCGGGATCGCCGTCGGCGCGTGCCGCGAATTCGCCGCGGCGGAAAAGGTAGTCGAGCGCCTCGGCGCCGTCGCGCAAGCTCACCACCTCGTTGCTCAAATTGTATTGCTCCAGCGCGTCGAGAGCCATCTCCGCGTCCCGGGGGTTGTCCTCCACAAGCAGTATTCGTTTCGGTTTCATCATCGGGTGTGGGCTGGCCTGTCGATCGCAACCGCCTTCAGTGTAAAATAGACCGTAGCCCCGGCGTCGGGTTTGCCCTCGGCCCACGTGCGCCCCTCGTGGCGTGCGATGATCCGCCGGACATTTGCAAGTCCGATGCCGGTGCCCTCGAACTCGTCGGCCCTGTGCAGGCGCTGGAAGACGCCAAACAGCTTGTCGGCATACTTCATGTCGAAGCCGGCGCCGTTGTCGCGCACGAAGAACTCGAGCCACCCGTCGGCTCCTGGCGCGCAGCCAATCTCGATCACGGCAGGGGTGCGTCCGCGTGTGTATTTCACGGCGTTGCCGAGCAGGTTCACCAGGACCTGTTTGAGCATCGCCTGGTCGCCTCGCACCGGTGGCAGCGTTGCGACGGTCCAATGGATGTCTCGCCCCCCAGCGGCGATCGCGAGCTCCCCGCGCACCTCGTCGACGAGTTCGTTGAGTTCGAAAGTCTCCTCGTGCAGCTCCGCACGGCCCATCCTCGAGAAGGAGAGCAAATCGTCGATCAACTGGCCCATGTCGCGCGCGGCCTCGGAGATTGTGCACAGGTAGCGTCGCGACTTCTCCGGCAGCACGTCCTGCGAGTCGCGCGCGAGCATCTCCACGTAGCCCTGCACATGCCGAAGCGGCGCACGCAGGTCGTGAGACACCGAATAGGAAAACGCCTCGAGCTCCTTGTTCGCGGCCTCGAGCTGGGCCGCTTGCTTTTGAAGGTCGGCGTTAAGGTGAGCGACATGCTCCTCCGTTCGTCTGCGCTCGGTGATGTCGTTGAACAGGATCGCGACGTGCCGCTTCGTGGGATCGCCGAACCGGAAGGCGTAGACGTCATACGTGCGGTGCAACTGCTCGGCCCGGTTCTGGAAGCGCCTGGACTCTCCAGTAAGCGCGATGTGGCCGTAGATCTCGAACCAATGCTCCTCGTGCTCCGGGGCCAGCTCGCGCATCCGCTTGCCGACGGCGTCGGAGAGGCCGGTCTGCCGTTCGAACGACGGGTTGATCTCGAGGAAGCGGTAGTCGACGGGCTTCTCCTCCGGGCCGAAGATCATCTCTATGATGCAGAACCCCTCGTCGATCTCCTCGAAAAGCGTGCGGTAGCGCGCCTCGCTGTCGCGCAGCGCCTTTTCAGCAGCGCGTTCCGCCGAGACATCGCGGCAGACGAGCACCACGCCGAGAATGTTGCCCTGCCTGTCGCGGATCGGCGCGGCGCTGTCGGCAATTGGCCGCTCCGTGCCTTCGCGCGCGATCAAGACCGTGTGATTGGCTAGTCCCTGGACCTCGCCGCTCGCCAACACCTTGTCCACGGGGATGATCGCAGGTTTCCGGGTCTCCTCGTTGATGATTCGAAAGACCTCTGCGATCGGCAGGCCATGTGCGTCCGCCTGATTC
Source organism: Opitutaceae bacterium (assembly GCA_035513275.1). Lineage (GTDB taxonomy): Bacteria > Verrucomicrobiota > Verrucomicrobiia > Opitutales > Opitutaceae > DATKCJ01. Next base: position 5,398 of record DATKCJ010000221.1, read on the forward strand.
CACCCGGTGAGATTTTCCGCCACCGGGTTCATTCGCGTGACGCGGCCCTCGGTGTCGGTGGCGAGCACGGCGTCGCCGATGCTGTGGAGCGTCACTGACAGACTTTCCTCGCTGCGACGCAGCGCATCCTCCGCGCGAGCCCGCGAATTCATTTCCCTGCGAATTCCGAGGAACAGAATCAAAAACCCTCCCACCGCCACGGCGAGCGTGACGAGGAGCGAAACCAGCGTCTGCTCCCCGTCGCGCGCAGCTTCCGCCTCGCGCGCCGTCAGGAGTGCGGCCTCGGTCGAGTCCATTTCGCTGACCATCGCACGGATCTCGGCCATCAGCTTGATCCCTTCGCCCTCACGGACGACCTCCTGCGCCGCGGCGAGACCAGACGTCTCGAATATGTCCGCCAACCGTTCGAGTCGCTCCATCCGCTCTTGAAGCGCGGTCCGCAGATCCGCCATTCGCTTTGACTGGTCCGGATTGTCGGCGACGAGCTGTGTCAACGTCCCGGCCTCTGTCATCGCCTGTGCCGCGTGCGTCCTGAAGTCTTCGTTTTGCGATGCGTTGCCGCCCAGGAGATAGCTTCGCTGCTGCGACTCTGCGTCCGAGGCGGCTCCATACATTCGGCCGAGTGTCACGCGCACCTGCTGCGTGTGAACGACCATCGCGGCCGACTCCGCATCGGTGACGGTGGCCCGATACGTGACTCCGCCGGCGATCAGCAGAATCACGAGCGTCGCCACGAAGCCTGCGAGGCTTCGTTTCTCGACCGATGACAGATCCCGGAATTTCCCAATGGCACGGCCATCCATCGCCAGGCACGCTATAAGCGTGCCGGCCCCGATCAGAATGAAGCCGAAAGCAGTGTGCACCGCCACAGGAGAGGCAAATTGGTCGGTGACCACTTCGCTCGCGCCCCAAAGATAGCCGATGAACGAAAACGCCCCGATGAGCAAAGCGAGTGAGCCCGCCACCAACGCCAGCCAACGAAGCGCGCGCACCGGCAATGCCGCGAGACCCAGTCCGATCGTCGCAAACGCCACTGCGCTGTAAGGCGACATCCGGCCCGGGTGGGGAGTGAAGAATCCGCTGGTGTCGCGGAAGAGGAGTTCGTCGATTCCCAGTGACCAACCGAAGGCAAACTGTCCCAAAGTCACGAGGCCGAGCAGCGCCACCGCCAAACCCATCGCCTGCCCGACCCGCACGCGAAGTCCTTGTCCGCGGGAGTCGAGCAGACACAGCGCCATTCCGGACAGCAGCAGCCCGACCGCGGTGTTTGCCTTCATATCCACGGCGCCCTCGATCACGCTCTTGATGCCCGAATGCTCCGTCACCCAACCGACCAGGACAAAGACACCCAATGCCGCGGTGAGCAGACCCATTACGCGCGGTGTCGAAACCCGCGCTCGATTGGCAGCGTGCTTTGTCATGAGCACGCTCCGTCTCCAAAAACGCGCGACAGGCGAAGCACAACCCGGCGTGATGACGAGCGTCGATCAACAACGAGAACGGAAGCCGTCTCCATCAGTTCGTTATCTGACCGACGAATACAGCCGAGCGCCGCGGCAGGCACCGCCCACTCCGCATTTCTTGTTGTGCACTTCTTGCTCGTTTCTCGATTCATTCTAATTCCTGAATCCTTCGAGCGACTGGGGTATGAGCAGCCGCAGCTATCTCCAGTTCGATTGCCCGACGTCGGGGCTGCGGGACCCGCCGTCGTTGTGAATCGTGCTGAACAGAAATTACGATAATGCCTATTAGCACGTGGTCAAGTGCTTGGACCACACCGATTTGATGCCGCCCAAAGGCAGGTCGTCGCGGAATTGTCACTCAGGGGGCGGCGCCGCTCGACAGCCGAGAGCACGCGAGGCAACCCATGCCGAGGCATAGGGCAGGACCCGGCAGCGAGCATTCGTGCTACAACTCCGCCAGACTTCGGCTCCCGGGCCTCAGGGGGAACATGGCATCTTGGGAGATTTGCATGTCAGGGCCCCTTCGCAGAGTTGAAGTTCGCCGCCACCATGCACCCGAGCCACACGGCCACGAGGCATAACGCCACCGAGAGCAAAACATTCGCGCCTGCGTGGAGCCACTCGCCATCGCGCGCGAGCGTGAGGGTCTGCAGGCTGAAAGAAGAAAACGTCGTGTAGCCGCCGAGCACGCCGATCATCAAGAACTCGCGCGCCGAGGGTGAGACCAGCCAGCGTCCGTCAGGACCGGTCATCGCCGCAATCATTCCAATCAGGAAGGATCCAGTGACGTTCACCAGAATCGTGCCCCATGGACACGTCTCCCCAAACAGCCGCGCGACAAGTCCGGATGCCGCAAAACGGGCGATGCTGCCCAGTCCGCCACCGATGAAGATCAAAAGATAAGTCACGATGTTTTCGGCGGCCCGTCGACACCGCCGTATTGCGCGTCGGTCACTTGCTCGAGCCATTCGACGGTCGTCCCGTCGAGCGCCTCCTGGATGGCGATGTGCGTCATCGCCGAGTCGGGCGCGGCGCCGTGCCAGTGCTTTTCCCCTGACGAAAACAATACCACGTCGCCCGGCCGGATCTCTTCGAACGGGCCGCCCTCGCGCTGCGCGCGGCCGACGCCGGAGGTCACGATCAACATCTGGCCCAGCGGGTGCGTGTGCCACGCGGTTCGCGCACCGGGCTGAAAAGTTACGCTCACGCCGGCCACACGCGCAGGCAGAGTCGGCTGGACGAGCGGCTCCAGCCGCACGGCGCCGGTGAACCAATCCGCCGGACCCTCCTTTGTCTCCCGTGATCCTGCCCGTCTGATTTCCATCGTGCGCTCCTCTTGTTCTGCCGAGACGCTGGCACCCAACAGCTCCGTGTGCACGAGGAAAAACCGCGCGGGCTACAGAACCTGCGGCCGGCCCTTGAACTCCGCCGTGTTTGCGATCAACAACGGGACATGAACGTCGACGGCCGTCCCACCCGCACGATTTGGCCAGGTGCCGACGGCGACTCAGTGGAGATCATCGACCAGTCGCGGCTGCCGCATCGTTTCGAGATCGTTGCGCTGCGCAATGTCGCCGACACCGAGCACGCCATCAAGGCGATGCTCGTGCGCGGTGCGCCGCTCATCGGCGCCACCGCCGCGCACGGAATGTGGCTCGCAATGCTCCGCGATCCTTCCGATGCAAACCTCGCTGCGGCGCACGCCGCGTTGCTCGCCACGCGGCCCACCGCGGTGAATCTCCGCTGGGCACTTGACCGCGCGCGCGGGGTGCTCGCTCCCCTGCCCTCGGCCCAGCGCGCATCCCGCGCCCGCGAACTCGCAGCCGCGATCGCCGACGAGGATGTCGGGATCAACCACGCGATCGGCGTCGCAGGTCTCCCGCTCATCCGCGCCGCTGCGGCGCGCAAACCGGCCGGCGAGCCCGTCAACATCCTCACGCATTGCAACGCCGGCTGGCTCGCCACCGTCGACTGGGGCACCGCCACGTCGCCGGTCTACCTGGCCCACGACGCGGGAATTCCCGTGCACGTGTGGGTCGACGAGACGCGTCCGCGCAACCAGGGCTTCAACCTCACCGCGTGGGAACTTCTCAACCACGGCGTGCCACACACCGTGATCGTCGACAACGCCGGCGGCCACCTGATGCAACACGGTCGCGTTGACCTCGTCATCACAGGCACTGATCGCACGACCGCGACCGGCGACGTCGCCAACAAGATCGGCACCTACCTGAAGGCGCTCGCCGCGCGCGACAACGGCGTGCCGTTCTACGTCGCGCTGCCCTCGCCCACAATCGACTGGACCGTGCGCGACGGCGTCGCGGGAATTCCGATCGAGGAGCGCGACGCGAGCGA
>DATKCJ010000222.1:0-4141 GCA_035513275.1 Opitutaceae bacterium
GCCAGTGCCGCTGGAATCGTGATCAAGGAGGATGCAGACTACGAAGGAGTTCGTGTTACGTTTCGAGGCTCACTGCAGAACATGCCGATCCCCATGCAGATTGACATCGGTTTTGGCGACGTCATCTTCCCCGAGGCAACGGTCACCGAGTATCCGGTCATTCTGAATCACACGCCACCCAAGCTGCGGAGTTACCGACGTGAGACTACGGTTGCGGAGAAGTTCGAGGCGATGGTGAAACTCGGTTTGCTCAACAGTCGGATGAAGGACTTTTTCGATATCTGGCTGTTGTCTCGGCAGTTTGATTTTGATGGTGCCACGCTGGCTGAAGCAATTCGGAGGACCTTTGCCAATCGTGGAACAACGGTTACTGATGAGCCGACGGCGTTCACAACGGAGTTCGCTACCGATTCCGGAAAGGTCGCCCAGTGGCAGGCATTTGTGCGGAGGTTGCGAGTAAATCAATCGACACCAGATCTCGCCGGCGTCTGCAAGACTGTCTCGGAGTTCCTGTCGCCCCCCGCAGCAGCCTTAAGTGCGGGGCGACCGTTCAGAGGAATTTGGCGTAGCGGGGGACCATGGACTGAAAGCGGTCGAGGCGAATTTGCCAGATTCTGACCGGGGTCACTTCGCCAATTGGCTCGCAGAACATAGGCCGATAAACGTTGCGGAAGTAACGAACCATGCAAAACGCCATGCGTCGCAAGTGATTCTTTAGTAATTGGTTGCGTCGCGGATCAAGCTGGCCACCTCGCCGCGAATGGCCGCAAGGGGCGATTGAAAAAGTTCTATTGGCGTCTTGTCGTCCGGACTTGAATTCAAGATAGCTTGTCGCATTCGTTTGCGGCGAGATGTTTCTCCTTGAACCGCAACGATTTGCGCCGTTTTTTCGGGTTGCTGTGTCGGTTCAAACGGTTGTCTTTGTTTCGCCGTCGTCCGCCATCCCATTCTCTAACATCTTATTCAGACACTGTTTACGGAGTTCAAATTCAGTTGCCACTTTGCGGTTCGCAACCTGTGCGAATTCTCCTCATAGGCGCTGGGGTGATGCCAGTGTGGAAAGGTCCGCCCACCCGCGAAGCGGGCTGCGCTGTAAGAACTTCGCGAGCCGATTTACCGAATCCCGGATCAGCCGTTCTGCCGGTCCGCAGACTGGCAGAACGAACTGTCGAATTTTAACGGCCTAGGGTGCCGGTTCGAGGATGAGCCTCGGCGCGCCGAACGGAACAATCTGGAGTACGAAAAACTCCAGGGCGGTGTCTCCCTCGTTCACCACGCGGTGCACGAGCGTAGCGTCCTCCACGAAACTCTCACCTTCGTTGACAACGTGCGGCACGTTGGGATCTTTCCCCTGATAAACGGTCGCCGTGCCGGATTCGATCTCGATAATGGAAGGACCGGGATGAACCACTGAGACTGCCATCTCGCGGTGAGGATCAACGTACTTCGAGTGCGAGGTTGAAAGCAGTGGCGGGACGGTTGAAGCGGTCTTTCATGAGACAAAGACTCACGGCGCGAGCATCCTGTCGCTCCGCGACCCGACCGGTCCCGAATGGACCGGTCGGGCCACCCTGCGCACGAGCAAGATCAAGGCCGGATCGCTCGCATCAGCCGATCCGGCCTTGATCGATACACAATAGCGACAACGACTGGGAAACCACCTAGCAGGGCAGGATAAAGCCTGTGTCGGTCAGATCAACCTCGCCATTGAGGTATGCCTCCAGGATTTCACCCTCGGAAGTGAATGGATCTGTGGATACATTGCGGCCGTCGAGGACACTGACAAGGACGACCTCCCACCAGGGGTTGTATCCGGCGACGCCCGGGGCGGCGACCTCGAGGACGTGGTCCTGCGTGCCGAAGACGTAGAGCGGGTTGGTGGCTTCGCACGTCGGTGCCACGAATGTCGGCCGTGTTCTCCGTGATATCGCTGGCGTTTTCCACCACCACGATGCCATCGGGATCGTTGTAGAGGTCGATGCCGGCAAATTTCATGATTGGTGCCTTTCTTTTGTGGAAACGGGTTGAGATACAACCATTGTTTACCACGCGTTAAAGAACACCAAACCGGCTCGACCTCTTCATAGTTTCACCCAGCCGCGACTTCACGGTGCCTGGAGGGGAGAGTGCCTAGAGTGTGGGATCGTCTTCATCGACCCGAACGGGCGCGCCGAGCGGAATCAGAATGAAAGCTTCGAGTTCCAGTACCTCAGTCGCACTTTGGTTCCGAGCGATGTGTACGCGATTGGGATCTTCTACAAACCCCGTTCCCGCGGGGTAGACGGCGCTGGAACCATCGGAATGTTCCAGGGTCATGGTGCCGGCTGTGATCATCACGAAGACCGGTCCCGGGTGCGAGTGCCAGCCGGTGTGTCCCCCCGGGGCGATTTTGAAATGCATGACGCGGGACGTCCACAGCCCCTTGGTTTTGATCTCAATCTCTTCGGTGTCGGATTCACCCTTCATGTCAAGCTCGTCGAGCAGCACCGGTCCCGCAACGAGAGTGCCAGTGAAACCCAGGCTGGGCGTTGCCCAAGCGAACTTCATGGCGATTCCGCCGAAAGCACCGGCGACGAGAACGCCAGCCAACAACATGTTCAATTTGATCTTACTCATGGTCATTTTCCTATCTGGGGTGTGTGCGGCGAGAAACCTGGCCGCAGTTTGTTGCAGCCCTTTGTTTGCCAAAGGCGCTGCTGATTGTGCCCGTCCGAACTTCGGACGGCGCTTGCCTCTCCTGTAATCCGTGAATCTCCTGTTTTGGAAAGCGGTCTGCGTTACAGTGACGGGACATCGCTCCCGGCGCGCAGACCGTGCGCCGGAGCGGTGCCGGGCCGGTGAGGGACTAACTTGACGCTCAGGGCCTCACCGGCCGTTTTTGCTGCAATTAGTCGTCGTTCAGGATCGTGACCGTGGCGACTCCGTCAGCGATGGTCGCGCCCACGGCGTTTGAGAGTTGCACCGAGAAGGTTTCATCCGCCTCCCGCTTGCGGTCCCCCTTGATCGAAACCGAGATCGTGCGGCTGGTCTGCCCAGGCTCGAACGTCAAAGTGCCGCTGGTGGCGTTGTAGTCCTCCTTCTCCTTCGCCGTGCCGTCGGAGGTCGCGTAGTTTACGGTGACAACTGCGTCGCTGCTCTGGGAGAGCGTCACCGCCACGGCCACCGTGCGCGTGCCGCGGTCCCCCTCCAGGACGGACGCGTCCGCGACCGCGAGAACGACGGGCTCTCCCGGACCGGGCTCGCCCACGCTCCCCTCAAAGGTCACAAGGCTGTACCGCGACTCGATGCTGCCGTCGTTCCCGGGCCGCATGTCGTTAAGCTCGGAGTAGTCGGACTCGATCGAGAACGGTTCCGGCCCCACGACGGGGTAGCCGTCCGCGTCGGTCGGGAAGAGCGTATTGACTCCCATGTCGTGGCCTGAGTAGAAGTACATGTCGGGACCCGACAGCCAGACGTGCATGATCGCGAAGTCGTCGCCGAACCCCGACGAGTAGGCGTTCTCCAGATAGATGAAGACGTCCCCTTCGGCGATGTGATCGCTCACGATGCCGTTGAGTGTGGCCGCGTCCGGTCCGAAGAACTCGAGGTCGAACGACGTCGCGTGAATCTCCGTGGCGTAGTACGTACTAGAGAAAAGATAGTGTGAATGGCTCGTGCCGTGGAGTGTGAGCGTCCAGGTGTGTTCGTGCCCGTTGGCGAAGACCTCGGCGAGATCGGGGCCGACGGTCCCGTACAGCCAGTCCATGTTGAACGTGCTGCTGATCGTGAGCGTGTCGGCCTCCTGGGCGGACGCGGGACTCGGGGCCACTGCGATCGCCAGCGCCAGGGCGGCGGCCCATCGGAAATGCGTAAATCGTGTCATTGGAATGTTCCTTTCACTCGGTCTGCGGTACGATGAAAGGGCAGTGCCGCCGGCGCGCAGACCGTGCGCCGGAGCGATGCCGGGCCGGTGAGGGACTTACTTTACGGTCAGGGCCTCACCGGCCGCTTTTTTACGTCGATTCACTTCTGTCGCTTCACTCCTTGTTTTCAACAAGACCCAACAGCTCGGCGGCCTCGCCGCGGAAGCGGCGCAGGCTCTCGCTGTTGGGGGCCCGCTGCTCCATCCACTCGGTCCCTTTGTCGTACCATTGGCGGGCCT
>DATKCJ010000223.1:0-3367 GCA_035513275.1 Opitutaceae bacterium
GGCTTCACCTTCAACGAAGCCCATCCCAACGGCAACTACGAGATCGTCGGCAACATCTTCCACGGCTACCCAGGCTCGACCAAGTGCGACATCAAACACGGATGGGGTCTCCCCAAAGCGGACTGGGACATCAAGCAATACAACATGGCCACCCAAGGCGGAACCACCTGCGGACCGACAAACCTGCGTGGATCGGCACGATACGTCAATGGCGGCGACGGGCGTAGCGGTCCCCCGGACTATCGACTGCGTTCCGGGTCGCCTGGAATCGCGAAGGGCCCAATAGCGGCCCGCCCGCTTCGTGACCTCGAAGGGAACCTTCGGCCGAGGCGGTGGCGATCCGACGTCGGGGCCTATCAGCATGAGTCTGCCCAGATCGCCCTTGGGCGATCGATCGGTGGCGCCCGGATCGGAATGTCGCGCAGTCAAGTCCAGTCCCGGTTCGGCGTGGCGCGCCGTCTCGCGAGGCAAAGGACCTCGGCTGGTGCCGTAGTCGCCGCGACCTATCGGCGTCCGGGCGGCAAGGTCACCGTCTACTACCGCGGCAATGTGGTCGTTGGCGTCAAGACCTCAACCTCGTACTACGCGACCGCCGCGGGGCTTGGCGTGGGAAGCACAGCACGATCGCTGCCTCGCGCTGCGCGATTACTCTGCGAAGGCGTGTACGAGCTACGACGCGGCGCAACGGCCACTCGGTTTCTGCTGGAGCGGCCGACTTCGGGCGTGATCACATCGCTCGCGATTTGGCGTGCAAAGTATCGGACGGAGTGCTGATTTCCAGCGCATGCAGACGCCCAATACTCCTTACGACTCGCCCGCTACAGCCGTGAAGGTATTGACGGAGTACCTCGACACTTGGAAATCTCATCCGGGGCGACTCGCGACGCACGAGCCCGACCAGCCCCGCGTAGTCAAGATCGGCGGCCGGATCACCCCGCGCCGCTTCAAGTTCGCCGCGCGTCTCTACGCGACGAATGCGCTCCGGGTGCGGGAGCGCCGCAGGGCGGTGGAATTGGCGAAGCGGCGGCCGCTTCTGCTTCATCCGGGGTGCCAAAAGATTCGAAAGGAAGGGTGGGTCAACATCGATCTCGCGGGCTTTCCTGTCGAGCTGAATTGGAATCTGCTACGTCCGCTGCCGTTTCCCGACGATTGCGCAGACGCCGTTTTCCACGAACACCTCCAGGAGCACTTTTCGCTGGTAGAAGGCCTCGGTTTGACCCGGGAGTTCTGCAGAGTGCTGAAGCCCGGCGGCATACTGCGCATCGGAGTGCCCGACGCCGGAAGGTATCTTCGTGGTTACGTCGACGAGTCTAGCGCCTTCCTCGAAACGATTCGGCCTGGCCGCCCCACGCGTCTGCTCGCGATCCAGGATCTCTTCTATTGGCCCGGTCACCGAACGATGTACGACTTCGAGACCCTGAGGCTCGTGGTCGCGGCAGCCGGGTTCGCCCGGGTCGAACAGAGAGCCTTCGGCGAGTCGGCGCTCGATCCGGTCCCGGACAGTGCGCATCGCGAACTCGAGACGCTCTACGTCGAGGCGGTCAAATAGCCCGCCCAGTCGCCTGAGCGTACGCGGCGAGGAGCTCACGCTCCGACTGCTCCCACGTCAGTCCTTCTTTGATACGGGCGCGGGCAGCTCTTCCGAGTGAGGAACGGCGATCGGGATTGTCCAACAGATACGCGATCCGCTCGGCGAACTCCGCTTCACTGCTAGCGTACAGAATCGTGTCTTCTGCCGTGATCCGCGTCTCTGGCAAGTCAAACGAGACGACCGCTCGGCCAGCCGCCATGTATTCGGCGACCTTAACCATCGTCGAAATGTCATTCAACGCATTGGAGGGATCTGGCGCGAGGCATACGTCGGCCGTCGCGATCAGTTCGGCGAGTTCCTTGTTACCGAGCCACCCCGGGAAGGTGACGAAATCTTCCAGTCCAAGGTTCGTCGTCAAAGATCGCATTGACGGTGCGGCGTCACCTTCGCCGGCAAAGACAGCTCGCCAATCGCTTCGGATCTCGCGAAGTGAGGCGAGCGCGCGAAGTGCGCCGTCGACACCGTCCTGAGGGCCCATCACACCGGCGTAGGCAAGTAGATGCGCCTTACCGCCCTTCAGCTCTGGGTTGGGCTGTGCTCGTTGTAGCCACGAGCTGTCGGGTCCGTTGCGAACGATGAAAACATTGTGAGGCGCCCGCCGACCTCGTCCAAGTGCGAGGTCCCGGTACGACTCGTTGGTCGCGATAACCACGTCCGCGAGGCGCAGGGTGGTTCGCTCAAGCAGCATGAGTAGCCGATAGATCAGATCGTGCCCTCGCTTGAACCGAGACATGTAGAGCTCGGGAACGGCGTCATGATGATCGAATACAAAGCGAGTCTTCCGAGGCAGTAGCACGCGAAGGATGGGAAGTATGACGTCCGGCGGGTTGCAGACCTGAACCACGGCGAAGCCGCGGGGCCTCGAGAGCCGCCACGCGCTGCGCGCGATGTGCCAAGTAGCCCATGCGTACTCGATCGCGTAGCCGAGGGCCGACCCAGCAGGACGTGGCGAGAAGCGGTGGATTTCGACTCCATCGCGCTCTTCAAACGGCTCGGAATCTCCATTCGTACCCCGAGGACAGATTACGAGGACTTCGTAACCGGCGCGGCGCAGGGCTTGGGCCTCCTGCCAGACGCGCCGGTCGCGCGGTACAGACATGTTCTCTACGACGATCAGTATGCGCGCGTCGGGAAAGTCGGTTGACACTTCGACTTTCATGTCCCGCGCTCCTCGGGTTGGCCTCCGCAACTGCCGGCCGTCGAGGCGCTGTCGTGCTCGGACCGCGCCAGGAAGGCATTCCGGAGGGCTTTTCGAGTCCGGCGGAGCTTTGTCGGCCAGGTCTCGTCGTGTTTCGGAAGGATCTCGGCCGCGAGCACGTCCGGCAGCGCTCGGAGTGCCTCCGCCGGAGGAAGTGCCGAGAAGTTGCTCAGTAGCCTCTCGAGGTGACTCTCGAGAACGGTTCGTTCGCGGGCCATGCGCAGACTGCGCGCCCACACGCGCAGCATCCATGGCGCCGCACCGTCGAGAAGGACGGCCTCGGACGCTCGAATCGTTGTCCGCCAGACTCGCTCGGCGCCCCACGAGCGCGAGATAGCGAGCGCCTCGTCGCGGTCGGCAGACTCGGCGAGAACGGCCACGTCGAGGAGATCGCGAATGCGGCGGAGCGGCTCGTGCGCCCACGAGTGCACTGCCAGCACGACGGCGTGCCTGGCGGGGGGGAGCGTTGAGATGCCCGCGACCCCCGCGCTCGAAGGCACGAGGACTTCCAGCAACTCGTCGGTCGAGGGAGGCTCGACTCCTGCGATCCATTTTGGCTGCGAGTGAATCTCGATGAG
>DATKCJ010000224.1:0-7841 GCA_035513275.1 Opitutaceae bacterium
CGAAAGTTGAAAGTTCCCTGGGTGCGCAGGGAATCCCGTGCTTGCCGCAGTCCCTAACCAGTGCATCCTTCATTCCGGAAACCGCGATGAATATGGAGCGAATCATCAACGAGGCCGCCGATGAGGCGGACGAGGTGTTGAATGGCATTCGGATTCAGAAGGAGGCGCGTCCCGTGATTCAGGAGTGGATCTCGGAGCGGCATCCCGAGCTCAGTGGCCCTGACCGGATGAAGGTCGCGGCGGGCGTTCTCTCGATCCTCCAGCGGGAAGGATTTTTCGAAGTGGCCGAGCGCCGCACAGGTATGTTCGGCGGCGAAGACGCGAACGAATTGGTGGAGTGATTCGGGTCTAGGATCTCGGGTTCAGGGTTTCGGGTCTGAGGTGAGTTGCGCGAGCACGACTCCGACACGCAGTTGGACAGACTCCCGACTGGTTCATCCGCCGATTCACCGTCCGCACACGATTCGAATTCTGTAGTTGCTTGGCGCAAGACCCCAGACGCGAGACCCAAGATCCTAACTAGATCCCGAACACCTTCAGCACTGCATCCCAGAGTCGCGACCAGAAGCTGCGCATTTTTCCAGCGGTTCCGTCGCTGACGATTTCCTGGCACAGGAAAACGCCCTCGCCCTCGAAGAGATCGTCGAAGAGTGGGTTCTTGTCGCGGTAGTAGGCCCAGAACGTCTCGGCGCGCACCGGCCGGTAGCGCAGGTTCGGCGTGAACCCGATCGTGGCGTCCTGATTCGTCCGCCGCGCGCGCATGAGACCTTCGCCGACCGGTCGCAGCCACTCGGCCCGCACGCCGCGACTGCCGACGACCGCGAGTCGCAACGGGCCTTCGAACTCGAAGAATCGAAACTGCCCGGTGATCCACGCCTGCCAGTGGAACAGCCGCCAGCGACGCCGCACGACGAGTGGAGACGACCGCGGCTTGATCACGCCGGCGATGTAACTCGGTCGCAGCACAATCGAGCCGCCCTCGGGGATGCGGATCAACGCAAGTTCGTTGTGCGGATCGTCCATGTCGGACATCGTCACCGTGAGCGGCTCACCGGCGTGTTGATGGCTGAGCTCGATGAGCTCGACGAGCCCGCACGAGAGCGAGGTCAGGGGTATCGCCCAGTCGAACAGGAAACGCGTCCGGCGCACCAGTCCCTCGTCGGACGACTGGAGAAAATGCTCCTTCACCCACGCCGACTCGCCCGGCCAGATCGACGTCTCGAGCGATACGCCACCGCGCGAGATGTCGGGAAACGCGCGCGCCTCCTTGCGAAGCACGATCGGCCGGCTGTTCGCGAGCAAACGTCCGACTCCGAAATAGGCCACGAGTTTCACGACTGACGGTCCGAGGAAATAGCTCAATAGCATGATGAAGATCGGCCACTTCGCGCGCTCCCATGCGGTACGCAGATAATGGTAGAGCCCCGTCGGTGTCTCCGCGCGCGCAAGCTCATCGGCCACAGCGAGGCGCTGCGCCTCCAGGTCGGTTTGCACGCCGAGCGCCGACTCTAGCTTGTTCGTGACCTCAGCGAGCATGAGCTGGGTCTTGGTCTGGTTGTCCTTGGCGCGCGCGAGCTGCTCGCGATTCAGCCGGTTCTGCTCCGGATCGCCGAAGAAGAAATTCCACCAATCCTGCAGCGACTCGAGGGTGGCCACGATCCGCTCAAGCCTCGAAGCACGGTCGCTCTGCTCCTCAAACAACTTCTGCAGCTCCTCGAACTTGGCACCTGCCTCCGAGAGTGCCGCATCGATTTGGGTCTGCTCGATCCGAAGCTCCTGAATCCGAGCGACGCGGGCCTGCTCGATGAACCGCTGCTCCCGCACCCAGATCACGGCGAGGAAGACCGTCAGCACGACGATTGCCATCAATACCCCCGTGCCGACCTTTCGGCCGAGCCATGCCAGGATATCGAGGAGCACGCCCATAACTTACTGCAAATACGCGGGTTGCCCGCGTCGTTGCAAAGCAAATTGCCTGTGTCCGTCCATTCTGCAAGTTTTCGCGCACCCCAAATCCGCGAAGTAACCCCGACCCACGCCCAAGTCCCATTCCACGGGAACGGCGCAACTTGCTTCCACCGTCGGGCCACCCTTGCATAGGGGACCTATTTCAATGGCAAACCAGCATCACAACTCGCGCCTCTATCAGTCCGAGGTCTTCACGATGGCGTGCCGGCAGTTCGACATGGCGGCCGACGCAATCAATCTCCCCGAGGGGCTCCGTGCCCGCACCAAATACCCCCGTCGCTCAATGACGGTTTCGCTCCCAATAAAGCGCGACGACGGGCGCATCGCGGTCTTCGAGGGCTACCGTGTGCAGCACAATCTCTCGACCGGTCCCTCCAAGGGAGGCATCCGTTTCCACCAAGATGTGACCATCGGCGAGGTCGCCGCGCTGGCCATGTGGATGAGTTGGAAATGCTCACTCGCCGGCCTGCCCTACGGCGGCGCGAAGGGCGGTGTCGTCGTGGATCCCCGCACCCTCTCGCTCGCCGAACTCGAGCGCGTGGCACGACGCTACATGCAGGAAATGATTCCTTTCATCGGGCCGCAGATCGACATCCCTGCACCCGATGTCGGCACGAATGAGCAGATCATGGGTTGGATGATGGACACCTACGCAAACCACATCGGCCGCCTCGAGCCTGCGATCGTCACCGGCAAGCCAGTTGCACTCGGCGGCTCGCTTGGCCGGCGCGAGGCCACCGGCCGGGGCGTCGCCTATTGCACCAAGACGCTGCTCGACGAGCGCAAGATCGCGTTATCCAAGACAACTGTCGCGGTGCAGGGATTCGGCAACGTCGGCGCCGAGACTGCGCTCGCGATGTCCGAATACGGCGCGAAGGTCATCGCCATCTCCGACTACACCGGAGGCGTTTTCAACAAGAAGGGCATCAACATCAAGAAGGCCCTCGACTACGTAAAATACAACCGGACGTTGAAGGACTTCGACGGCGGCGAGCCCATCGAGAACGAGGACCTCCTCACCCTGCCGTGCACCGTCCTCGCGCCGTGCGCGCTCGAGCGCGTCATCACTGACAAGAACGTGAAGAAGCTAAAGTGCCGCATCATCGCCGAGGGCGCCAACGGACCCACGACGAACGCGGCCGACAAGATGCTCGAAAGGACAGACATCGAGATCATCCCGGATGTGCTCGCGAACTCCGGCGGCGTGATCGTCTCGTATTTCGAGTGGCTGCAAAACCTGCAGAGCTATTACTGGACGCGCGACGAGGTCATGACGAAGCTATACACGATGCTCGACAAGGCGTGGTTCTCCGTCGAGGTGCAGCGCCGAAAGATGAAGTTCAGCCGCCGCCTCGCCGCACTCACACTCGGCATCAGCAGAGTCGCCGACGCAAAGGCCGCCCGCGGACTATTCCCGTAGAGCGCGCTCGCGCGCTCACGAGAATAGTTGAAGTGGGAAGTGGAAGCTCTGGATGTAGGAGCCCGCTTGCGGGCGATGGATTGCGCGTCTCGAAACGCTCCTCTCGGCCGGTTCGACAGGCTCACGGCAAGCGAGAGGGGCGCTACCTCGGAGCCCAAAACTTACGCTCCGATCTTCGAACTCCGATCTCCGTCCGGGTTCGTCTCCGCCGTCTGCCCCAAGATCCTAGACCCGAGATCCCAGACCCAATTCGTGCGCCTACAGGCACACCCATCCCACTATGAGCAAGATCGGCAACAGGATCGGCAGGCTGAACTTGAACACGTAGCCGAGGAAAGTCGGCACTTTCACGCCCGCCTCTTCGGCGATCGATTTCACCATGAAGTTCGGCCCGTTGCCGATGTAGGTCATCGCACCGAAGAACACCGCACCCAGGCTGATCGCCACGACCATCCACGGATACCTATCGAGGACTACGCGCACCGCCGCCTTCTCGTCGTCGCCAACGTTCGCAAACGCTTCTGGATCCATCGTCATCGCGTTTGCCTCGGCTAGTTTCAGGAAGTTCAAATAAGTCGGCGCGTTGTCGAGCACGGCGGAAAGCGAGCCCGTTCCAAGGTAGTATTCCTGCGGCTCGGTGAAATTGAGTTTGCTGCCGTTCTGCCCGAGATAACCAAGCGCGGGCATCATCGTGGCGAAAATGCCGACGAAGAGAAAAGCCACCTCCTTGATCGGGCCGAAGCCAAACTTGTTCGACTCGTGCACATCCTTCTTCGTCGTGTAATACGAGCCCGCCGCTGCGCCGAGCATCACGATCTCGCGCAGGAAATACGTCTCCGGCAGGAACACCGCGCCGATGATGACGCCGAGGAAAAGCACGTTCGCGCCGCCGTCGAAGCGCCATGTGTCGGGCTCCTCGACTTTCTGGCGCCGTTCCGCGCTTATCTTCATGTAGGAGTGCCGGTCGATCACGTAGAAGACCGCAAGGATCGCGCCTATGGTGATGAGCCATATCGTGATCACGTGCTCGATCAGCCAGAAGAACGGCACCCCGCGCAGATATCCGAGGAAGAGCGGCGGATCGCCGATCGGCGTGAGCGCGCCGCCGCAGTTCGAGACGATGAAGATGAAAAAGACAATGTGGTAGGCGCTGATGCGCACCTTGTTCGTGTGGATGAAGGCGCGAATCATCACCATCGAAGCGCCCGTCGTGCCGATGAAATTTGCCAGCACCGCGCCGACGAGCAGGTAGACGACGTTGCCACCGGGAGTGAGTTCACCGGCGACCCTGATGTGTATGCCGCCCGAGACCACGTAGAGCGACCCGATCAGCGCCATGAAGGAGAAATACTCGTGCATCGTGTGCGCGAGTGTCGTTCCGCCGCCGTCGATCCGGAACACATAGTGCAAAGCGATCAACAGCCCGAGGCCGATCGACACCAACGGATAGAAGCGCTCCCAGAAGTGCTTCAACTTGTGCGGCGTCAGCGGCATGACCGCGATGAGGAGCAGCAGCAGTGCGAACGGGCCGCACAACCAGAGCGGGATTACTTGTGCGGAGACGACCGAGGCGAGAGGCGTGGTCATTTGTGCTTGTGGGACGCGCGGAACAAAAGCGGGCGGCACCCCGCCGGTCAATGCGCCCGTGGGCGTGGAGGCCCACATGCCAACGGATGCCCGATGTTCGCCAAGGGACGACTACCGGGTGTCGCCGACCGCCGCGCTGCGGTTCAAAATCCAACACCAGATAGACCGAGGCGTGAGTTCCAACATCCAAGCTTCAGCATCCAGGGAATCTTCAACTCAAGAATGCCCAAACCCGAAAAGACGGGGCCGCAATCGTTGCTGTTTGGCTCTTCTTGCTTCTCTGGTGCTTGAATGTTGGAGCTTGGAGCTTCCGTTGAGTCTCGCCCGGGTGGAATGGAATTGATCTCGCGCCACGGACTCGGCGACCCTCCCTTCCTTATGACCCGCCTCCTCCTCCTCGATTGCGACAGCACGCTGAGCGCAATCGAGGGCATCGACGAAATGGCCCGGCTCGCAGGCCCGCAGGTGTTTGCCGCCGTCGAGGCCATGACACGCGACGCCATGGAAGGTCGCGTGCCGATCCACGAGGTCATGCCGCGCCGTCTCGCGCTCATCCAGCCGGGCCGCTCGATCGTCGCCGCTGTCGCGCAGCTCTACCTCGAGCACATCGAGCCCGACGCGATGGCCTCGGTTGAGGCCGCCCGCAGCACGGGTTGGACACCGATAATCGTCAGCGGCGGTTTCGTCGAGGCGATCCGGCCGCTCGCCGATCGGCTCGGCATCACGCGCATCGAGGCGATCGGGCTGCATTTCGACGAAGCGGGCCGATACGCGGGCTTCGAATCCGACCACCCCACGACTCGCAATGGCGGCAAGGCGGAGATCGCCAAGCGGCTGCGCACCGAGTTCGAGGCGGAGCGCGTTGTCATGGTCGGCGACGGTGTGAGCGATCTCGAAACCGCGGACGTGGTCGATCGCTTCGTCGGTTTCGGCCGTTACACCGTGCGCACGCGGGTCCGTGCCGCAGCCTCGCGCTTCATCTACTCCCTCGCCGAACTTCCTGCGGCGATCGAGTGGTGAGTTCCATTGCGGTGCGCGGATTTCGCAATGCGGAATGAGCGGGCTGTCACGGCCTGAACGCATTCTACGAAAGCTCTGGTGCCGAGTGGCACATTGACCTCCGCAAGTGCTGCCGATCTCCAGTCCTTGTCCGAAGTCCGCAATCCGCATTCAACCGGAAGGCATTGATCTTTCTCACGCCCCGCGTTTGGGTTTCCGGCGATGCGACCTTCCGCACTTGTCCCGGTCCTCCTCGCAGTTCTGCTTCCGTCCGCAGCATTTGCGGCGGGGGCACCCCTTGCGGCCCCGTCGATAGAGTTTCCAACGCCTCTCGATGGCTATGGCGACTCCGGCATCGCGAACCTTTGGGAAATACTTCGAAACCGAATCGCTGCCGATCCGTTCAACTTGTGGGCGTCGATCGTCTTTGCACTCGCGATCCTGCACACGTTCTTCGCGGCGAAGTTCCGCCACTGGGCCCACGTCGTCGAGGAGCGCCACCTCGCCCGCCTGAAGGACCGCCCAGAAGTGACCGACACCAACAAGGACGGCCAACCCGACGAGGTCAGCTTCGGCGGCCAGATTCTCCATTTCCTGGGCGAGATCGAGGCAATCTTCGGGATCTGGGTGATCGCGCTCGCGGGGGTGATCATCGGGTTCAAGGGCCTCGACACGGCCGTCTACTACATCGGCCACAAGGTCAACTACACCGAGCCCCTCTTTGTTGTCGTGATCATGACGCTTGCCTCCACGCGTCCGATACTGCGGCTTGCTGAAAACGGGCTCGCCGCAGTCGCTCGGATCGGCGGCAGCACGCCCGGCGCATGGTGGGTGGCGATCCTCGTCGTCGCGCCTGTCCTCGGATCATTGATCACGGAACCTGCTGCCATGACGATCGCCGCGCTGTTGCTCGCGAAGCAGTTCTACACGCTCGATCCGAGCCCGCGCCTAAAATACGCCACACTCGGCCTTTTGTTTGTGAACATTTCTGTCGGCGGCACGTTTACGCACTTCGCAGCGCCGCCCGTGCTGATGGTCGCCGCGCCTTGGGGTTGGGACATCGCATACATGTTCACTCATTTCGGCTGGCGCGCCCTCATCGGCATCATCATCGGCACCACGCTTTACTGGGCGGTTTTTCGCAAGGAACTGGCCTCGCTGGCCGGGAAGCGGCCCGGCGGAGGTGCAGCCGCGGGCGTCGAAGGTGGGCCGATACCCGTGTGGATCACACTCGTCTGCGCGGGCTTCATGGCGTTCACCGTGTGGCGCGCGCACGACCCGGCGCTGTTCATCGGTGGGTTCCTTTTCTTCCTCGCATTCGCGCAAGCCACGGCACACCACCAAGGCCCGCTCGACCTCAAGCCTGCCCTGCTCGTCGGCTTCTTCCTCGCAGGCCTCGTCAACCACGGAGGTGTGCAGGGTTGGTGGATCCAGCCGGTCCTCAGCTCGCTCGGCGAGACGCCGCTGTTCCTCGGCGCCACGATTCTCACCGCCTTCAACGACAACGCTGCCATCACATATCTCGCCACACTCGTGCCCGATTTCACCGATGAGCTCAAATATGCAGTCGTCGCCGGCGCAGTGACGGGCGGTGGCCTCACCGTCATCGCCAACGCGCCCAACCCTGCAGGCCAGTCGATACTCCAGAAATACTTCGGGCCCGCAGGAGTCTCGCCGCTCGGCCTTGTCCTGGGCGCACTCGTGCCAACCATCCTCCTTGGACTTTGCTTTATGCTGCTCTGATGATTGCGGCTCGCGAGATGGGGATTGCGCCTCGATTTGTCATTCAGCTCGACCGTTCGACCGCACTCAGGTCGCTCTAAGCTGGCGCTGATCGGCACTTGGCGATTATACGCGCACCACGCGG